>CAYXGP010000166.1:0-12002 GCA_964464515.1 uncultured Enterobacterales bacterium
CACGCGGGGCCGCCCTCACGCCGATCATGGGAGACTTCTTTCCCTGGAGCGGCCTCACGCGCGGAACGAGAGCGCGCGATGAAACGAATCGAGCTGGGTGATCGCCACCTCGCCGGCCGCCTGTGGGACCAGCTCCGCCAGCTCCGGCGGCGCATCGCCCAGGACATACAGCCGAAACGCCTCGCGCTGCCACGCCGAGGCCGCCGGGTCGAGACCCGGCTCCACCGCGATCACCCGCCCCCCGGAGCGGGTCACCCGCGCCATCTCAGCGAGCACCGCGCCGCCGTTCGCGCCGCCGATCAGCCCACCCACCTCGATCGTCCGATCGAATTGGTCATCGGGGAGCGGCAGCCGATCGGGGGCTGACATCAGCAGCCGCGCCTTCGGCGCCTGCGCCACGTCCGGACGGAGGTGTTCGCGCGCCAGGGCGATGTTCCCAGGCCGGTGATCCGTTCCCCAGACCGCCAGGTCTGCGCGAGTCTCCGCCATCGCCGCCAGCCGCGCGCCGCCGCGCGCGCCGATCTCCAGCACCGAGGCCCCCTCCGCGAGCGACGGCAGATCGAGCAGCTCGTCCACCCGGGCGGTGAGCGCGCCGAGGCCGCTGCCATGCTGAAGCAGCGGCAGACCCGCGCCGAGCATGGGCTCCCGCAGGCGGGGGAGTCCGGCCTGGAGTCGACCCCGCAGCGAGCGCGCCGAGGTCTCCCCCTCGATGAGGCAGCAGACACCGTCGTCCACCAGCCAGGCCAGCCGGCAGGGGCCGCAGGTCAGGACCCCGTCCATCACCACCAGCTCCAGGTTGGTCCCCTGGAACACCATCGACGCCCCGCAGCGGGGACAGCGAAGCGTCTGGACATCACGAACGAACAGCAACGGCGTCTCGGGTGGCTGGGATGGAGTGCGATGTAACGGACCACCCCCGCGTCGAGCACCCGCCGGCCGAGGGCGCCGCGGTCCGTCGGCGGGATACGCCCCCGATACGGAGGCCCACGATGCGCGAGATGATGAACGAGATGGCAGAGCTGGACGCCACCTGTCTGCGAACCATCGCCGCGGCGATGCGAGAGGTCGCCGCGGTGGACGGCGCCCACCCCCGCGAGCAGGAGCTCATCGACGAGCTGGTCGCGGGGATCCCGGAGGGAGACGGGCAGCTCCACCTGGAGCGATTCGAGAGCACGCTGCAACGGGAGGCGCTGGTCAAGAGCCTGGTCCTGGTGGCCTACGCAGACGGCCGGGTCTCCGATCAGGAGCGCGCGATCGTGGCTCGGTATGCCCACGCCGTCGGCTTGGACGACGTGGAGATCTCGCGGGTGTGGACCGACGTGGCGTCGTCTCTGCTGTCGCACTTCTCCCGCGTGCAGATCTACCGCGACCACGTGCTCGACATCGGTCGGCGGCTCGGACTGGGCGAAGAAGCGATCAGACGCGCGCTCTCCTGAAGCCGCCCCGAACGCCCCGGCGACCTATGAAGCGGGCGCCGGTCCCGCCCCCAGGGCCGTGAGGAGCCCCACGCCGTAGCCGGTGCCGCGATTGTCGGAGTCCCAGGCCGGACCCGCGATGTCGATGTGCAGCCAGCGGGGGGCGGGGGTGGGCAGGTGGTTGCCAACGAACTGCGCGGCGCACGAGCACTGCGCGTTCGCGCGATCCTTCACGGAGTTCTTCATGTCCGCCACGTGGCTCTTGTACTCCTTGCGCAGCAGCTCCGGAGCGTAGAGCAGCGGGAAGCAGGGCTCGCCGATGGCCTTCCCCGCGACCACCGCTGCGGCCTCAACGATGGCGTCGTTGCAGTAGATCGCCGAGTGTACGCGGCCGGCGGTGACCAGCGCGGCGCCCGTCAGCGTCGCCACGTCGATGATCAGGTCCGCATCGGTCTCGGCGGCAGCCCAGGCCACGCCGTCCGCCAGCACCAGCCGCCCCTCGGCGTCGGTGTTGTTGACCTCCACGGTCTTTCCAGAGCGCATGTGCAGGATGTCGTCGGGGCGGGTCGCGTCGGGACCGACGGAGTTCTCCGCCAGGCACAGGATGGCGTGGATGCGGTAATCCACCCCGCGCGTGGCCGCAGTCGCGAAGGCACCGAGGATCGCCGCCGCCCCGCCCATGTCGCCCTTCATCCCCGGCATGCCGGTGCGCGACTTGATCGACAGGCCGCCGGTGTCGTACACGATGCCCTTCCCGATCCAGGCCACGCTCCGGGTGGCGCCCTCGGGATCATGGAACAGGTGGACCAGCGCGGGTTTGTGCGTCGCCGCCTTGCCCACGCCCCACAGTCCTCCGAGGCCACCCTCGCGGAGGGCCTCCCCGTCGATGACGGTGCAGGCGCTGCCGGTGCGCTCGGCCACCGCGCGGGCCTCCTCCACGAAGGCGTCGGTGTGCAGCTCGCACGCCGGAGTATCGACCAGCCGGGCCGCCAGACGCACGCCGTCGATGCCGGACTGGATCTCCGGATCGGTGATGGGACCGGACGGGCCGAAGGCGCACACCCGCACCCGCTGCTCGTGAACCTCTCCGCTCTTGGCGCGGAACAACGGGAGCCCGCGCGCCGTAGCCAGGGCCGCCGCAGCGGCGTGCGAGGGCTCGTCCACCAGCAGGATGACCGCGGCGTCCGTCTTGCCCGCCACCCTCCGCGCCAGATCAGGAATGGCCCAGGCGCGTGTCGGGGTGTTGTGGCGAGAACAGGGCTCAGGGAGCACACCCACGATGAGCTTTCGCGCGCCGACCCAGGTGGTCGCTGCGCCGCCGAGATCTCCCGCGGAGGTCCTCTCGAGGATCGCCGCCCACGTCGCGTCGGAGAGACCCAGCCGCCCGGACCAGTCACCGTCCCGGAGTCGCGCTTTGCGGCCGACGATCAGGACGGTGGTCTCGTTGTCCTCGACGGACGTGAAGGGGTCATACCGGACGTGGGTGCGGGTGGGCATCGCGCGGATCTTCCGTGGTGAGGGGTGGGGCGGAGGGGCTCCCCCCTATCCCGATGACTCCATCGTGAGGGCAGAACACTCCTCGGTGCGCTATAGCGAACCACGGGTGACGCTCCGCCCCCTCTGCCCGGGTGTCTCGTGTCGTACGATCTTCCCGTAGCTCCGTTCTTTGTCGGAACCGTCAAGAGTACTGACGATCCGAAGGGCTATGGACGCATCCAGGTCGAAGTGATGGGCTTCTCGAAAGCTGCCATCGAGCTTCCGTGGATGCGAATTGTCCAGCCCTACGCCAGCGCCGAAGACATCGGCATGGTGTTCCTGCCCGAGGTCGGTGACGAGGTGCTGGTGCTCCGCGGTAGCCAGGACGCGCCCCATCAGCTGGTGTGCCTCGGTGTGCTGTACAACGGAAAATCCAAGCCTCCAGCCACCCTGTACGACAGCGCTGCCAACACCCTCAAGGGGGTGACCACCGCCTCCGGGCACACGCTCCTGTTCGACGACGACCAGGAGAAGATCTCGCTCTACACCAAGGAGGAGACGGTCAGCATCGTGCTCGATGGCAAGGAGAAGACCATCACCATCACCGCCTCCGACAAGGACATCATCATCGACGCCAAGGGCGACGTGACGGTCACCGCCGGCGGGAACGCCAACGTCGAGGCAACGAAGGACGCGACGGTCAAGGCCAAGAACATCACCGCCGAGGCATCGGCCGGGATGACGATCAAGGGCAAGACCGTCAACGTCGAGGCCAGCAACGCCCTGACCGTCAAGGGCAAGGCCGTCACCGTCAAGGGCGACAGTGTCAAAATCAACTGAACAGGACACCGCGGTGAATCCCGAGGCCATCGACACCCCTGTCGGTGACTCCGATACCCCTGTTGACTCCGATACCCCTGTTGACTCCGATACCCCTGTCGATGACGCTGATGTCACCCTCCTCCAGGCTTCACCGCTGCGGGACACCTATTCCCAGGCGCGTTTGCTGATGGCCGCGGCCGCTGCCCACAGCATCGAAGCCCCCCACAAAACGATCCTCTACGGCGATCGTACCTTCGGCTGGCCGCTGATGGCGCTTCGAACCCAGTTCAATATGGGACCGGCTCGCCATGCACTGTCACAGATGGTTGTGGCGGGCACAGTCACCGTAATGCCACCAATCAAGGCCGAGAAGGTCGAAAAAGTATTTGGGCCGAATCGCGGATCTTGATACTTCGGCGTTCTGAGGCACCGGACGGCGTCCAAGCCGTTCCGAAACCAACTGTTCACCCCCCTGTCAGAATCGTCTGAATTTGGAGCATGACACATGCCTGAGTACCGCACTCCTGGCGTCTATATCGAAGAGATCTCTGCCGGACCGCGCCCGGTCGCCGCTTCGTCGACGACTGAAACCGGCTTCGTCGGGATCATCACCCTTCCGACCTCGTTCGTCCCCGGAATCGGCAAGGCCGGTGGCATGTTCCTCCCCGCGATGGAGGAGCAGCTTCAGCTTACGTGGACCCGAGCGCTCGCGTTCCGGCCCCTGCTGCCGGCCCCCCCCGCCGCCGCCACCCCGGCAGCCGCAAAGGGCAAGAAGGTCGCTGCTGCGCCCAAGCCCAAGCCCTCCGGCAACAAGCTTGTCGATCTCGTCGGAGAGCTGCTGCCCGGTCAGTGGAACGTCGACGCCCCCGACGGCGCTGGCGCCATCACGATGCGCTCCAACGACGGTGACGTCCTGCGCATGCGCGCCCGCCGCACCCTGATGAGCGTCAAGACAGACGACGCTGGCAAGCCGCTGTGGGACCTGTCCTGGGGCGCTGACGAGCAGCTCGTCGTGCAGAACATCGCGAGCGCTGCGCTCGGCCAGGGCGTCAGCCACACCGGCTCGCTCGGTGCGGTCGATCCCGGCGGCAAGCCCGTCACCATCGATCTCGAGGGCATCCAGGGCCGCATGCAGAAGTCCGCCCCCGCGGTCAGCAGCCTCGACGGCTTCGAGATCTTCCGGCGTGATTTCGGTCAGGAGCTGTTCGTCGAGGTCCTCTGTGAGGCCCGCAAGAACGACCCCAAGTTCACCGAGGCCAAGGCCCAGACCGCTTGGGAGACCTTGAACCCGGCCGGCCGCGAAGCCTGGCACCGCTGGCTCCGCTCCCATCCGGGCATGCACCGCCTGGAGTGCGCCTGCACCGGCTTCTTCACCAACGGTGGAAAGACCGCGTTCCCGTCCATCATCGTTCAGGCGCACGGCGCCGCCGGTCCCAACAAGCGCAAGTTCCTCGAGGACTCCTTCGACGGGATCGGCGTCGTCGCCATGCTGGCGGCCCCGGGTCTGGAGTTCGACTGGCAGCAGGCCATCCTGGAGTACGCAGGCCCCCGCGGGCGTGGCGACCTGTTCGCCGTCCTCGAGGCGCCTCGGTACCTCACCACGCGCGCCCCGCGTCACCTCAAGGTCAACAAGTTCCGCTGGAGCCAGGGCAACTCTCCCTACGAGGTCGGCGTCCTGGAGACCCTCTCCACGCCGGAGTGCGCTGAGCTGCGGTTCCCCGGCTACTCGGCCGACGAGGTGCTCGATCGCTCCGTGCCCCGTGATGACGGTGGCTTCGGCGCGGCGTACCACCCCTGGCTGATCGTCGACAACCCCATCTCCACGGGCCCCGAGGATCGCTACGTCATCGCCCCGCCCTCCGGTCACGTCGCTGGCGTCATCGCCGCCACCGACCTCAAGCCGGGTGGTGGTGTCCACAAGGCGCCGGCCAACGAGCAGGTCGCCGGATGCGCAGAGCTGACCACCAGCATCTCCGACAAGGAGCAGGGCGCGCTGAACATGAAGGGCGTCAACATCATCCGGCATCGGCCCGGCGCGGGTATCCGCATCTGGGGCGCCCGGACGACTGCCTCTGATCCGCTGTGGAACTACATCAACGTTCGCCGTACCTTCCTGTTCGTCGAGCGCTCTGTGCGCGACGCGATCCAGTGGGCGGTCTTCCTCCCCAACACCCCGCAGACCCGCGGCGATCTCAAGGGCACCATCGCGGCCTTCCTGTATCGCCTGTACATGCAGGGGATGCTCGACGGCGGGTCGTGGCAGGAGGCCTTCAGTGTGCGCTGTGATGCCGAGAACAACCCCGACGTGGATGTGCGCGCCGGCCTGATGACGGTCGATGTCGAGATCCGCCCGGTGTACCCGGCCGAGTTCGTTCGCGTTCGGTTCCGGCAGAGCCCGATGCGCTCGGATGTGACCGAGGGCTGAGTCCCTGTGGGCTGAACAGCAGCCCAAATTATAATGGCGGGGGGAAGTGCATTTCCCCTCGTCATCGGATAGAAAGAACACAGGTGGGGTCAACCCGCCTGTTGCTGTCTCAGCTTCTCCGTCTGTTTCTCTGGCCGTTCGTTTTTCTGGTAAAACGACAAGCCCCATACACCTGCTTCGATCGAGGTCGCAATGCCCGGCGCCAACCCGACCAACAACTATATCGGCTCCTTTCAGTTCCGCGTGTCCGTAGAGGGTATCAACGACCCCCTCGATGGCTTCATCAAGGTCTCCTCGATCATCTCCACCACGGAGAACATCGAGTTCAAGCACGGCCTCGACGCCAACGTCCGCAAGGCCCCTGGCCGCACCACGTTCGACGACATCACTCTCGAGCGCGTGTACTCCGGTCTTGACGAGTTCGCCGCCTGGCGGGAGTCCATCGTCAACGGCAACATCGACCGCCGCACCGTCTCCATCGAGTATCTGCGCAACGACGGCAGCATGGTCCGCAAGTACTCGCTGTACAACGCGTACCCCTCCAAGTGGGAGCTCCCCGAGATGGACGCCGGTGGATCCAACACCGCCGTCGAGCGCATCACGCTCTCCGTCGAGAAGGTCGTCCAGGAGGCGTGATCTGTTGAGCGGAGCCTGGCTCGATTGAGCAGGCTCCACCACTCAGCTCATCTGTTCCGACAGGTTCATTGGAGCCCCGTATGAGCGGTCTCAAGCCTGTCTCCCATCGGGAGATTGTAGAACTCCCGGTGGGGTTCGAGGCGCACGACGGCAACATCTACACAGAGGCCGAGGTCCGCGCGGTTACCGGCGGTGATGAAATGTTCATCGGCATGTCTGCCGAGTACAACAAGCACGCCAACGACCTTGTGTACAAGACTCTCCTCCTCTCCCGTACGGTCTGCCGCATAGGTCCCAAGCGCCTCATCACCGTCACGGACATCAAGAAACTCCACGCCCGTGACGTGCGTGCGTTGGAGTACGCGGTCTACCGCATCACCTACGGCGCGGATGCTGTCCCGGAGCCTGATGGCCCCTCGGGGTGACGATGGCCTATCCGCTCGAACAGGTTCGAGGAGAGGCTGCGTTTATCGCATACCATCTCCATTGGGGCCTGGAAGAGATCCTCTGCCTCTCACACTCAGAGCGAGTGGAGTGGGTAGGCCAGGTCAGCACCATCAACCAGCGCATCCTTGACAGCAAGCAGTGAACCCCGCACGGCCGTGTCTCGCACAGCCGCGTGAGGTGGCTCGCCGCGATGTGATTGATCACCGTTTGATTCATCACCGTTTGATTCATCGCGGTTCGGTTCATCGCGAATTGACCCATCGCGAAGAGTCCCGTCGTGAATCGACCCATCACGAGCAAGATCGTCGGGTCAAGAATGACCGTCAGGTTGAGAACCACAGGGTCGAGAACCACAGGATGCTCGCGTGAGTCGGCTTCCCTCGACCTTTCCCAGCGGCACGTTTCGAGGCCGCAGCGGCCCGCCCGCCCTGCGACGGCGAGGCGTAACCGTACAGATCGGCAACGTGGCTCCCAAGCGAAAGGAGCCCGGCGCTGCGTATGTCTGCGTCATCGGCATCGCCGGAATGGACGAACCCTGGCTGAGCCAGCGGTATCCCCGCGCGCTGGTCCGACGCACCCGAAACCTCGGTCGCGGTGAGTGCGCAGTCGAGCACATCCGGCTCAACTCCCGCAACGATCTCAGCGGCCTTCCCGGCTTGGATGGTCGCCCCCCCTCCCTCGTCCGCGACGCCATCCGCACCATGCTCTCCGCTGGCGTGCCGTCGGTAGACATCGTCCTGGTCCGAATGGCCGATGCCAAACCGTGGGAGTTCCACCGCCACGACATCTACCAGGCCCTCGATCCGCTCCTCGCTGATCTACGCGGTGTGCTCCTCCTGTTCCCGGACATGGGCGGCCCGCCGGTGGTCGGGCGACGCTCAACCCTCCCGACTCGGGTTCGCGCGGGCAACGTCCTCCGGGCCATGGCCCGCTGGTCGACCTCCTGGCCCGAGCGTTTCCAATTCGCGCTGATCGACGCCCTGCCGCTCTCTGACGAGGACGAGCTGTTCTTTCTCCGACGCCTGATCGGGATGGACTGTGGGGTCTGCCGCTGGAGCGGCGATCGCTTCGCTCTGCGCAGGCACGGCTGGCGCTCCGCCGCAGCCGCCGTTGCGGGTGGTATCATCGGGCTGCCTCGTCAGATCGGCGCCGCGTTCACCGGCCTCTCCATCCCGCTGCCACGGGGGCGGACCATTCCCCGCGATCGACTCGACCAGCTCACCGTCGCTCCAGCGGAACCCTTCGCTCCGGAGCCCGAGGTCGATTCTGCCTACATCCGCCTGGCGCTCGCTCCACGGCATGATCGCGCACGCATCTGCTCCGAGCCGACGTTCCGGCGCCCGCTGGGGGCGTGGCCCCTGCCGTCGGTGCTCGTCGCAAAGCTGATTCACCGCGTGCTGATCGAAGCCGCAGAGGCGTTCGTCTTCTCCACCATCGATCAGGCGCAGGCCATCTCCCTCGGCGTCTCGCTCCAGCGAGTCCTTGGGGGTTTCCATGGCGCGGGTCTGATCGTCGGACCGGATGGAGAAGGCCCGCCCCTGGTTCAGGGCTCGGCAGTGCGCGATCCGCGCGCGCCGGGCCTCTCCGCCGAGGTGCAGGCCCAGCTACGCCCCTGGAACCAGCACATCACTGTCCGTGTCGCGGTCCGACCCGGTAATCGCCCATCCCTCGAGGTCGTGTGAGCCATGTCTACACTCCCCTTCCTCTCATCAGCCGCCACAGGCGCCGCTGCGACCACCTTCGGATCGCTCCTGCTCGGTCAGCGACCCGGAGACATCTCGTTCTCGTTCCGGGTGGTCTCCCCAGACATGCTGATCGGCGACTTCCAGAGCATCGAGGGGTTGTCGCGAAGCGTCGAGGCCGAGGAATACTACGAAGGCGGTAAGAACGACGGCCCCCACCTCTTGTTCAGCAAGGTGAACAAGACGGAGGTCACGTTCAAGACCGGCGAGATGGACCGCGACTACCTCTATCTGTGGATGGACGGGGTCGAGGTCGGCCAGGAATTCAAGCAGGATCTCGTCATCCTGCAGTACACCCGCAACGCCTGGCCGCTGCGCATCTTCCTGCTCAGCAACTGCTGGCCCACAAAATGGAAGGGCGCCGATCTCGACGCCTCGCAGAGCCGCCTCCCCATCGAGGAGCTCACCGTTCTGTGCGATCGGGTGTCGATGTGGGTCGTGCCCGAGGTCGCGCTCGACGTCGCCGCAGCTGCGGCCGCAGCCGCGGCGGGTGGCCTGGAGAGCCTGGGCGAGTGGGCCGGCGACGCCCTCGAGGCGTTCGACAACGAAATCAGCGAGTGGGTCGCTGGCGCTGGCGCCATCGGCGATGCGGTAGAAGACATCGCGGAGTGGGGCGGCGACGCCATCGAGACCACCGCGGAGGAGATCGGCGATTGGGTCGCCGACACCATCGACGACGTGGAAGACTCCATCGATGACGCCATCGATTCCCTGTTCTAGATAGAGTCCAGCGGCCGCACCGGTAACGCACAGCCCCCTACGCGAGGCGCCCCATGTACCAGGCCTACACCGGCACCTACCTGCCGCCCTCCGACTGCGAGAAGGCCAAGCTCGAGATCCAGGAGGGCGCGAGCAGCGGAGAGCTCGAGCTCCAATTCAACCCCACCAGCCTCAAGATCTCCCGCTCGGTCAACATCGAGCAGGGCTGCGAGATGGGGATGAGCTTCGCTGGTCTCAAATTCAAGAAGGTCGACGCTGACAAGCTCAGCTTCTCCTTCCTGATCGATGAGTCCACCACCACCGAGTCAGTCCTTCCCACGCTCGAGAAGTACTACAAGATGACCGTGCCCGAGGCGATCGACGACGTCACGCGGGTCCCCGTGGTGATGTTCAGCTGGCAGGAGCTGGTCTTCCAGGGGATGGTCAAGAGCATCGACTTCGAGATTACGCTGTTCGACGGCGACGGCGTGCCCAAGCGAGCCAAGATCGATCTCAAGCTGGAGGGTCGGGCCTTCGACTCGACCTCCACCGCAGCAGACATCTACGCGGGCACCAAGATCGCCTGAGCGCGTGACCCCCGACCGACCCTCCGAGGCGCGACGATGGCCATCCCGACGATCGAAGTGAAGATCGGCAAAAACAAGGCCGTGAATCCCCTGACCAGTGGATTCATCGAGTCGGTGGAGCTCCGCGAGGGGCTGCGAAGCCTCGACTCGCTGACGGTGCGCATGGCCTTCAAGCGCACGCCCGATGTCGAGTCGACGATGAAGGGCTACGCGGCGATCGGCGAAGAGTTCGAGATCACCATGAAGGGTGACTCTGGCGAGCGCAAGGTCAAGGGCGACATCGTGGAGGTGCGCCACTCCATCGTCGGTGACGGCGATCACATTCTCGTTCTGGAGGGGCTGGAGTCGCTGCACCGCGTCAAACAGGCCCACGCCGGAAAGGCCTACACGGGCTCGGCCTCGGCCCTCGTCGAGGCGGTGGGCAAGGACGCTGGGCTCACGGTGCAGGCCGAGGGAACCGCCGGCACCGGCGGCGACTTTCCCGCCCTCAACCAGCGCGTCTCGTCCCTCTTCAAGCGCTTCGCCGACGAGAACAACTACTTCGTGCGCATCGAGCCGGGTGAGTCCACCAAGGTAGCGTTCGGCCGCATGAACAACTCCACCGGAAACGTCGCGCTCAACCTCGACGAGTGCTCCGAGATCCACATCGGCTACTCGCTGGAAGGGCTGGTCACCAAGGTCTCAGCGAAGGGCTACGACGAGGTCACGGCCAAGTGGGTGGAGGGCAGCGCCACCACCAGCGCGCTCAAGCTCATCTCCGGCGGCACCGGCGGCGCAGCGCTGGCGAAGAAGGCCTTCGGCGAGCTGGAGATGTTCATCGACAACGCACCCTACGCCGCCTCCTCCGATCTGAAGGCCCTCGCGGAGGGGCGCCTGCAGGGGCTCGGCGAGCGCTTCCTCAACGGACACCTGCGCTGCCTGGGCCGACCCGACGCCGCCGCAGGCGCGATGCTCAAGCTGAGCGGCACCAAGACACTGGGCTGGCCGTTCGCCGCCGAGTTCCTCATCGGCGAGACCATCCACTCGGCGGGGGGAGGCGAAGACTACATGACCACGATTCGCTTCTTCTCCGACAGCCTACCGAGTTAGCCTCTGCGGGGCAGCCGCCTACACCCTCGTCAATCCGCTTCTAGCGGAGGCCACTGCGGGGGTGAACTCGCGAGGTGAATGGGTGATCATTCTCCATCCAGCTCTCCCCCTCGGTATCGGAGACTCTCGTCTCGACGAGGACTCATCGTCCATCGAGCGCATCCAGATGGTGCTCGGCACCCGGAAGGGTACGATCCCCTGGCGCCCCGAATTCGGCTGTGAGATCGATCGGCTCGTCGGAGAGCCCGCCACACAGAGCCGCATCGATCAGGCGCGTCGGGGTGTCCGCCGCGCGATGACCGAGTGGCTACCCGACATCACCGTCAAAGACTGCACCGTGCAGCTCGTCCAGAGCGATGGTCCGACGGGTGGAGAGCGTTATCGGGAGATCCCGCTCGCGGAGTCCGCGCTCCTCTCTCTGGGCACTCAGGTGTCTCTGGAGGTGCAGATGGACGTGGAGACACCCGGCAGCCAGATGAGTCTGCAAGCCGTCCTCGAGTGAACAACAAACGGAGAGGGGGGCGGGCGCGGCGCGGCCGGGGGGGGGGGACCCCGGGGGTGGCCGGGGGGGGGGTGGCGCGCGGGGGCGGGGGGGGCCCCCCCCCGGGCGGGGGCGGAGGGGCCGGGGCCCCCGAGGAGGGCGAGCAGGCCGACTTTCCGGGCC
>CAYXGP010000166.1:12012-19072 GCA_964464515.1 uncultured Enterobacterales bacterium
GTGCGCGTCCCCCCCCCAGGACTTCTCCGGCTCGATCGCGAGGCGCTGCTCACAGACGTGCGGGAACGCATCTCCGAGTGGCTGCCGGCCTACGCTGACGCGGAGCGCGACCCGACCGATCCCGCGTGGCTGCTGCTCGAGCAGGCCGCCTGGCTGGTAGAGCTTCTCTCGGAGCAGCTCGATCGCTACCCGTTCTCGGTGGTCCGCCACCTCGTCCACCTGATGGGTGGTCACCTGAGGCCCGCGCAGCCCGCCGTGGGTGTGGTGGTAGCGGAGGTCGCCCAACCCGGCGTGCTCAGCCAGCCTCCCAACCTTCCTGATCTGTGTCGCCTCTTCACCCCCCAGACCGAGACCTCCGAGTCGATCGAGTTCGTGCCGGTCGAAGAGAGCGTCCCCCTGTGCAAGGGCTCTGTCCGCTCCATGGCCGCGATCCGCGGCGGCGAGCTTTTTGAGATCTCCCGCTCCGCAGAGACCGCCAGCCCGCTCGAGATGTGGCGGGGGCGCGCGGGTCGCAGCCGCATCTTCGAGCGAGAGCAGATCGACTACGTCGTGATGACCAACAACACCGACGGGCTCGTCTCCTCGCTTGAGGGGGTCATCGAGCGCCTCGCGGAGCGACGCATCGGTTGGCTCAAGGTGGTGTTCGAGAAGAACTCCGCCGAGCAGGTGACGATCACCGCAGAGATCGACCTCGGCGGCGCGTTCCGGCGGGTCGCTGCGGGCGGGGTCTGGGGCGGCGGCGATCTCCCCGGCGACTGGGGGACGCTCGATGAGAGCACCTGGCGACCGCCGGTGGCCATCTCCGATCACGCCATGCTGCCCCGACAGCTCCGCGGCGCCCGCCCGCACCCCCGGCTGACCGAGGGGGAGATCCTCATCCCCAACGTCCCGCAGGACTTCCGCACCGACGACCTCCTCGTCGGAGAGGCTGCTCCGCTGCCCGAGACGGTGGTCGAGACCATCTGGCAGACCCTCGCCAACATGGACGGCGACCTCATGCCCCTGCGGCCAACCGTCAGCCGGCGCTTCCGCCCGGACCTGGAGGGCGGCTCCGAGGACCCGAGCTGGATCCGGGGGGCCCTTGAGAGCGGCATGTGGTTCGACATCGCCCGAGGAGCCGACAAGACCATCACCGAGGTCCACGTCGATCACGACGGCGCAGAGCAGACCAGCGTCCGTCTGGCCCTCGTCGTCGATCGCGACGATCCTCGGTACGCGCCGTCCATCTCGGTGTACGGGTGCCGTTCGGGCGGAAGGGTCGATGGCGAGCCGCTCGCCCGCGGCGGAGAGGCCATCGTCTGGCGGCTACCCGCGCCCCCCGCGCGCCGCCGGGGGGGACTGGTGCAGGTCATCGCCCTGGACCTCACGGTGCCCGGGAGCATCGAGAGCCTCCTGGTCGTCACCGACGCTGACCCGCTTGCGGTGATGCTGAACGCGATGATGGTCACGAACATGCCCGCGGTGCGCGACGGCCGGGTGGTGGTCGTGGAGCGCAACGTGCCCGAGGCCGTCAGCCTGCTGTTTGAAGATCTCGTCTCTCCCACGGTCATCGATCAGCTCCTGGAGCAGCCCATCCCACGCAGCGCCGCCAGTCGCCTGCGCCGGCTGCGGCTCGCACACTTCGAAGTGACCGACCAGGACGATCTCACGAGCTGGGAGGGAGTCGGCTTCGACCCCGCAGCCGGCGAGATGGTGCTCAACGCCCCGGATGCTCTGGGGCAGCTCCGCCAATTCCGCCCATCCGACAACATCCAACTGAGCTGGTACCGACGCACCGACGGTGAGCACGGCCTGGTCGACGCGGGGGCCATCGATCTGGTGGAGCAGCCGGCCGACATCGTCCCCGCGCTCGTCGCGGTGCGCAATCCGCTGGGGACGTTCTTCGGCGCCGCGCGCGAATCTCCGGAGGCGGCGATCGACCGGATGTTCGCTCCCAAGAGTGGCGTGCCGGTGTTGCCTGCGGACTTCGAGCGCGAGGTGCGACAGGCGCTGGGCAGCCGCGGCCACGGATGGATGGTTCGCTGCTGGACCTACGCCGAGCGCACGCTGGTCTCGACGGCCTGGTGGCCTGTCCCGGAGTCCTTCGGGGCTGAAGATCCGGAGACTCGCAGCGCGCGTCGCTCTGCCGAACATGCAGGCCCACAGACCATCCTGGTTGTGTTGGGTTCCCGCGACGGCCCCCTCTCCTCAGAGGATCTGGTCTGGGCACGTCGGGTGGTGAGCCGTCGCATGCGCGTCCTCGCGCGGCGCCTCCCCACCATCCGAGACGCCATCGTCACCCGCTTTCATCCGCTCACCCTGCGCACGACCACCGACTCCCTTCCCGAAGGGCTGGTGCTCCCCTGCTTCGATCCCGGGCTCATGCGCGGAGAGCTGATCGACCTCCGGGGGCGCACACACGCTCCCCCCCGTGCGACACTCCTGCTGAACGCCGCAGTCGTGGCGATCGATCGCTTCGAGCAGGACGCCTAGTGGACCTCGGCAGAGATAATGCACGTGTGCATCCTCTCCACCAGCTGCGCTGTGCGCAGCGGGAGCACACGGTGCTCCCCGGGTCCACAAGCCTCCTTGTTGGGGGGCTTTGCCCCCGATGCCGCTCGCTGAACGGCCCTCCCGGCCCGCTTTCGCGGGCACTATTGGCACTCAACCCCTTCGGGACTTCCGCCGAGCACCACTAGCCCCCGTAGGACCCCTGAAACATGGACGACACCCGCGCGCTGCGCACCCCCGATCTCGCCTGGTCACATGCTGCCGCCGCAGGACAGCTGGACGGGCTCCGCTGGGTCGAGCGGGGATTCGACCGCGACGAACGCGAAAAGGGCCGCCGCCTCCCGCCGGAGAACGGACACCCGCGGTTCCAGCAGCGTTCCTACGGGCAACTCCTCCCGCCGCCGATCGCCGAGGCGATCATGGATGCCCAGGCCGAGGGCTTCATCACCGCCTGGGAGGTGCTGCTGATGCTGTTCGCCCGTCCCGAGTGGATGGTGGCAGCGCGTAAGCAGGTGTGGGCACCCTGGTCTTTCACGCCGCTGCTCCTGGCCCAGCTCGTCGAGGCGTTCGGGGTCGAGTCCTCTCTCCACCGCAACGACCCGGAGTGCCTGGCGCGTCTGGTGGCGCTGCTCCCGCGCTGGCATCCCCATCGCGGAACGGTTGAGCGCGCCGAGGAGATCCTCGACGCCGCTGGCGAAGCCCCACAGGTCCGCGGCGTCTACAGCGGCGCGGCGGCCGAGGAGCAGATCACCTCCGAGGCGTTCACCTGCCGAGGGGAGGACTGGTGGGTCTCCCGCTCCCGCGACGGGCAAGCCGCGTACCGCATCGAGGGGGGCGTCCTCCGCCACCAACCCACCGACGGCGCGGCGTTCCCCCCACAACGAGAAGACATCCTGCTCCACGTCCAGGAAGGGGAGCCGCTCCCCCTGGATCTACTCCGCCTGCTGCCCGCATGGACCGTGGTTCGGCCGGTTGTTTCAGACCCTGCTCAAGGGGGCGACGCCAGCGGGATATGACGCCCGCCAAGGCTGAAAACGCGTGAACCGCGAATCGCTCCCAAGCTGAACCGCCGCGCCCCCGCTGCTCTGAGGACCCGATGTCTCCTTCCCAGACCATCTTCCAACCCGTCGAAGGCGCGATCGTCGATCTGCGTTCGCTCCAGGCGATCGCCGCGATCTCCGATCACCTGCTTTCAGCGTGGCTCGAGCTGGCCTGGCCTGCGATCGACGATAAGCCCGCCGCCACCGGCCTTGTCCTCAGCGGACTTGAGATGGACTGCGACTGGGCCAACGCTGGTCCTCCCGGCACCCGGCGACCGAATTCCAGGTCCGAGAGCGTGGTGATCACCCCCGGAAAGGCACTCATCACCAGCCGCGACGGCAGCCGCTACCTGCTGTCCATCGATGAGCCGCTGGCTGTCCCGTGGCCCAGCACCAGCCAACGATCGGCGGTCCAGGGTGTGCTGGTGCTCGAGCCGCTGGTCCACGCCGCCGCGTCTGACAACGTCGTCTTCGCTCGGAAGGAGATCGGCGCGCGGTTCGGCTTCGTCCGCAGCGGCCCGGCGGCCCTGGTGGAGCACCCCTACCTGCTCCCCCTCGCCTCATCGGTGGGCAACGGCCGCGACTGGGCGACCGATCTGCGCCGGATCTGGCAGCCTGAGCACGAGGCCATCCGCATCCTCCTCAAGCGCTTCGAGGGATTGGAGCGGACGGTCTGGCGAGCCGAGCCCGAAGGCTCCGTCTGGGATCGGCAGGTGCTGGGGCGCAACTGGGTGCGCTACCAGACCGTCGCCGCGTCGGCGATCCAGGCCACGCGGATCGCCCTCGGCGGTCGCGCCACCACCACGCTCGATCGAGTCCGGATGCTCAACGGCCTGTTCGAACAGCTCCACGGCTCAGTGGAGCGCGCCGCGACCGAGCTCCTGCAGCTCATCGGCCCCGCGGAGGGCGCTGGTCCCTATCGCGACGTGGGGGCGATGACCCTTCGGGGCGGGCGGTGAGAGTCTCGCCCGCCGCGACGTGCTCATCCCGTCCTCTTGAGCAGGCTCTGCCGTGAGCGTCAAGCCTCTCAAGAAGCTGGGCGCGTGGCGTGCCCAGGAAGGCGCCTTTGAGATCACGGTTCCGCTGATCGTCACCGCCCTGGCGTGGAACTTCGCGCACAGCGCCCTCTCGGAGCCCAGCGTAGGCCGGGCCTTCTCCACCCTGGAGCTGGCCATCATCCTGGGTGGCTGCACAGCCGTGACGAGCTGGATGGCCTCCCGACAGATGTACCTGCTGCGGAAGCGCGCGGTGTGGACCATGATGTTCCTGGGGTGGTTCTACACCATCGGGATCCTCCTCTACCTGCCCGGCGCGGTGCGCTCGTCGTTCGGCTCGGCCTGTGAGGATCTGAGCGGTCTTCGGGTCACCTCCTCCGACCTCACCAGCCCTGAGCTGCTGGGCGAGGACGGCGGCGGGGGGTTGGTCTGCCAGATCGGCGGTGTCCCGGGCAACCAGTACCTCCCGGGCGCCATCCTTCGCCCGAGCTGGGACGGCGCCGTCCCCCCCCACCTCTGGGCGTTCTTCCTGCTGATCAGCGGGGTCGCCTCGCTGAGCATGCGCGATCGCCGCATCCGCCCGTCGAAGATGGGCGCAAAGCTGAACGATCTCCTCCGCTTCGGCGCGCCCCTCGGGCATGGCTCGGCGGGGGGCAAGATCAAGGCCAAGGGCGGTAAAATCGTCGCCTGCAACAACGCCACCTTCTGGGGCGAGCTCTGCGGGCAGATCTACAGCGCTGACAAGCCCTGGCTGCCCGGCGAGTGGTGCGTGCGCTGCGGTCAGTCGTTCCGGCGCTGCGATCGCACGTTCACCTTCAAGGTGGTGACGTTGTTCACCACCGACGTCGACGTCCTCAACAGCATCGAGCGCACCGACACCGTCTCGTGGGACCGCGGCGACCCCATGGTGCCCGACGCGCGCATCAGCGGCATGGAGCGCTGGGTCACGCTGGGCACGGTCACCGTGCCGGATGTGATCGCGGTGAACCAGATGCTGGCCATCACCAAGGACATGCTCAAGATCTGGGGCGGCGCCGGAGATGCCCGGGTGGCGAAGGCCTGCAAGCTCACCACCAGGAAGATGAGCGCGATCTCCGCGTGGATCTGGTTCGGCTCGCTGGCCCACCGACTCACCTACGCGCGCCCCACCCAGCGAGCCCTCCTGGCCATCGGCACCACGCGCCTTCGCGACATCCTCCCGGATGGAGGCGAAGAGCTATGGCTGCAGCTCGACTGCGGGCTCCTGCCCATCGAGGTGCGGACGGGATTCGTCAAGACCACGCCGCGGGGCGGTCGGACCTCCGCTGGGCAGAACAGCAAGGTCGATATCTGGATCCCGGTCTCGGCCCCCCGCGTAGCCAAGGCCAAGGCCGGTCTGTGGGTCCCGCGCATCGAGGGTGACGCGCTGCGCACCTGGCTCTCCACCGAGCGCCTGCAGGACGAATCCAACGCGGGAAGCCAGTCGATTCCGCTGCCCTACCTGCGTTACACGCCGGACGGCGGCGACCCCTGGAACGAGCGCCTGCCCCGGCCGGGTACCCTCGATCTGGTCCGCTTCCCGCTGGCGAAGAACGGAATGGAACCGGCGACCGAGCGGAGCATCGGTGACTCCATCGCAGAATGGCGCTGGCTGGAATGGGAGCAGATCGAGCTTCTCCGGAAGCAATGTCTTGTTCTGGTCGAGGATCGCGGACGCCATGGATAAGGTGATAGGGCCGTGGGGGGGGCCAACCCGCCAGCCCTCTCTGGTATGCCGCGGGTAGCTCTGTCCCGGGAGTTGTGATGAGGCCAAAACGCTGGGCCGAGATCATCTGGCTACCAATCTTCGGCCTCCTCGTGCTCGGGGCCATGGTCGGAACATGGCAGAGTTCTTCCGAGCAGATCGACGCCGAGCAGGAGCCGCTGGCGCTGATGTACAGCGGCACCGGAGATTGCGAGGACGACGGCGGAACGACCACGGGCATCACAGCCACCGAGTGCGACGAAAACGAGACCCTCCCGCGCGTCCACTTCAACGACGATGACGGCGATGGCTATGGCGACGACGCCACCGTCTGCTGCTGCCCGTTGGGTTCGACCTGCCGCGAGCCTGACGCCTCTGTCACCGGGTTCACCGACAGCCTGATCGCCAATGGCCAGTCCTGGGACTGCGACGACTCCGACGAGGACATCAACCCCGGCGAGACCGAGATCTGGTACGACGGCGTCGACGGCGACTGTGACGACGCCGAGGACTACGACGCCGACGGAGATGGCGACGTCATCTCCGGTGTCGACACCGGCACCGACTGCGATGACTCCGATACCACCATCTATGGCGGGATCGCCTCGGCGGACTCCACCACGGACTGCATGCAGGACTCGGACGGCGACGCCTACGGCACAGACAACCCGGGCAGCGGGGTCGAGGCCGGCACCGACTGTGACGACTCCGATGACAGCATCAACCCCGGCGAAGACGAGACCTGGTTCGACGGAATCGACGGCAACTGCGACGGCTCCTCGGTCTCCGACTACGACGCAGACAGCGACGAC
>CAYXGP010000167.1:0-19070 GCA_964464515.1 uncultured Enterobacterales bacterium
GCCCAGGTGAGGACGACGACACCGAGCTCGTCTCACTCATCCAGACCGCCAGCGCGCTGGGCGGCGGCGGCGGCCTGGGGGTCAGTCGGCGGTAGCCTTCGCCGCCTGTCGCGCCGCAAAGGCCGCCATCTGCTCCGGGGTGGCGGCCTTCTGGTGTCTGTCCTTCCACTCCGCGTAGGGCATCCCATAGACCATCTCCCGCGCGTCGTCGTAGGAGATCTCCGCGCCGCGCTCGGCAGCTTCGGCCCGGACCCACTTGGCCAGGCAGTTACGGCAGAAGTCCGCCAGGATCATCAGATCGATGTTCTGCGCCTCGGGGTGCGCGCGGAGATGCGCCAGCAGGCGGCGGAAGACAGCGGCCTCTATCTGCGTGCGGGTGGTGGCTTCCACGAGAACTCTCCGTTGCTGGTCCTGCTACCCTATCCGCCGAGGTGATCATGTGGCCCCTGCTCCTAGCCTGCACCAGCGCCTCCACCCCGGAGATCACAGCCGAGGCCCCCCTGGACCTCACCGAGCGTCTGGCCTCCGGCTGGACCCGCGCGGGGGTCGTCGACGATGAGCGCGCGCTCCTCGGCGGGATCAGCGCCGAGGGCGCGCTCGGCGACGTGAAGATCTACAACGATCGCGCCGCGTTCATCATCCAGGGCGTTCGCGACAGCTCCTACTACGTCGACTACGGTGGCGCGGTCATCGACGCCGACATCACCCGGCCCGACGATCAGCCCGGCCGCGACATGATCGACGACACCGCGGCGATGGTAGGCATGGGCCGCCTGGTCGATCCCACCGAGATCGCCGTGCTCTCGGACGGCCGCCTGGGCACAGCGTCCATCGTCCGGGTGACCGGGGTTCCCGCCCCCATGCTGCTCCTCGAAGGAGCGCTGGAGGCCCCCGGCTTCATCGGCGACGCCGCCGCGACGATCACCACCGACTACATCCTGGCGCCGGACACCCCGCTGCTGGAGATGCACACGACCATCACCTGGGAGGACGACGAGACGTCGCTGTCGGTGGGTGACATCATCGTGGTCTCCGACGACGTCTCCGCGCCGTGGCGGCCGGGGATGGGCCTGGAGACCGACAGCGACGCCTACACGGCGCGTCCGGACTGGCTGGGGGTGGTCGCCGATCGCGGTGAGCAGGCCCTGGCGCTGATGGCGGAGACCCCCGGCGGCTACCCCGAGAACGTGTTCGCGGACCTGCTGTCGGAGATCGGCCCGGTGATGGCCGGGCAGGGATCGTCGCTCAGCGTCGCGACGGGCGAGACCATCGAGTGGCGGAGGTACCTGGGGGTGGGCCCGGATCTCGCGACGCTCACCGACGCCTGGACCGCGCGGGTCGGCGTGGACACGGCCGCGTCTGGCGGCGCCGTGGTCGACGACGCAGGCGAAGCGGTGGCGGGCGCGCGGGTGCATCTGCTGGACAGCGACGGCGCGCCGTGGACGCAGGCGATCACGGACGACGACGGCCGCTGGTCAGCGCAGGTGCCCGCGGGCGAGGCGATGACCGCCGTCGCCACCGGGGTGGGGCGCGGGATCTCCTGCGATCTACCCGAGGGCGCGGGCTGGTACAGCCCGTACAGCGGCGCGGTTCATCAGGACGCGGCGCTGGATTCGCTGCTCCGTGGCGCCGCTCCCATCCCCGAGGCGGTGGGGCGGGGGGCCTCCGAGCCGGCGAACCTCACCGAGGACACGCTGCTCACGCTGGGCACGCCCGGTACCCTGTCGGTGGACACCGGCGACGGACTGCCCGCGGTCGTGCGCCTGGACCCGGTCCACCCGGTCACGGTCGATCGCGCGCTGGCGTCCTCCTGGCCCGACGGCGCCGCGTGGCTCTACCTCCGCGACGGCAGCGGAGAGATCACGGTCCCGGCGGGCGACTACAACCTCACGGCGCATCGCGGGGTGCAGTGGGAGATCGATCAGCAGACGGTCGCGGTCACGGCGGGTGAGGAGACGGAGATCTCCGTCACCCTGACCCGCGCCTACCGCCTGTCCGAAGTGGTGACGGTCGATCCCCACAGCCACGCCGGCCCATCGGGAGACGGCGGCATCGCGATGGCCGAGCGGTTGGTGGTGCATGCGGCGCACAACATCCAGGTGCACGTGGGCACAGATCACGATCACGTGGCCGACTACCGACCGCTGGTCACGGCCCTGGGCCTCGACGACGTGCTCCGCAGCGTGGTGGCCGACGAGGTGAGCCCGGTGCTGCGGGGGCACTTCAACGCCTTCCCAGCCACCCCGGACACTACGGCGGCCAACCACGGCGCGCCGCGCTGGTGGGCGAACACCTGGGACACCGCCGAGCTGTTCGCGGAGATCCGCGCGGCCCTGGGCGACGACGTGCTCATCCAGGCCAACCATCCCACGGGCTCCTCAGGGCTGTTCGGCTACGCCGACTACGACACGGACGCCGGGGAGATCGGCAGCGCCGAGCACTGGTCGGAGGACTTCGACCTGATGGAGGTGCTCAACGACGGGGAGTACGCCGACTTCCTGCCGTACTACCTCGATCTGACCTCGCGCGGCTTCACGATCACCCCCACGGGGGTCTCGGACAGCCACGGCCATCGCAGCGGCGTGGGAGAGAACCGTACGCTCGTCCACGTCAGCGGAGATCCCGGGCCGGCGGTGACGGACGAGCAGCTCACCGAGGCGCTCCAGGCGCAGGCCACTGTGGTCAGCCGCGGCCCGGCCATCCTGGCGACGGTCGGTGGCGTCTGGGCCCCGGGACAGACGTTCACGGGAGCCGTCGATCTCGACGTGTCCGTCTACGCGCCGTCGTGGATGCCGCTCGACACCCTCGAGCTGCTGGAGAACGGCGCGGTGGTGCAGACGGTGGAGCTGTCAGGGACGGCGGCCGAGCGTGGATCGGCCGTGTTCTCTCTGACGCCGACCGCAGACGCGCACTACATCGTCATCGCCTCGGGCGCCGCGTCCATGCACCCGGTCTACAGCGAGACCGCCTGGGCGATGACAGCGGCCCTCAAGGTCGACGTCGCTGGAGACGGCTGGGAGGCGCCGCTGCCCGCGTTGACCGTGGCTCGCTGACTCCCCGGGGCTGCCTGAAGAATGGCTGCCTGAAGAATGGCTGCCTGAAGCCCACCCCAGAACCAGGAGCGCCGGACCCATCGGGCCCGGCGCATCTGTCTTCAGATCTGGTTTATCAGATCTTGTCGGCGCTCCAGCTGCCGCTGTAGTCGACGATGAACTTCTGCGGGCCCTGCTGGAAGGAGACCTGGCCGGAGAACTCGCCGCTCACGGTGTTGCCGTTGAGCTGGCCGCTCCAGGGGCGCTCGGTCTCGGTGGTGTCGATCAGCAGGAACATGTTGCCGGAGACATCGGTGTCGTTGTCGAAGTCGGCCAGCATCATGCCCTTGCCCTCGATCAGGTCGCCGCCAGCGTCGTACCAGTCCGAGAACTCGCAGTCGCCGACACCGATGAGATCGAAGCCGGTGGGATCGCCCTGTGTGGGGTTGCCGCCCTTGGAGCCTTCCCAGGACCAGGCGTAGTTGGTGCCGTTGACCTGATCGATGTTGATCGTGACCGATCCGACGCACTGGTGGGTGTCGACGAGGTCAGAGCCGTCTTCCCGCACCTCGACGTCGATCACCAGGGTGTCGTTACCCTCGTAGGTGAACAGCGTCTGCTCGGGGGGGGTGGTGGTGCCGCTCGTGCCGCCACTGGTGGTGCCGCCGCTGGTGGTGCCGCCGCTGGTCGTGCCGGTGGTGCCGCCAGAGGTGGTGAGCGTGGTACCGCCGGTGGTGCCGACCGAGGTCACGCCGCTGTCGCCGCCCTTGTCTTCACAGGCGAACAGGAGAACGGGGAGAATAAGCAAGCGCTTCATGGATGCCTCCAAAGGCGGTGGTTTACCGCAGTCCATCTGGGGTGTGTTCTACCCGATCGTGGTGCTCGGGTCATGTCTCCCGTGGTCAAGTCTGCCCCCGCGGGGCGGGATTGCGACTCGTGGGAGCTCCGAGCGATGCCCCGAGGTGATTTATCGGGGAGAGGTGACTTCGGGCCGCCAGAGATATACGCCAACCGTTTTCCGATCGCCACATAGATCGTCGCAAATTGTACGAGTTTCTGTGGCGCTTCCGTCCGATCGGCCGCCCTGTGTGTCGTTGGGATAGCTATCCGCCCATGTCTGCTGACCACATCCTCACCCTCCACATCAATGGCGCACCGGTGCGTCGGCTGGTGCCGGCCCACAGAAGCCTTCTGGACTTCCTCCGAGAAGATCTCGACCTCACCGGCAGCAAGCACGGCTGCGACGTCGGCGACTGCGGCGCCTGCACCGTGCTGGTAGACGGCGTCCCGCGGCTCGCCTGCATCACCCTGGCTGTCGAAGCCGAGGGGAGCGCCGTGCGGACCATCGAGGGCCTCGCGACGAACGGCGAGCTCACTCCACTGCAGGAGGCGCTGCACCGACAGGTCGCCGCTCAGTGCGGCTACTGCACGCCGGGCATCGCCATGAGCGTGACGGCCCTGCTCGATGACACCCCCCAGCCCACCGACGCCGATATCCGCGAGGCGCTAGGCGCGAACATCTGCCGGTGCACCGGGTACACGAAGATCCTCGCGGCGGTCTCGGAGGCCATCCAGGCCGGCCGCGGGGACCTCGAGCGCACCCCAGGAGAGTCGTCATGACCGCCGGGTACATGGGCCCGCCCGACACCCACGCCCGCGCGCCGGCCGAGGGAGGCGTGGTGGGCGGCGGCGGCCGCGGGAAGATCGACGGCCTGGGCAAGATCGTGGGGACGGCCCGCTTCACCGCCGATCTCAAGCTGCCCCGCATGGCCTTCGCCAAGGTGCTGCGCTCTCCCCACGCGCATGCCCGCATCGCCTCGCTCGAGGCAGCGGCTGCCCGCGCGATGCCCGGCGTGCTGGACGTGATCACCGGTGAAGACGTCCCCGTACGGTACGGCGCCATCCCCGTGGGTCAGGACGAGACGGCCCTGGCGCTGAACAAGGTCCGCTACATCGGCGAGCCGGTGGCTTGCGTGTGTGCGCGCACCGAGGAGCAGGCGGCTGAAGCGTGTCGTGCCATCAGAGTGGTCTACGAGCCCCTGCCGGCCATCCTCACCATCGATCAGGCGCTCGATCGCTCCCAGCCGCTCATCCACGAGTGGCGGCGCAAGAAGTCCAACGTGCTGCGGCGGGTGTTCCAGAGCTACGGCGACGTCGACGCGGCCCTCGAAGCCGCGGACCTCGTGATCGAGCAGGAGTACGAGTACCCCGGCTCCACCCACGTGCCGCTGGAGACCCACGCGGCGCTGGCGGTGCCCGAGCCCGACGGAAGGCTCAAGCTGTACTCGTCGACGCAAAACCCCCACTACATGCATCGCACGCTGGCCCGCGTGCTGAAGATGGAGCAGCAGCACATCCGGGTGATCAAGCCCGAGGTGGGCGCGGGCTACGGCGGCAAGTGCGACACCTTCGTCACCGACGTCTGCGCCAGCGTGCTGGCCCGACGACTCGGCCGCCCGGTGCGGTTCGAGCTGGAGCGCGAGGAGGTCTTCTACGCCCACCGCGGCCGGCATCGCACCCGCATGTGGCTGAAGATGGGCATGAACCGAGACGGCACCATCACCGCGGTGGACTTCAAGGCCTGGGCCGACGGCGGCGCCTACGCCAGCTTCGGCGTGGTCACGAGCTACTACCTGGGGGTCTTCGGCACGATCCCCTACAAGCTGGAGAATTACCGGTTCACCAGCCACCGGGTCTACACCAACCACCCGCCCTGCGGCCCCAAGCGCGGACACGGCGCCATCCAGCCGCGGTTCGCGCTGGAGATGCACATCGACCGCATGGCCACCGAGCTGGACCTCGACCCCGCCGCGGTGCGCCGAATCAACTGCGTGGAGCCGTTCACCGACACCGTCAACGGGCTGCGGGTCACCAGCGTGGCGCTCAAGGAGTGCATCGACGCGGTGGTGGCGGCCAGCGGCTACCACGACAAACGCGGCAAGCTGCCGCCCGGACGGGGCATCGGGCTCGCCGCCAGCGCGTACATGTGCGGGGCGCTGCACGGGGTCTACCAGAACGACATGCCGCACTCCGGCGTGCAGGTGAAGGTGGATCGCTCTGGACGCGTGACGATCTTCTCGGGCACCGCGGACGTGGGGCAGGGCTCCAACCACATGCTGGCCTGCCTGGTGGCGGAGCGCCTGGGGATCCATCCCGAGGACTGCACGGTCATCGAGGCCGACACCGACCTCACCCCGGTCGATCTGGGCTCGTACTCCAGCCGGGTGACGTTCATGGCCGGCAACGCAGCGGTGGACGCCGCCGACAAGCTGCGGGCGACCATCCTGGCCGCGGCCGCGCAGAAGCTGGGGCAGCCGGTGGAGGCGCTGGTCGCCCGCGACCGGGTGATCTCCGTGCGCGATCAACCCGACGTGAAGCTGACGTGGCGCAAGGCGGTGGATCTGGCAGAGTCCGCGACCGGCACCCTGGGAGCGACCGGCTCCTACCGCCCGCCGAAGATCGGCAACCGGTTCCGTCGGCAGAGCGTGGGCCCGTCGCCCTCGTACTCCTTCACCGCGCAGGTGGCAGAGGTCACCGTCGACGAAGAGACGGGCGTGCTCACGGTCGATCGCGTCTGGTGCGCGCACGACCTGGGCCGCACGCTGCATCGCGAGATCGCCGAGGGGCAGATCGAGGGCTGCGTCTACATGGGCGTCGGCGAGGCGCTGTGCGAGGACCAGACCTACGAGCGGGGCCTGATGCGCACGCCCAGCATCCTGGAGTACCGCATCCCGACCATCGATGACGTCCCGGAGATATTCGTGGAGCTGATCGAGTCACACGACCCCGAGGGGCCGTTCGGCGCGAAGGAGTGCGGGGAGGGCCCGCAGCTCTCCACGGTTCCGGCCATCGGCAACGCGATCCACGACGCGGTCGGTGTCTGGATGGGCCGCCCCCCGTACACGCCGGACCGCCTGTTCCGCGCCCTCCGCCGTAAGTGAGGTAACCGCGATGCTCCCCCTGCCCTCCTTCGCCTACGAGGCCCCCGACACCCGCGACGACCTGCTGGCGCTGGCGGCAACGCCCGGCGCGCGCCTGCTCGCCGGCGGCACCGATCTGCTGCCCAGCCTGAAGCACCGCCTGTTCTCGCCGTCCACGCTGGTCTCTCTCCGGCGCGCGCCCGGCCTGCGCGGCGTCCACCTCACCGACGGCGAACTGTCCATCGGCGCGGCGCAGACGCTGCTGGCCGTCCGCCGCCACCCGCTGGTCGGCGAGCACCTGCCCGCGCTCGCCGACGCCTGCGCGGGGGTCGCCACTCGCACCATCCAGGCGATGGGCACCCTCGGCGGCAACCTGATGCTGGACACCCGCTGCGTCTACTACAACCAGCCGGTCGGCTGGCGCGCCGCGGTGAATGGCTGCCTGAAGTGTGAGGGCGACACCTGCCACGTCGCGCGCACCGGCGACGGCTGCTACGCCGCGCACTCCGCCGACACCGTCCCGGTGCTGTGGCTGATGGGCGCGCGGGTGCGCCTGGAGTCCACCTCGGGGGTGCGGGAGCTGCCCGTGCGGGAGCTGTACGATCGCGAAGACGGCCGCCGCTGGCTGCGCAGCAACCCCGGCGAGGTGCTGACGCGGATCATCGTGCCGCTGCCGCGCCACCCGATCATCCATCGCAAGGTGCGCCTGCGGGCCAGCATCGACTACGCGGCGGTGCTGGTGGCCGTCGAGCGGAGCCCAGAGGCCGCGCGGGCGGTGATCAGCGCCATCGGCCCCGCGCCGATCGAGGTATCGAGCGCAGACCCGGCTGAGCTCCCGAAGCTGGCCTACAAGGCCTCGGTGCCGCTGCGGACTCATGTGATGGCGACGACCTGGCGCCGCCACATGGTGCGCGTGTCGGTGCGGCGCGCCCTGGAGCAGACAGCCCCATGACCGACGACAACGCAGGCGGCGTCCCCGTCGCGCCCACCACGCCGGGAGATCTGGCGCGCTGGTTGTTCTGGGTGCCGCTCCGCTCGGCGCTGCGTCCAGAGAGCGAGCGGCTGCTCCCCACGCTGCGGGGAGGCTGGCGGCTGCGCTACCTGGCCGCGCGCGGCGGTCGCCCGCTGATGATCGACGAGCTGCGCAGGTGCTTCGGCGATCTGTACACGGACGCTGGCTACGCGGAGCTGGTCCGCGACGCCTACCGAGCGGCCTGGCGCGTACACCTCGAAGAGCTGATGCTGGGCAAGGTCGATCGCAGCACGGTGGGTCGGCTCATCCGGTTCGAGGGGGTGGAGCACCTCGACGCCGCGCTGGAGCGCGGGAAGGGCGTGGTGTGGGCCTACCCGCATGCCGGCTCCGTCATGATGATGATGGCCTGGCTGTCGCACCACGGGTACCCGTACACCCAGTACGCGGCCCGCGGTCTGCCCCCTGAGGACGTCGCCCGCGATCACCCCGAGCTGCTGGCGAGCAACCGCTGGCGGCAGGAGGTCCGCAGGGTCCGCGAAGAGAACGAAGACCGCCTGCCGGCGAAGTTCCTGACGCTGTCGGAGAGCGCCCGCAAGCTGTACCGCCGACTGGCCGCCAATGAGCTGGTGGGGCTGGCGTACGACGGCCGCATCGGCACCCGGTGGATGCCCTTCCCGTACCTGGGACGCACCGTCCTGCTGAATCCGGGGTGCTACCGGCTGGCGGTGTCGACCGGCGCTGCGTTGGTTCCCGCGTTCTGCCACACCCCCAGAGAGGGGCCGGCGATCTGCCGGGTGGGCGAGCCGCTGGAGCCCGGCAAGGACTGGAAGGACCTGGCCCGCCGATTCCTGAAGGTGCAGGAAGGCTGGCTGTCTCGGTGGCCCGAGGAGTACGGGGTGTGGCTGCTGCACTGCCGGGTGCGCAACGACATCGACGACCACCCGCTGTTCACCGATCACGCGGAGGACGATCGCTGGAAGAAGTGGATGCGGTGAACCCCGTCACGCACTTCTCCGCCTGCGTGCAGATACTCCGCGCCCGCCTGGGGACCCCATGATTCCTGCGCCTCCGCTGCCCGAATGGTTGGCTGAACAGCTCCCCGAGACCCGCTACCGCGTGGCGGTGGACGACGTGCAGCTGCATGTGATGGAGCAGGGGACCGGCCGCCCGGTGCTGATGGTGCACGGAAACCCGACCTGGGGCTACCTGTGGCGGCGAGTCATCGCAAAGCTGGCGAGCACACCCGGGCTCCGCCTGATGACCGTCGATCTGGTGGGGCTGGGGCTGTCCAGCCGCGTCCCGGTCCATCGATTGGCCGATCACACCCGGTGGATGGCCGGCTTGCTGCGCGCGCTCGATCTGCGCGGGGCGGTGCTCGCGGTGCAGGACTGGGGCGGTCCCATCGGGATCGGCGCGGCGGCTTCTGAGCCCGATCGCGTGGCCGGGCTGGTGATCGGAAACACCGTGCTCATGCCGCCGAAGCCGGGCTTTCGACCGACCGCCTTCCATCGGTTCAGCCAGATGCCTGGCTTGTCCGATCTGGTGTTTCGGGGGCTTGGGTTCCCCCAGCGCTGGCTCGGCGTCGCGCAGGGTGACCGCAGCAGCATCGGCCGCGCCGAGACGCGCGCCTACCGGTGGCCGCTGGAGCGGGGCGCCGTCGCACCGCTCGCGCTGGCCCGGATGGTCCCCGACGGTCCCGACCACCCATCGGTGCAGTCGCTCCGAGCGGTCGCCGAGTACGTCGAGGCATTCGGGGGACCTGCGGAGATCGTCTGGGGGACCCGCGACCCCATCCTGGGGCGGCTGCACAGACGGGCCGCGCGGCTGCTCCCTGAGGCCGGAGTCACCCTCACGCCGGCCGGTCACTTTCTGCAGGAGGAGGTGCCCGGGGAGCTCGCCGAGGCGATTCGGCGGGTGGTCGATCGCCTCCCCGCCTGACGCCGGTAGCTCAACCCCAGACCGCCGCCCGCAGGGGACCCTCCAGATGCTTCAGGTCCGGCGTCTCTGCGCCGAAGCCGCCGTCATCCATGAAGAAGAGGACCCGCTCCGTGTCTCCCTCGGCGAACACCGCTCCGTACGGATTGCTCTCGTGCACCTCGATGACGTGGTACCGGGTGCCGCCCCCATCGACCACATAGTAGATGTACTCCCAGCACTCGGGAGCGACGAGCATGCGGAAGGCGGCCTCGGTGAAGACGTCATCTGCGCTGGTGTCTTCAAAGTCGGTGTACGTCTCTTCGTCGTACTCCAGATCGTCGTTCGCGTCGTCCAGATCGCTCTGACAGCCCAGGCTCCGAACGGTGCTGACCATCATCTGCCAGACCGCAGGATCGGACGGACGGGGGCCGGGCTCGCCCCCCTCCTCGC
The DNA here is from genome assembly GCA_964464515.1 of uncultured Enterobacterales bacterium. Lineage (GTDB taxonomy): Bacteria > Myxococcota_A > UBA796 > UBA796 > UBA2385 > CAYXGP01. The sequence continues at coordinate 10,293 of CAYXGP010000167.1, forward strand.
CGTCGATCCACTTGGGGTAGACCGTTCGAGAGACCAATGTAAGCGTGTTCATGGGGCCGTCCTCAAGAGTGGGGCATGTCTCTTTAGCTCACCTGCCCTTGTATGACAGCACCGGCTGAAGCTCGCTGCGGATCTGCGTCAGCTCTCGCTGCGCCCGCATGACCCGGCCGATGTCCTTGTAGGCCGCCGGGGCCTCCTCGCGTAGATCCCGTGCCGCTGCGCGATCCCAGGCGACCCCCCGCATCTGCTCGCGCAGCCGCCGGGTGGTGATTCGGCGGCGGGCCTCGGTGCGACTCATGGCGCGACCGGCGCCGTGAGAGCTGGAGCCCAGCGCCTCGGAGCACCCCCGCCCGGTCACCAGACAGGTCGGCGCCCCCATCGAACCGGGGATGATCCCCAGCTCCCCTTCCCCTGCCGGGATCGCCCCTTTTCGATGGACCCAGAGCGTCTGCACGCCGTGGCGTTCGCTCCGCACGAGGTTGTGGGTACAGTCCAGGAACGTGTCGACCTCGGGCTCCGATCCGGTCAATTTCATCACGACCGCGCCGGCCGCGGCCAGGATGGCCCTTCGATTGGCTCGAGCGTACTGCAGAGCGACATCATGATCATGGAGATAGGCGACACCCTCTGGGCTCTCGGCGTCGATTCCGCCGAGCCGTCGCGGCGGTCGGTGCTCCTGCTGGATCGCCGGTCCCATGGCCCGCGAGCCGCTGTGGACCATCACCCACAGGTGCTCTTCGGCATCTCTCTGCATCTCGAGGAAGTGGTTCCCCCGGCCCAATGTTCCGAGCTGCCGGGTGGCGGTGCGCCGCTGGAGCGACCGCAGACCGGGCGTGGACAGCGGAGGCAGATCGACCGGCTGCGACCGCGGGTGGGCCTGGATCGGAACGAGCCGACGCAGGAGATCCAGCGCGGCGTCGGTCTTGTCGGCGATGGCTGAAGCAGGACCATCGAACCGGATGGCGGCCACGCCGCAGCCGATGTCGCCGCCGATCGCAGCCGGGTAGAGCGTCTGGTGGGTGGCCAGCACCGTGCCGATACAGACATCTTCAGCCAGATGGACGTCGGGCAATCACCGCCACTCGGGCGACGTCCGGGAGGCGCCGTAGCCGCTCCAGCGCCGACGCGACGTCGGGCTGAAGCGGCTCGGCGGACCAGACCCGCATGGGCGCGGTCACACCGCCTCCCACAGGAAGACCAGATCCGGCGTCCGCTTGCGGTGGATCATGGTCGAGATCTCCGAGCGCAGCCAGCCCTTCGCCGCGGACAGACGCGCCAGCGCCAGCCCCGGATCGAGGTCGGGGTGATGACTGTCGACCATCACCCGCAGGCGGGCGACGCCGAGGTCCGGGCGCACCCGAACGACGTGGAGATCATGGAGGAGGGGATCGGCCGCCCCGGGGAGGGCCAGATCGAGAGCGCGCTGCACCTGGCTGCAGAGCTGGTGGAGTTTTCTGGGGTCACCGCCCCGACGGCTGCGTCGGCCTCCGGAGGGTGGATGGTCGAGACTGTGGTTGTCGAGACGAGGGTCGTCAAGCTGCGCGCGGAGGGTCTGCATCCGCGCCAGCAGGCGTTCTTTTTCGGTCATTGAAATCGGTCCGGAACGGATCGGGAGGTTTAGGCCGCTCCAAGAAAAGCAATCTCCCCCTCGACCTGAGGGCGGTCCCACGCGGATGCCCTTCGCCCACCATCGTGCGACGCTCTCGAACCCTGTCTCTTGATTTGGGCCAGATACGACAGCGAGCGACGCACGCCAGTGGACTCGTGCCTCACGCGGGGCCGCCCTCAGGCCGATCATGGGAGACTTCTTTCCCTGGAGCGGCCTTACGCCGACCCGAGGGCGGCGCGGTCAACCGAGGGGAATGGGTACAGCGCGTGACATGGTGGTTCTCCGTCCAGGAGTCATTGACCCTGGGAGGATAGCTCCCGTCTGGGAGCTGGCAAGGGCAGATCTTGATGTGGAGCCCAGACACATCACCCGCGCCGGTCATGCACCCGACGTGTCAGCACGATCCGCGGGCCTGCCGTGGCCTATTCCCACTCGATTGTGCCAGGCGGCTTGCTCGTCAGGTCCAGCGCGACCCCGCACACTCCATCCAACGCAGAGATCTCCTCCCACAGCTCAGCCAGCAGCGCCTCAGGCAGCGCCGCCGCTCGCGCCGTCATCGCCCGCTTCGACAGCACCGGCCGCACGACGATCAGCTCCCCCGCCCGTCCGTCCCCCTCCCCATCGATCTCGACGGGCACCAGCACGGTCGGGCACTGCCAGATCTCAGCCATCAGCCCGTGGCGGCTCAGCCCGTCCATCACCGCGGCGTCCGCCGCGCGCAGCACGGCGAGTCGCGCTGCGGTCATCGTCGCCGGATGCAGCGTCGCCCGCCGTGGTGTCTCCGCGCCGAGCCAGAGCACGCACCGGTTGATCGCCGGGACGTTCTTGAAGATCGACCCGGCGAGGACCTCCAGGGTCTCGTGAGGGACGCGATCGCCGTGCAGCATCACCGGGAGGTCGAAGCAGCGCAGATCGGCCTTGACGCCCACCGAGCGCACCGGCAGCGGCAGCGCAGTGAACCCGCGGGGCCCGACGATGGGATCGATCCACGCCGACAGCGTGGCGGCATCGAATCCGTCCGGCACCGAGTCAGCGCACAGACACCGCACGCCCAGTCCCGGCCCCGGGAACGGGTGGCGCGAGACCATCTGCTCGGGAATCCCCAGCGCGCGCCCGAGCTGGCGCACCTCGACCTTGTACAGATCGGCGAGCGGCTCGATGACCTGTCCTCTCGCGAGCATCTCCTCGATGATGGGCACCCGGTTGTGGTGCGTCTTGATGCGGTCGGAGCGCTTGGTCGCCCCCGTCTCGATGGTGTCGGGGTAGATGGTCCCCTGCGCCAACAGGTAGTCCGCGATGCCGATGCGCTCGGCCGCCTGTTGGAACACCTCCACGAACACCCGCCCGATGATGTGGCGCTTCTCCTCGGGCTCGACCACTCCGGCCAGCGCAGAGAGGAACTGATCGGTGGCGTCGATGAAGTGTACGTTGTCGCTGACGCCGTGTTCGCGCAGCGCCGCGACCACCCCGGCGCTCTCCTCCGCGCGCATCATCCCGTTGTCGATGTGGAGGAGGTGGAGCCGATCGGGCCCGAGCGCCCGCGCGAGCAGCCAGGCGCACACCGCTGAGTCGACGCCGCCCGAGACCAGTAGAAACACGCCCCGGTCGCCGACCTCCTGCTGAATCTGCGCGATGAGCCCGCCCGCGTGGTCGGCGATCTTCCACGTGGGCCGGGCGCCGCAGATGTCCAGCGCGAAGTTGGCGATCATGCGGGCGCCGTTAGGCGTGTCGTCGACCTCGGGGTGAAACTGCACGCCGTACCGCTTTCGCGTCTCGTCGGCGATCGCTGCGTTGCGATGCACCGGCCCGTCGCCGAGACGCGAAAGCCCCAGCTCGACGAAGCCCGCGCCGAGGGTCGTCACGGTGTCGCCGTGGCTCATGAACACCTGCTCGACCGCCCCCAGCCCTGCCAGCAGCGGGCTGTCTGTCTGCACGTGCAGCTCGGCGAGGCCATACTCGCGGGCCTGGTGGCGGATCTCCCCGCCGTAGTGCCGGGCGATCTCCTGGTGGCCGAAGCAGAACCCGAAGATGGGGATGGGCAGCTCGAACAGTCCGGTGTTCCAGCCAGACTCCTCGCCGGCGCTCGCCAGCGCGGGACTGCCCGACAGGATCACGCCGACCGCGTGTTCGTAGGCCGACAGGGGCGCGTGGGGATCGACGATGACGCTGAAGACCCCCATGGCCCGCAGGCGGTTGGCGATGAGGTGCGCGTACTGCCCACCAAAGTCGACGACGGCGATGGTGTCGTGGGCAGCGGGCTGCTCGCTCATGCGAAGGCTCCCTGGATCACCTTGAAGGTCTCGGCCGCCTCCTTGCCCAGCTTGACGACCTCGGTGGGGATCTTCGTCACCACCACCACGTTGTCCTTGACGGCTTTGACCGCCTTGAGGGTCTCGCCAGCGCTCAGCCCGGCCTCCTTGGCGATGTTCGGCACCTTGGCGGGCAGCGCCTTGGCCTCGGCGATCAGCGCCTTGGCCTGGTTGGGGATGGGCGCGAGGTCCTTCACCGCACCCCCCAGCGCGCCCACCAGGCCGTTGACCGCCGTCACGCCCTGACCCACTTGCGAGGGCGCGCTCGCAGACACCGAGAGCTGGGGCTTACCGTTGACCAGCTTGAGCTTCACGGCCCCGGGGGCCTGGGCGAGCATCTCACCGAGGGCGGCGTCCAGCGTGTCGCCGCTGGCCATTCCCAGCACCTCCTCGAGTTTGGTGCGCGCGTCGCGGACCCTGGTGAGGGCCGACATCAGCGAGTCGATCAGCGGCTGGACCTTGCCAAAGAACGAGTCGATGTCGGTCAGGCCGGTCTTGGCCAGCGTGAGATCCGGCAGCTCGTCGCCCTTCTTTTTCTTCTTCTTGCTCTTGCTCTTCTTGTCGCTCTTGCCGGACGACCCGCTGGCGTCGGCCACCGCGTCGCCGCTCGAGTCAGCGCTGCTGGAACCTGATGAGCCGCTGGCCATCACGGTATCAGCACTGGGCGGCGCGCCCTTCGAGCCTTCGTAGAAGACGAATTCACAGCGCCGACTCTCCGACACGCTGCTGCCGTCACTGGTCTCCCCAGCGCCCTTCGTCAAGACGCGGGAGCCGTCGGCGCCGCCCTCCAATACGAGCGAGCGAACATACTCCGCGCGAGCCTGCGACAGCCGCTGGTTGGTCTCGGCGGAGCCGCTCGGATCGGAGTATCCCACCACAAGAAGGTAGAGGTTGGAGTTCTCCTGGAGCTGCTGGACCGCCTGCCCGATGCGAATGTAGTCGGTCTGTTGAGCCAACTGAGAGCTTCCAGATGAAAAATGCACCGGATCGACAGCCGAGACCGTGGCCTTCTTCGGCCAACAACCCACCATGAACAGCAGCAGCATCCACCTCATGGAACCCTCCTCTTCACGGGCGCCATAGCCCGCAGCCCTGCTCCTGCCGACCGCCCATCCTCCATGGCGCTGACTTTCTCGCGCCGCTACCAGCTACCAGTAGCCATGGGCCTGCACGGCCCGAATCCCCTCCCGCTGCTCGGCTGTCAGCGTGGCCAGCGGCGCCGCGGCCCCCACCCGGATCTGCAGGTGGGATCTTTGCGAGCCTCACGGCGCATGGTCCGACCCTATCAGAGCAGCCGTCAGATCTGGCGGTCAGACCTGGATCCGCATCCATCGGCCCCGCTGCCAGATGACCGAGAAGCAGCCCGCCTGGAGGATGCGGTAGCCGATCTGCACCGTCCAGATGCCCAGGAGCCCGTGCCCCAGCACAGGCCCCACCAGGTACGACAGCGGCACAGCGAGCCCCCACTGGAGCCCCACGCCCACCGTCATCACCGTGCGGCTGGCCCCCGCGCCCAGCAGCGCGTTCAGCAGGATGAGCCCCACCGCGTCGAACGCCACGCCCGCGCCGACGATCTGCAGCGGCAGCCGCGCCAGCTCCACGACGCCCGGCTCGGAGATGAAGATCCCCAGCAGCGGCCCGGGGAAGAGCACCATCGGCACCCCGAGCGCGCCCATCACGACCACCCCCACCTTGACCACGTCCCAGCCCCACGCGCGGGCGTCGGCGGGGTCGTCCCGTCCCAGCGCCTGCCCCACAAGCGAGGCCGCGCCCAGCCCCAGCCCCAGCCCCGGCAGGATCGCTACCATCAGCACGTTGAGCAGCACGTTGGCCGCCGCGAGCTCCGCGGTACCCACCTGCCCGATGATCCAGAACAGCACCGTGTAGCCGGCGGCGAAGAAGAGCTGCTGCGCGCCCGCCGGCACCGCCAGCTTCAGCATGGTCTTGATCACCGACAGCTCCGGAAGCCCGCGCAGGAACCCCGCGCGCCGCGCGTGAAGGAGCCCCAGGTAGATGTAGACGCCGGTGCCCACGTAGGTGGCGATGGAGCTCGCCACCCCCGCGCCGACCGCTCCCAGGGCCGGCACCCCCAGCAGTCCATAGATGAGCACCGCGTTCATCACGATGTTGACCACGTGGATGATCACGATGGTGCGCAGGTAGAGCTGCGACCGGCCCACCCCGTTCCAGTAGCCGCGGAACGAGAAATTCATCCCCACGCCGACCATGCCCAGCAGCCGCGCCTGCAGGTAGGGGGTGCCGATCTCGCGCACCGCCGGGTCGTCGTGGAGGATCGTGAAGACGTGGGGCGCCGCGTACAGCAGGATCACCGTCCAGGGCAGGGCCAGCGCCACCGCCAGGAGGAGCCCGCCGTTGAGCGGCACCCCCATGATGTCCGTCCGCCCCTCGCCCAGCCGACGGGCCGCCATCGCCTGCACGCCCGCCGACATGCCCGTGATGAACGCGAACGCCATGAAATTGGCGAAGCTGCCGATGCCCACCGCCGCCAGCGCCGCGGTGCCCTGGGTGCCCACCATCGCCGTGTCGACGAGGTTGAGGACATTCTGCGAGACCATCCCGCCGATGATGGGCAGGGAGAGAGCGCCGATGGTGCGGAGGCGCTTGCGATCCAGTGGGACGCTCCGTGGCGATGGGCCCTCCCCCTATCCCCGCCGCGCGTAGATGTGCGTGTTAATCTCGATCAGGACGGCTCGATCGGCCTCCGCCGGGCGCTCCAGCCGAATCACTCCACCAGAAACACTCCACCAGAATCGCCACACCCGTCGGGCCACGACACCCGGGGAAACGGAGGTCCCATGCCGCCCATGCTGCATTCTGAGGGCGAGGTGATCGGTGTGCAGTCGATCCGAGGGCAGCAGAACGACGCACGGCAGAACGACGCACGGCAGAACGACGCGCAGCAGAGAGACGCGCAGGGGCTCAACACGCCGGGGATCAACGCGCAGCGGATCAGGCTCTATGAGGTCGCCCCCCGAGACGGACTCCAGAACGAGCCTGAGGTCGTCTCCACCGAAGACAAGGTCGCGCTCATCTCGTCGCTGGTCGACGCCGGGCTCAGCGACATCGAGGTCACCAGCTTCGTGCGGCCAAGCTGGATCCCCCAGCTCGCCGACGCCGCCGCGGTGGTGGCCCGCCTGCCCCGCGCGCCAGACGTGCGCTACTGGGCGCTGGTGCCCAACCGGCGTGGCCTGGAGCGCGCGATGGACTGCGGCGTGCGCTGCGTCGCCACGTTCATGAGCGCCTCCGAGACCCACAACAAGAAGAACCTCAACCGCACGCGCCGCGAGAGCCTGGCGGGGCTTCGTCAGGTCATCTCCACCGCGCGAGACGACGGTATGGCCGTGCGTGCCTATGTCTCGACCACCCTGGGCTGCCCCTATGAGGGCCCGGTCTCACCGGAGCAGGTGCGCGCCGTGGTGGCTCCGCTCCTCGACGCCGGCGCGACCGAGATCGCCCTGGGCGACACCACCGGCATGGGCGATCCCCGGAGCGTCACCGCGCTGATCTCGACGCTCGCCGACGCCGGAGTGCCGCTGGACCGCCTGGCGCTGCACCTCCACGACACCCGCGGCACGGCCCTCGCCAACGCGCTGGCCGGCTGGCAGGCCGGTGTCCGCACGTTCGACGGCTCGGTCGCCGGCGTGGGTGGCTGCCCGTACGCGCCAGGCGCCTCCGGCAACGCCGCCAGTGAAGACCTCGTTCATATGTTCTCGGCCATGGGCGTCGACACGGGAGTAGACCTCGACGCCCTCGCCGACGCAGGGGTGCTGCTTTCCCGGGTGCTCGGTCGTCCGCTGCCGGGCCGGTACCATCGGTGCCACGTAGGCACCACCCAGCGATCGGCGCGGCGCGCCTGACCTGACCGATGGGCTCCGCTTTCCTCAAACTGATCTCTGGCAACCAGCAGGGCCTCAACGTCACGCTGACGGCGGGGCGTCCCCTGATCATCGGGCGCAAGCACGGCGATCTCGTGTTGGATGACCAGCTCATCAGCAGTCGGCACGCGCGCATCGTGCCCCGAGACAGCGGGTGGGTCCTCCAGGATCTGGGCAGCACCAACGGAACAACCCTCGACGGCAAGCTGGTCCGCGAGGCCCCCCTCCAGCCCGGCTCAGAGATCGGCGTGGGCAACACCCGTATGGTGCTGTTCCTCGATAACGATGAGCCCGAGGGAATTCCGAGCGTAGGATCCGCGCGGCCCGAGGGGCTGGAGATCGCGTGGATGCTCGACGAGGAGCTGGTGGAGCTGCGCGGCTCCCCGAACCGCACACACGCACCCACCGACGTCATCGATCAGGATCTACGCCTCCCCCCCGGGCTGCGCGCCACGATGGAGGTGGTTGCCGGAGAGGACGCCGGAAAGGTCTTTCGGTTCTCGCGCGGCAACATGGTGATCGGACGCCGCCACGGCGAGATCCCCCTGGGAGATCTGGAGGTCTCGCGGCGACACGCAGTCATCGAGCTGTTCGGTCGTCGGATGATCTTCGTGCGCGATCTGGGCAGCACCAACGGTACGTACCACAACGGACGCCGGGTGGCAGTGGCCGCGCTCCGAAATGGAGACACGGTGGGAATCGGTCGGACTGTGCTACGATTCGACGTCGCACTCTGACGGTGATCTGAAGGGACAGGGACATGATCGCCGCGATCGCCGGAGACATCATCGGCTCGGTCCACGAGCGCGCCAACATCAAGCGCGTGAACTTCAAGCTGTTCCAGAAGAACAGCCGCTTCACCGACGACACCGTGATGACGGTCGCCGTGGCCCCCCCCCCCCCAAGGCGCCGGGACAAACCGACCCCCCCCCCCCCCAAAGCGAGGCGCGATACCCCGCCCCGC
>CAYXGP010000168.1:0-19017 GCA_964464515.1 uncultured Enterobacterales bacterium
GCCAGTGGACCCGGGGCCTCGCAGGCCGAGCCTACGCGCCGATCATGGGACCTTTCTTTCCCTGGAGCGCTTAAGCTGGCAGCATGGAGGGTCTGTGGATGTCGATCCGGCGTTTCCGCATCGAAGCCCCCCTGTGGTCGGGGGCATCGCTGTACCGGGCGATCCAGACCATCGGTGGCGAGGAGGACACCGTCCTCCTACGCCTCATCACCGGCGAGGATGGCCCCGCGCGGGCCTCGCGCCTGGCTCGCCGGGGTCTCCAGACGCGCCTCACCGGACACCCCGGGATCAACCCGGTAGACGGCGTGACCCGCATCGATGGACACCTCACGGTGGTCTCCGCCATGCCTCCCGGGAGCAGCCTGCTCGACCACCAGGCAGCCGCCCCCACTGCGGCCGCCGCCCTGGAGCTGGTCGGACGGGTCGCCGATGCTCTCGGCGCCGCCCACGCGATCGGCCTGTCACACGGCAGCCTGGATGAACGCATGATCTACCTCAGCGCCGAGGGACGCCCTGTCCTTCACGGGTTCACCGCCGTCGAGACCCCCACGGACCCCGCCGACGACATCACCGGCCTGGGGAGATTGCTCGCGCGGCTCCTCCCAGATGCGACCGGAACTGCAGCCGAGCTGATCGTCTGGATGAAGAGCTCCCCGGCCCCGGATGCACCCTCGGTGTGCGCGCAGTGCCGAGAGTGCGTCGGCGACTCCGGTGCTGCCGAGCTTGGAGTCTGGGCGCGCAGCCGCCCCCCTGGTGAGCCAACCACCGACGCTCGGGTCGGGGCGGTCCTCCAAGATGATGATCCCCCGGCGATCGTCAGGGCCTCTGGTGCGCTTCCTGCCTCTCCGGTTCCTCGACAGACCCGACCGGCCAGTGAGATCGCAGAGAACCCTGTTACCCCGCCGCGGCCGGCCTGGGGTGCTCCCCTGATCACGGGCCTGGTGGTGGGCTGGTTCACCGCGCTCGTGATCTGGTTCTTCCTGGGTTAGCCCCTCAACGACGTGCCCTCAACCAGCGCCCGCCAGCGACCGGGCGGAAGCCGAGCCCACGGACGACTCCACCCAGGGCGTCCTCCGGGCACTCGAGCTGCTCGTGCAGCGTCGCGGGGAGCTTGAACGGGCCACGTCGTGCGCGCCCCCGCAAGCGCGCCGCGATCGACTCCGCCTGATCCACCCGCACGGCGAGACCTCCCAGGATCGGGAAACCGAGCGCCAGGAGCAGCTCTGCCGGACGACCTGCAGCGGGCTCGCAGACGCACGTCGCTGCTGGCAGCGCGGGCAGCCGCTCCCGGCGGGCGTGGACAGCCCAGAGCTGCGCGCGTGCGCGGATCGCACCATCGCTCTGCAGACACTTCGCATAGATCCACCGCCGCCCCAGTCGCACATCAAGGTGCCGGAGGAGACCCCGCTCCCGACCTGACAGTTCGTCGAGCCCGCTCGCGGCGTCACGAGGAAGCACGCCCAGCGCCTGCTCGATCTGGTAGAGCAGTCCGCGCATGACCGGGGAGGGAGGGGCGACAGCACGCAGCGGGGCGAACAGCAGCACCGCCAGATCGCGACACCAGGCCCGGAGGCGACGCTCCACCTGACGGCGAGCGCCGGCCGCGAGCATCTCCAGGCGATGGAGGCGCACAGCAGGTGTGAGTCGGTCCTTTCCTGGTCGCAACGTCGCCAGGGGGTGTCCCCCCCAACACAGGCGCAGCTGATCGTCTACCTGAAAGGCGTCGTGCTCTGCGGCGACGATCGCCGCCACCCGACGAGACAGCTCACCATCCAGCGCGATCCGAGCGGCTCGCTGCACCAGGCGCGCCTGCCGGCGTCCCCGCGCGGGGGCCGCGGTGAACGAGAACCCTTCCAGGCGGCCGAGCGCTTGCTCCGCGACCGTGATCATCCCGTCCTCGCCCATGTCAGCTTCAAGACCTGTTCCTCCTGCCAGCCGCGCGGACAGCACCATGGTCCGACGATCGACGAACCGCTGGGTCAGCCGCTCATGGAGGGCGTCGCTGAGTCGGTCCTCGACGGCACGCGCGCGGCCCTGCCAGTGCCTGGGATCGTCGGTCCAGTCAGCACGGTGAGCCACGTACGTCCAGGTGCGCACGTCCGAGATGTGGGCCATGAGGCTCTGGATGTCACCGCCACTCCGCTCCAGGCGATCGAGGTGCGTCGAGATCCAATCCGGGTCCAGACGCCCCCGCGGACCGCGGAGCTGGGCGTGGATCTTCTTGAGGAGCGCCGCATGCTCCTCGGGGTTCTTGCGGTAGTCCGGGATCTGGCAGACATCCCACAGGAGTCGAACATGCATGGGACGGCGTGCGAGGCGGCGGACCTCTGGACTCCGCGCCAGCACTTCCAGCGCGCCCTGATCGGCGCGGACCCGTGTCCGCCTCAGGCACCTCCTCGGCGGCGCCGCGCGGAGCGAGTCGATCAGCCCATCGATGGACTCCATGTCCAGCTCGGGATTGCGCCACTCCAGCGTGGTGACGGGGACGAAGCGATGCCGCTCCACTGCCCGGACCAGCTCAGGAGCCAGCTCCTCACCGCTCGCCAACGTCCCGAAGGTGCCGTCTCGTCGATGCCTGCCTGCCCGTCCGGCGATCTGCGCCACCTCGTCCGCGCCGAGGGGCCTGCGCTGGACGCCGTCGAATTTCTGCACCGCTCCCAGGGCGACATGGTCGATGTCCATGTTCAGGCCCATCCCGATGGCGTCCGTCGCCACGATATGCTGAACCTCTCCCGCCTGGTACATCGCCACCTGCGCGTTGCGCGCCCGCGGGGAGAGCGCCCCCATCACCACCGCCGCCCCCCCGCGACGGGCCCGGATCTGCTCCGCCAGCGCATAGACCCGAGCCGCAGAGAACGCCACGACGGCAGAGCGCGGGGGGAGGCTGCCGATGCCACAGACGCCGGCCCAGCTCAGACGGGAGAGTCTCGGGTGGGCGCGAATGTCTGCGGTCGGCACCAGCCCCGACAGAACTGGAGCCATGGACTCCGCGCCCATGAACCAGGTCTCGCGAAAGCCGCGGGCATGCAGCAGGCGTTCGGTGAAGACATTGCCCCGCTCCCGGTGGGTCGCGAGCTGGATCTCATCGACCGCCAGAAAGTCCACGGGGCGCTGCACCGGCATCGCCTCGACGGTGCAGATCCAGTACCGCGGGCGCACGGGTACCCGCCGCTCCTCGCCGGTCACGAGGGCTACAGATGTCTCGCCGATCTCTGCGGTCACCCGATCGTAGATCTCCCGCGCGAGCAGACGCAGCGGCAGGCCGAGCATCCCAGAGCGGTGCCCCAGCATCCGCCGAACCGCGCGATGGGTCTTGCCGGTGTTGGTGGGACCGAGGAGCGCAGAGATAGACGATCGGTGATCGAGGTCAGCCAACGTCATGCGTCCATGGTAGTCGCGAGGAGGCACCCGCCAATGGCTGAGACAAGAGACGACAGCGCGATTCTTGTTGTCGCAGCAGCAGTGATTCGACGCGGCCGGGTGCTGACCGTGCAGCGCGGTCCCCACATGCGGCAGAGCGGTCTATGGGAGCTGCCCGGGGGGAAGGTGGAGCCCGGAGAGTCCGAGGCCGCTGCGCTCACGCGGGAGCTGCAGGAAGAGCTGCGCCTGACCGTCCTCCCCACGGAGCGACTCGCAGAGAACGTCCACCAGTACCCACACCAGACCATCCGCCTCATCGCCTGGACCTGCGACCTTGAGCGGGGCGTGCCCGTCCTGCGCGAGCACAGCGCCCTTCGCTGGCTCGATGAACGTCAGCTCCGAACCGTTCGGTGGGCACCAGCAGACCTCCCGCTCCTTCCTCGCGTCATCGAGCAGCTCCGGTTATCCATAAAGTGAAAATGATATTCATTTTCAAATAGGGTATTTACGGTCCGGCGATCCGCGGCAAGGGTGGAAGACATGATCGTCTGCGTCTGCGAAGCGGTCTCCGATCGCACCATCCGCTCCCTCATCCGCACCGGCACCCGTTCGGTCCGCGATCTGGGCGACCGATGTGGTGCTGGTACCGACTGCCGCCAGTGCTGTCGCGCGCTCCGCCGGTTGCTGCACGAGCGCCACACCAAGCAAGACCATCGCGGTCGCTGATCCCGGGTTACGCCGCTTCCCCGCACACGGCACCCCGGAGACGAGATGGCAAGAGGCGACAAGGCGATCATCGCCGCTCTGAACGAGGTTTTGACCGCCGAGTTGACGGCGATCAACCAGTACTTCCTGCACGCCAAGATGTGCGCCAATTGGGGATACCAGCGGCTGTTCGCTAAAATTCACGCAGAGTCCATCGATGAGATGAAGCACGCTTCTGAGCTCATCGATCGCATCCTCTACCTGGGCGGCGTCCCCAACGTTCAGCGCTTGGGCAAGATCAACATCGGCGAGACCGTCGACGAGATGCTTCGCGTCGATCTCAACCTGGAGAACGAGGCCGTCCCCCGGCTCAACAACCACATCGCTCTCTGCCGCGACAAGGGCGACAACGGCAGCCGCATCCTGCTCGATAGCATCCTCGCTTCGGAGGAGGAGCATGTGGACTGGCTGGAGGCGCAGCTCGACCTGATCACCCAGATCGGGATCGAGAATTACCTCTCCGAGCAGATCCGCCCCTGAGGCAATCGATCCGCCCCGGAGGCGCCGCGTTGTGACGCACCGCCCGCTCCTGTTGCTCGACGTCATGAGCACGCTCGTGCGGGATCCGTTTCACGACATGCCCGGCTTCTTCGGGATGTCCATGCGGGAGCTCATCGCTGTAATCCGACCGGGGGCCTGGGTGGCCTTCGAGCGCGGTGAGCTGACCGAGCAGGAGTTCCTCAATCGCTTCTTCGCGGATGGTCGAGCTTACGATCAGAGAGGGTTCCTGGAGACCGTCCGCGCCGGCTACCGCTGGCTCCCCGGGATGCAGGCCCTCACCGACGAGCTGAAGGCGACGGGCCATCACCTCGTGGCGATGTCGAACTACCCGATCTGGTATCGGCACGTCGCCGCCACGCATGGGCTCGAGCAGCTCCTCGACGGCCGCTTCGTCTCGTACCTCACCGGCGCACGGAAGCCTGAGGCTGCTGCGTATCTCGGCCCGTGCCGCGCGCTCGGTCGCCCCCCAGAGCAGTGCGTCTTTGTAGATGATCGCCGAGACAACTGCGACGCAGCTGCAGCCCTGGGTATGGTCGCGCTCCGGTTCACCGCGGCCGAGACGCTTCGACAAGACCTCGCCAGACACGGGGTTCTTCTCACAGCGCGAGGGGAAGTACACCTATGACTACGGACTCATCACAGGGTCGCTCCCCGCTGGCGAAGGGCTGCATGCTCGGCGCGGTCTTCTTCGTTCTCTGCGCGGGGTGCGCCGGCAGCATCGCTGGGGTGTTCTTTGCCCAGAAGCACGGCGTCTCCCTGTCAACGTTCTCTTCTGCCCCCCCGGAGGATGACGCGGTCCCCGCCGCCACATCTTCGAGAGGTTCGAGCGCCGGCGAAGGGCGCGCAGCGTCCGCCGGTGAGCTCGTAGAAGAGGGACGCGCGCTGTCGGGACAGGGACGCTTCGAGGAGGCCGAGTCTCGGTTCAGTGCGGCCATCGCGCAGTCCCCGGACGACCCGGAGCTGTGGTTTCTGCGAGGTAAGGCGCGCTACGAGCAAGACGATCTCGCGGGCGCCGAGGAGGACCTCCTCCGAACGGTGAGCCTGGACGCCGGCTACGTCGCCGCGCACCACAAGCTGGGGCAGATTCACCGGCAGCGCCGCGACACCGAAGCCTGCATCGACGCCTTTACAACAGTGCTCCGCCTGGACGCCGCCGCCGACACCGCCTGGCTCCACCGCGCTGTCTGCTACGAGCAGCACGGCGATCTGCGAAAGGCTCGTGGGGGAGCGCAGGAGGCCTGTCACCGCGGGCTCGAAGAGGGCTGCAACATGGTGGCGCGCCTGGATCGATAGGCGTTCACCTGAGCGCCATCTGCCGCCCACAGACGTTTCAAGCACCACCCAACGCGTCGCCACGCGCCCCCTCTAGGTTGGAAGGGTCCATCACCCATCCCCGGAGGGAAAATGTTGTCCAGGTTCATCGCACTGTTCGAGCTCGCCACCGGTCGACCGCTGGCTGAAGAGGATCAGGGCTCGGCCAGCCGAGCCCAGGTCGTCGTGCGGGCCACCCTCGCCTCGGTGGTCTTCGGCTCGGTCTACGGACTCGCAGCCGGCAGCACCGACATCGCACTCGCCGTCAGCAACCTCTACAAGATCCCCATGGTGGTGATCCTCTCCTCCTTGTGCGCGCTCCCGGCGGGGTTGCTCACATGGAAGCTCACGGGGGCTCAGACTCGCGCCGGCGACCTCTTTCTGGGTGTCGCCGCCGGCAACTTCACCGCCACGCTGGTGCTCGCAGCGATGGCGCCGATCGTCGCGCTGTACTACCACACCAGCGGTTTCCTGGGCGGCACGCTCGCCCTCGCCGCCAGCGCGCTGGCCGTCGGGCTGGGCCTGTTCAATGTCGTCCGCTCCGTGCTGAGCCGCCGGCCGGAAGGCGTCAGCCGCCGCGTAGTCGCTCTCCCTCTCGCGGTGCTCATCGGTGCGCAGCTCGCCGCACTCGTGCAGTTCATCCACGTCGCGTCGCCGATCCTGCCCGAGACCACGGTCTTCGACGGCGGCGTCGATGCCATGATGGACAGTTGAGGAGGTCGGGATGCTCACCATCCTCGCGCTCATCTCGCTGGCACAGGCCGCACCCCACCCGATCTTCGCAGCCCACCGTGGCGTGTGGACCGGGTCAGCGATGGAGTGGTCTTCGACCATCCACCTCGACAGCGATGGAGGGGGGACCACCCCCCTCGCCGCTCCCCTGCCTGCGGACGCCACGCTAAGCGCTGCTCACGCCTCCCCGATCCGGGATGACACCGGACAGATCACCGCGCTGGAGATCACCCCAGGCGCCCGACGGGTCGATCTCCGCATCCGTCGCCCCCTTTCTGATCTGGACGCTCCATCTCTCCACCCCCCGCTCCTCAGCGGGTCTGGAGTGCAGCGGATCATCGTGGATGGGGTGGTTTTTGTTCCCGATCCACGCCTGGGGATCGAGCGCCACCTACGGTACTTCTCTCAGACCGACATCTCCCAAGACGAACGACGGACTCTCAATCGTAAGATCGATGATCGTCGAACCCGCTCCCGGGATCAGGCGATCTACCTGCGCGCAGACGATCGTCTACATGAAGGCCTGATCGGAAGTCTGGACGCCAGGGGACGGATCAGCACCACCGTCAGCGCGGCGATCGCGGCGTCCTTTGCTGTCGTCCTGTCCACACTCTTCTTTGCGCAGCGCTGGCTGTCGCACCTCGCGCGTCGTGAAGAGGTGGACGGCTACATCGACCGTGAATTCGTCTGGCCGATCGCGCCCAACAGCGAGACCCGACCTGACGTGGAACACCCGACCGATGGCGAGGACGGGGTCGGCGCGGAGCCCGGATCACCGGGCCCCGCTGCCGCGGAGGATCAGCCCCAGGTGCTCAACAGGTAGGCCACCACCGCGTCGATCTCATCGGCTGAGAGGGAGCTGCCGAAGGCCGGCATGTCCGAGCCCAGGCCGTTGGTCACGACATCGACCAGATCCGCCTCGGCGTATCCGGGGACGGTGTCGATCAGCGAGGAGCCGAAGCCACCCGAGCCGTCTGCACCGTGGCAGCCTCCGCAGCTGTCTGCGTAGATCGCCTCTCCATCCACGCCAGAAGTCGCAGTGCCGGTCGTCGCAGCGCCGGTGTCATCCTCTTTGTCGCCGCAGCCCATCAGCCCGACGACACCCAAGCCAACCAGAATCCAGTTTCGCATGTCTTCTCCTCTATTCGCCGCCCTTGGTGATAGTCGGACGCGGAATCCTGATTACCAATTTCTCCCGGTCCCGCCAACGACCCGTCGAAAAATTCCTCCTTTGGCATCGAGCGGAGGTCACGAGGAGACCCATGCGTCCCATCCACGGAGAAGCAGACATCGACGCCCTGCGGCGCGCTGCCCAGGCCTACGCCACGATCTCTGCTTGGGGCCGGGCGGGCCTGCTGGAGGCGCTGTCGGACGGCGCGGCGCGCACGCCCTCGGAGCTCCCCGGAGACGATCGCGCCATCGAGATCACCGCAGAGGTGCTCGCGCACCTGGGCCTGCTGGTGAGCCACCCCCGCGCCACGGACACCGCCTGGGCCCTCTCCCAGACCGCGCGAGAGATGTGGAGCCGCGGAGAGCTGGACTTCCGCTCGGACGGCCGCAGCCTGGAGGAGCTGTCGCGCCTGGACGGGCTGCTCCGCGACGGAGGGCCGATTCGGGATCGCGCCGGCAACAGCCGGGTGAGCACGGGCGGGGTCCGCGCCTCTGATCCGGAAGGGTCCCGCCGGTTCATGGAGATGCTCTACCGACGCAGCGCAGACTCCGCGGCCGAGACCGCTCGCGTCCTCAGCCCCATGCTCCCGCCAGGCGCCGCGGTGCTCGATCTGGGGGGCGGACACGGTCGCTACGCAGAGGTCTTCCGCGGATTCGGCGCGCGGGTGACCATCTTCGATCTCCCCCTCTGCATCTCGCTAGCAGCCGAGCGACACGGAGACGCATTCGAGCTCATCGCCGGCGACTTCCACACCGACCCTGTCGGAGGTCCCTACGATCTGGTGTTCCTGTCGAACATCGTGCATGGGCTGTCCGAAGAAGAACTGCGCGCGCTCCTTCCGCGACTGCGCGCAGCGGTGCGCCCTGGCGGGATGCTCGTCTTCAAGGACATGTTCCTCGCGGCGAGCGGTCCCGAGAACGCCGCCTGCTTCGGCGTGATGATGTTGATGTACACGGCCGGTGGCAGGAGCTACGCGGTGGACTGGCTGCGTCCCCGACTGGTCGAAGCGGGCTTTCCGCGGGTTGCTCAGTCCCTTCAGACGAGCTTCTCACTCCTGATCGCCCGCTGAACCAACCGCCTCGGCCATCCCGAGCAGGATCTCACAGCGCTCGTGAACATCCGCGCTCATTCGAGCGCAGCGCAGGCCGGCTTCGAGGACCCGCTGCTCCAGCGAGCGAGCGCCGAGCTCCCGGTACCAGCGCAGCAGAGCATGCAGGGACGGCGCCTGGAGGAGCGGTGGAACCCCACGGCATCGGTCCAGTCCCGCGGCCAGGGCCCCCATGGCCGCTTCAGCCTCGCCAGCCTGCCACAGCACCCCGGCGAGCTCTCCCGCCGCCGCGACGTTCGTCGGCGACGAGCGCTCCAGCGCATCCAGCGCCTCTGCCACCACCGCGAGCATCGATGGAGGCTGTAGTCCGCTGCGCCAGGAGACCGCGACCCGTCGCAGAAGAGCCGCGCGTAGCCCCGCGTCGGGGACCGCACGAGCGAGCGAGACCGCCTCATCCAGCGCCTCCGCGGTGATCAGCGCGTCGACGAAGTGAACCTCGATCCGATCGGTGCCGCCATCGGATCCGGGGAGCTCGACCAGCGGCTCGTCACCCAGCTCGCTGAGCGCGCGGCTCATCTCCTCCAGCGCCACAGCGATGTCACCGCAGGCACACCGCAGGAGCGCTGCGAGCCACAGCGCCTCGACGTCGCTGGGATTGGTCCAGAAGCTGGAGACGAGCATGTCGGCCATGCGACGCGCGCTGTGCGCATCACCCGCAGCGAGATCGAGCCTGGCCAGCGCGTAGCACCAGCTCGGCGGGAGCACACCCCGCAGTCGCAGAACGCGCCCGAGGCGCAGGCCCAGGCGCGGATCCAGGCAGGCGGTGCGGAAGAGCGGTCGCCAGGGGAAGCGCGCGTTCGGATCTGGGGGGAGTGGGGTGTCCTGGACCCGGGAGAGCGCGATCTGAAACGTGGTGATGGCCGCCTGGACACGGCCGGATGCGAGCTGCCCCTTCGCGACGCGACAGAGCGTCGAGACCGGCTCGTGCGCATCCCCACCTGCGGTTCTAGCCAACGAGACAGCCTCCTGCCAGCCTCGCGCCGTGGGCAGGTCCGCCGCCGCCAGCGCCGCCGCGACCGCCTCACAGAATCGCGCGCGCTGGTGCCACTCCCAGCGCCCGCTGGTGGAGACGAAACCGATCAGCTCCCCTACGCGGTCCATCCAGCGATGTGTGATCGCGCGCAGCGCGAGCTGTTCGAGCGCACGACGCGCGTCGGGATCGCTCTCGATCTGCAGGCACGCGGCGAGGGCCTGCGACCACGACGCCGTCTGTTCAGTGCTCGGCCCCTCGGCCAGCGCGTCCACCACAGCGATCGCTGCGGACGCATGCGCGACGCGACCGGGCGGGATGTGTGCAGCGCAGCGTGCCGCCCCCGAGACATCTCCGCGACACCCATAGGCGGTAGCGAGGGCAGACCACGCATCGGCAGGGCTCATCCATCCGGGAAGCGGATCCCAGCGCTCCGCGCGGAGGACCTCCCCCTCTGCCTGCTGCAGGTGGTGCCCGCCCCGGGCGCCCGGACCAGCGCCGGCCAGCGCGAGGTGGAGGCGGCCGCGCGCGTCGGGCTCCGGAAGGTCGAGGAGCGCGTCTGTGGGGATCTCCAGGACGCCAAGCCGCGCGGCCGCGACCGCCACCTGAACCACCAGTGAGGTGCGCCGGCCGGGATCTGCCGCGGTGTAGGCGACGTCTGTCGCCAGGGAGAGCAGGTGAGAGGGGGAGGCCTTCGGATCGGTCATGACACCGCCGACTTGGAGGGATGGGTCCTGGCTATCCCGCCGACGCCCGCAGACGCCCGGTTAGAGGTGCACCGGAGGCGCCATGAACGAGACCACGCCGCCGGGCGCTCCCCCGCTGGTGGGTCGGACGCCCATCACCTCGCTGCTTCCATTCGCCGCGATCCCTGCGCGCTCGGTGCGGTCGGTCACGCGCGCACTGGGGGAACACTGGCACCAACCGGCGCTCGCCAGCCGCCTCTTGCGTCGCGGGGTCTGCGGAGAGTGCTCCCTGAGCGCCACCGGACTCCGCGACGAGACCCTCGGCACCCCCCACCTGTGCCATCGCCGCCTGGAGCGCCTGCACCGCCACACCGATCCCCCTCTCCTCCCGGCAGATCTACTGGACGCCGCGCGTCTGCGAGACCTCTCGGAGTTTGGAGCGCTCCCGGCCCCGTTCATCCGCGAGCGGGGGGATCGAGGATTCACCAGACGCTCGTGGACGGAGATCGGCGATCTCATCCGCCGACGCGGAGAGAACATCTCCGGCGAGGCCATGGCCTTCCTGGCCGGCGGTGACCTGTCGATCGCCTCCGCAGCGGCGCTCGCGGAGGCCGCCAGAGACCTGGGCGCGAACCACCTCGACCTCTGGCCCGCCCGCGACGTCGGGATGGAGGCCCATCTGCGCGAGGCCGTCGGCCACGCCGACGCCACATGCGGCTTCTCGGATCTGCTGGACGCCCAGGTCATCGTACTTCTGGGCACCGGTCTGACCAACAGCCACCCGATGGCGGCCGCGTACGTGCTCCGGGCCAAGCGTCGCGGAGCGCGGGTCGTGTTGATCGACCCCGCTCGGCGTCTGGAGCAGACTGCGGTGCTCACCGACCCGGTGTCCGGTCTGTTCGGATCGCGCTTGGTGGATGACGCGCTCACCGTCCGACCGGCTGGCGACACGGCGCTGCTGTGTGGGGCCCTCAAGGCGCTGATCGAACGAGGCGCGCTTGACGAGGCGTTCATCGAGGGCGCGACCACCGGCTGGCCCGAGCTGATCGACGCGGCCCGCTCATGGTCGTGGGCCGATCTGTGTCAGCAGAGCGACGTCACACAGCGCGAGATCACCTGGCTGGCCGAGCTGATCGGTCGGGCAGAGCGGGTGGTGAGCGTGCTGGGGACGGGCGCGGTGCAGCACCACGGCGGCTCGGCCGCACGCGCGCTTGCCCATCTCCATCTGGCGCGAGGGCTGGTGGGACGCCCGGGCTGCGGGTGGATCCCGCTGTGGTCGCAGCCCGGCCGAGCGACCGCGCGCATTGGCGGGATCGACGCTGGCGGGCCCAACCCCCTCGACGCCGCCAGGAGCGGCAAGATCGAGCTGCTCCATGACATGGGCGGCACCTGGAACCCGGTGGCGACCGCGGCCCTCGCGTCGGTCCCCGTTCGCATCCACCAGGGCGCCTGGCTGACGCCGGCCATGCTCGTGGAGCCTGCCGAGCTGGTGATCCTCCTGCCCGCGCTCCAGCGACACGCCCAACCCGGGGGGAGCGTGCTCTGCGACGCTGAGCGGCGGCTGCGGTTCTCCCCATGCATCCCTGGCCTCCCGGCGCCGCGTGAAGCCCGCCCGGCCTGGTCCATCCCCGGCTTCGTATCCGGTCGACTGCGTCCGGCGCTGGAGAAACCCGCCCGCGACGCCACTGAGCTGCGAGAAGCCGCGGGGGTAGAAGAGCCGCGACTCGCAGGCCTGCGATCGCTCCGCAGCGCTGGAGACTGGGTGCAGTGGGGAGGCTCCCGCCTGCACAGCGATGGTCGCTTCCCCCGGATGTCAGAGGGGCGGGCCTGCTTCACGACGATGCGGCCCGAGGCTCCCCGACCGCCTGAGGGTCACCTGCAGCTCGCGATTCGGTGCGCAGAGGACGACCGGGTGCGGCTGTCGGCGGCGTCGCTCGCAGAGACCGGGATGCGACGTGGGGATCGGGTGCGACTGACCAGCGAGTGCGGGAGCTGGGTCGGGGAGCTGGATACCGCGGAGCTGTCGGATGGCGTGGTGCTCGCTCCCTGGCCGGCCTGCGTCCCGCTGCTGCCGCCGGCCACGCCAGATGATCCTCCCGTCTACAGCCTGGGCGTCACCCTGACGAGGGCCGTTTGAGCCTGAAGATCCGGCGGGCGCGGGTCCACCGGCCGGGGGCTCCGGCCGAGACCGTCGACTCCGTCGCCGTGGAGGAACCGCTGGAGATCCGGGTGGAGGGGGAGACGGTCGCGATCACGATGCGCACCCCCGGCGACGACCTCGATCTGACGGCGGGGTTCCTGTACACGGAGGGCGTGATCGACGGCCCCGACGATCTCCACGCGATGGCGCATGTAGATGATCCAGCCAGCCCGCGGGGCAACACGGTCGACGTCGTACTGGCCGCGGGGGTTCCGGCGGCCAGAGCGCAGGGGGCCCGGCGCAGCTTCTTCGCCAGCAGCGCCTGCGGGCTCTGCAGCGCTGAGATCATCGATCGGATCCTGCGTGACGTTCCTACTCTCGCCCGCACCATCTCCCCCGATCCGGAGCTCTTGCTCGCTCTTCCCAGGCGGATTCGCGCACGTCAGGAGGTGTTTGAAGCGACGGGGGGCCTGCACGCCGCAGCGCTGTTCGACGCCTCGGGTGAGCTGGAGAGCCTGCGCGAAGACATTGGCCGCCACAACGCGGTGGACAAGGTCATCGGAGCTCGACTGCGCGCAGATCGGACCCCCTGCGACGACGCGATGCTGTTCATCAGCGGACGCGCGGGCTTCGAGATCATCCAGAAAGCGGCCGTGGCCCGCATCGGGCTGGTCGCCGCGGTGGGGGCGCCATCTTCTCTGTCGGTCGCGCTGGCCGATCGGATCGGGATGACGCTCATCGGCTTCCTGCGCGATGGACGCTACAACCGCTATGCGGGGCTCATCGACTGAACCAGATCCAGTGACCAGAGCGGGAAGCCGATGAGCGTCATCCCGCGAACAGGTTGAGTGTCCAAATTCCACCTCCACCCCCACGTCAGGCGGCTATGCTCCCATCCCTTACGGCTCAGACCTGCTGGGGTGAGCCGACCGCGTGGCGCCATTCCACGGACCGCGTGGGGCGCCATCACACGGCGTCGATCCGAATTCGGTGGTCGCAGACCTCATCACCGAATCGGTTCACCAGCGCTCGGAGGGTCCATGACCAGCTTCTTCCTCGTTCTCCTGGCCTGCGAACCAGAGGCTACGCAGGGCAATTCTTCGTTGAGCACCGATTCGTTCTCGAAGAGCACCGACCAGAGCGGTATCGTGACGGTGGACGTCGAGGTCGGCAGCAAGATGAAGGCCTTCCTCATCACCGCCACGGCCAACGACTACCCGGCGCTGGAGACCATCCGTGATCCGGACGGCAACGTCATCGTCCGTTGGCAGGAGTGGTATAGCAGCAGCGAGTCGCTGACGGACGCCTTCTTCCCGTGGTCCACGACCATGGCTCTCAACTGGCCGGTGCGCTCCTCAGATGTGGCCCTCTACGAGGGGACCTGGGAGATCGATGTCGGCGTCGTCGACGGTGGAGGCCGCTACCAGTCCGGTCAGAACGTCGACATCACCGTGCAGACCAAGACCGACGGCAACATGGGAAAGGGAACGGTCAAGGCTACCATCGTCTACGCATCCAGCGCTGATGCCGCGGTCGTCTCTGCGACGGAGCAGGCGGTGGGCATCTGGGAGGACATCTGGGGGGCATACGGACTCTCGCTGGAGATCGACTACCTCGACAGCAGCCTGGCGGGGAACGTCCCGGATCCCTCCACCGGTAGCAGCGAGATCACGGCCCAGAGCGAGCGGGGCTCGAATTCCGACGTCACGGTCCTGGTCGGAGAGCAGGTCTCCGGAGTCGGCGGGATCTACGGCATCTCGGGCGGCATCCCCGGCACACTCATCGCCGCGCCTACCTCCGCGGTGGCGATCTCATGGTTGACGCTGTCCGGAGCCGACGGCGCCTTCAGCGATGAGGAGCTGCGCCTGTTCGGTGAGACGCTGGCCCACGAGGTGGGTCACTACAGCGGTCTGTTCCACCCGGTCGAGGACGGCTTCCAATACTGGGATGCGATCGATGATACTTCGCATTGCACAAGCATGGGCGCCTGTGAGAGCGATCTGGGCACCAACCTGATGTTCCCGTACCCGATCTGCGACTGGACGAGCTGCACCCCACAGGACCAGCTCAGCGATGGACAGGTCGGTGTGTCTCAACGCTACACCGGCGCACTCTGAACCAACCGGAGAACGACATGCCCCTCCTCATGATCAGCCTGCTCGGCCTCGCCCACGCGGCCGCTCCCAGCCCGACGCAGGAGGCGCTCTACCACGCGCTGTCCCAGCGCGACCCGGCCCCCACCTGCGCAGACGTCGCCGCCCTGACGACCGCTCCGGTCACCGATCTGACCTATGTGATCGAGAACGCGACCCAGCCCCCCTGGGTGAGCATCCGCGCGGCGGAGTGCCTCGTGCGCGATCACGCCGCCGAGGCGCAGACCCACATCACCGGCTGGGTGGGCACCATAGAGCAGCGGGGGTTGGCGCTGGTCGCGCTCCACCTGATCGACGAGATGCCGCTGGATGTCGGGCTGGCGATCGGCAGCGCCGCGCTGGCCGGCCCCCTCGCCGAGGACGCGCAGGGACGGCTGAAGTCTTCCGGCCAGTCTGAGATCCGCGCGCTGGTGACCCGGGTCACCGAGCCGTAGCGTCCTCCTCGTCACAGAAGACGTCAGAGAACGCCAGGATGTTGTTGTCCTCGCTGCACTCGGGGACCATCGGGAAGGCGCCCGAGTCGTCTGCGGAGATGATGAGCTGACCATCGACGATGGCGCCCACCGGGACCTTGAATTCCAGGACGGAGGAGGTCTCCCCGGGAGCGACCACGCCCACCGTCCAGCCCACCGCGATGAGGTAGGGAGCCTCGTTTCGGATGGTGTAGAGACTGGTGGGAACTCCGTATCGGAACGCGGCCCCCCCGGAATTTCCGAGTCGCACGCGGACCAGGATGTGCCCGATCCCACACTCGAGGGTACAGAACTCGGCCAACGGTACGATGTCCGGGGCCATCCCACTCGACACCGGCTGTGGATCTCCTGACCGGAAGTTGTTGTAGGTCGGCCAATTGGGCTCTGGGGGAGCAGGAACGCTCAGATCGTCGCCGATGTTGGTGATTGAGTATGCGTGTTGGTTCCAGGTGTCTCGACTGGCGAGCCAGCGGCCCTCTCGCGGACCCAACACATAAAAACCGGTCCGGTCCTCTCCCTGGTGACCCCCGCCGTTCGGAACGATGATCTCGCTCGACCCATCGAAGTCGATGTCTGCGACCGTGGGGAAGCCGTGCAGGGTGCGGGAGGCGTGCTCGGAGTCCTCCAGTCGAACATCCCCGGTGACCCCATCGAAGATCCACAGACGCGTCTCGTCGGCATAGACGACCTCGGAGCGGCCGTCGCCTTCGAAATCAAACACAAGCGATCCGGTAGCAGCTGAAGACTCATCTGTCGTGGGCGCGCTCCAATTCAATGTTCCATCCGGCTCGTAGACCGCGTAGGCGAGCGCTCCTGCGATGCCGATCTCCGGCTCACCGTCTGCGTCGAAGTCACCGATGGTCGGCGGTCCGCCGTTTCCGCCGCCGGTGATCTCCCACGTCGTCGTGACGCTGCAGTCCATCTCCATGATGGCGGCGACACCGTCCCCGACGATCACAGCCTCCCCGACACCGTCCATGTCCAGATCGGCCACCGCCGCGAAGCCGTCGCCCAGCTCCGAGGAGCAGATCGCGGCACCCTGCGAGTCGTAGAGCGTGTTCCCGGCGATGATCTCCTGGATGCCGTCGCCGTCCAGATCGCTGATGACCGAGTGGAGGCCGATCTCGTTGTAGGCGAAGTGGCGCCCCTCACCCGCCGCGCCCTGCGCACGGAGCGCTCCCGTTGCGCCCTCGAGGATGATCGAGCCCAACACCACCTCGACGGTCCCATCCGCCTCAAGATCGGCGATGGCCGGGGCGTGCCCACCACAATCGACCACCACATCGGTGGCGACCCACAGCACCTCACCGTCCGCGCTCAGGGCGGCGACCATGCAGTCCTCGACCACCCCCTCTTCCTCCTCGGTGTCTGTGGCGCCGCTCCCCCCCGAGCCCGCGCCAGTGTCGGAGATCGGTGTCCCGGTGTCGGCAGATGTGCCAGAGTCCGTCGGGGAACCGTCCGCCGGGGCTCCACTGTCGGCGGGCGTCCCCGAATCGACCGTGGCCGGGGGAGGCGGTCCGACCGGGTTGTCCCCAGGCTCGCCCCCGTCTTTCTTGGGTGTCGGGTCCTTCTCCTTCTTCTTCTTTGGGGGATCGCCCTTGCCCGGCTCTGCGGTGTCGCCGGGCGGCCCCTTCCCTGAGTCCATGGGGACGATCCCGGTGTCGCCCTCGTCGCCGCCGCCATCCCCGCCGCCCTGGAGCTGCACCATCAGGACCATCTCTGGCACGCCGTCGGCGTCGACATCTCCCAGCGCCACGTTGCTGTAGCGGTAGGGGTAGACCTGGAGCTCTCCGAGATCTGCGCGCTGGATGGTCAACGCGCCGCCCGTCCCGTCCCCCGGAACGCGCCGCAGGACTCCGCGATGGTTGTCCGGGTTCTCCCCACCATCGTCGGTGATCACCACGATGTCCGGGACGTCGTAGCGATCGATGGTGCCGCTGCCGTCGTCATCTGTGAGCTGCCCGACGACGGGGGCCATCAGGATTTCGTCGTACTCCCCGTAGTTGTTGAGCTGAGTGAAGCTCCACTCCACCACCGCGTCGATGCTTCCCGTGACGGTCTCGTGCAGGCAAGCCTCGTTGATCGGCACCTGCTGCGCCAGGGCGTCATCGGCGTGACACTGCTCGATGACGTGCTCCGCGGCGTACACCACGTCGACGTCGGCGTTGGAGGCCAGGGGATCGATCTTCTCCAGCGAGTACTCGAAGCACCCGGTCGCCCCCACGCCGAGCCCAACGCAGGCCGTGAACGTGTGAGCCGAGGATCGAGACCACTGCTTGAGCACGCGCGCCTCCCACGATCCGGTAACCCGACGCCACCGACCCTCGGAATCCCGCACCGGATACCCTGATACGGACTCGGCGGCAGTGAGGGAGGAATTCCCTCACCCCCGCTGAAAGGGACGCCCGTTGTCGATGGATCGTTACGAACTCCTGCTGATGGCGGAGTCCAGCCCGGAGCGAGAGCGGTGGACTGCCCGCGATCGCCGCCTGGGGCGCTCGGTGGAGCTGGTCCTCCTGGCCGGCCCGGTCCGTCTGGCGCGCGTCGAGGCCTTCCTGCGCGAGGCGCACGTCACCAGCACGCTGACGCACGGGGCGATCCCCCTGGTCCTCGATGTCGGCCGCGCTGCCCAGGATCGGCCGTACTACGTGCTCCCGCCGACCAGCGGCAGGCCGCTGACCGACGTGATCGCGGAGGTCCACGCTGCCTCCCCCCGCGGCGCATGGGGGACGACAGCCGACGGCTGGGACTTCGAGCGCCTCCTGGACCAGCTCGGCCACCTCGCCGACGCGCTCGCCCACGCCCACGAGCGGGGCGTGGTGCATGGCTCTCTCAACGCTGAGCGGGCCTGGGTCGAGGCGACGCTGCAGGTCCGGGGGTGGGGACATGCGCCGATTCGGAGCCCCTACCTCGCGCCCGAGCAGCAGGTCGGCGGAGCCACCGCTCCCGGACCGTCGGCGGATGTCTACGCGCTCGGAACCATCCTGGTACTCATTCTCATCGGAGAACCTCCGGCGGACACCTCTGAGGCGAGCCTCCGGCTGCAGCTCCAGGATCGGCGGATATCACCGCGACTCGCCCGCCTCGCGCGGGAGGCCTGCGCCCTCCGCCCCCGCCATCGCCCGCGGAACGCGGGGATGTTCGCTGAGCAGCTCGCAGACGCCCGACGCGAGGCCCGACGCGATGGCCTGCGCCACGAGCGCTTTCGCCAGGCGGATCGGGCCTACACGCTCCTGCCGCCCAAGGGCCGGCGGGTCCTCGCAGAGCTGCTGCTCCGGCTGCTCTCACCCGACGGCGCGCGGGCCTCGATGGCCATCGTGGAGCTGGAGCGCCTCGGCGATCTCACGCCGTCGCAGGTTGACCGCATCGTCACGCACGCCATCGCAGCGCGTCTCCTCAGCAAGCAGAGCGACCGGGACGGCGTGGAGCGCACGCTGGTCATCGCCGACGACGAGCTGGTCTCGGGTTGGGGCCTGCTCCGCGCGCTGCTGGACGCCGATCCCCAGGCCGTGGAGCGTCGCGAGGCGCTGGACGCGTCCGCTCGTCCGAGGCGCGCCGGCCGCCCCCCCCCCACCCGGCGCCCCCCCCCCCCGGGGCGGGCAGAACAGGCGGGGGGGGAGAGGCCCCCCCCGCCCCACCAGACCCCC
>CAYXGP010000169.1:0-18828 GCA_964464515.1 uncultured Enterobacterales bacterium
AGGGGGAAGTGGACCGGGATGCTTGCATCCCCCTGTGCAAAGCACAGCCGGGGGACTGTGCAAAGCACAGCCGGGGGAAGGGGCTATCAAGACTTCCGCCGAGGGACACCAGGCGGTCCGGCCCCGGTCATCGTCCCGGCCACCTGGGCGATTCCAGAAGACAAACTCGGGTTGTTTTTCCGGGTCGCGAGAGCGGTCCGGGCCTGAGGACGGCCCCCGGGCCCGTCAGGCGCCGAAGATGGGGGTAGGCCCGGTCCGGATGGACCGCGTGTCCAGACAGACCCGGTCTGGAGGGACAGGGTCGCTGCCGGACAGGGTCGCTGCCGGACAGGGTCGCTGCCGGACAGGGGGGTCCGTACAGACCGTGGAGAATCTACGTCCCGACAAGAGAATCGGGGCCCCCCAGAGAGGGCGCGTAGGTCATCGAGCCGGCCTCCGGCCGGTACGGTGACCGGAGCCGGCGGTCCGGAATGGTCGAGTCCGTGAGAGATGGCCGTGGTCTCACGGGTCGTTTCGCTCACGACTCCGCGAATCGCGGGCCATGGCTGCTCCACAGTGAGAACAGTCAACGAGAATGAGCATCAAAACACGGACTGTGCTCGTTCATCGACACTCACAGCGGTGAGCGTTCAGGTGGACAACAAGATTGCGCCGAACTCGTGGTTCCTGGCTGCCGGTGAGGAACCGCCGCTCTGCTCCACAGCTGTGCTCCACACCGGGGGGAAGCGTCACAGCAAGGAGACGAGACGCGGTCAGGGGTCCTACAGGCCCGGTCTGCGAGACCCGGTCTGTCTGGACCGGGCCCGAGGGCAAGCGAGGGGTGGTCAACCTGAACGCTCACCGCTGTCAAACCGCTTGACCCACCAGCCGTATTCAGAGTCACTGAGGCCGCTCCAGAAAAACCCCTATCCACCCTCGACGCGGATGCGCGTCGCCCCTCGGCTCGCCACGCTCTGGAAGTATCCAGATACGACTGCGAGCGAGGCGAGCCAATGGGCTCGCGCCTCCACGCCGATCATTGGATATCTCTTTTCCTGGAGCGGCCTGATTTCGAGCGCTGTTCTACTTCGAGCGCAGGGTCCACACCCCGTCCCAGTCGGGCGCGGGGGGATGCTCCATGAAGTACCGGCAGCGGTTCCAGAACACTCGGCTGGGGCGGTCGCCTGGCATGATCAGCGCGCAGTGCTGGAAGCAGCGCATGGCGGTCTCCCAGCTGCGATCACGGTAGTGGCGGAGCGCGTCGCAGAAGTGGGCGATCAGTCGATCGATCGTCTCTCTGGACTGTGTGTAGTAATCGAGCACCTCGTAGACCCACACCGGCTCTGCCTTGCCCTGGACGCGGATGCAATCGATGGGTCGGATGACATAGGCAGATGGATCGGCCAGCGTGCTGTGGGTGAATTCGCTGATCAGGATCTGGGCGCCGTAGACCTTGGTCACCTGCTCCAGGCGCGAGCCGACGTTCACGCCGTCTCCGATGATGGTGTAGTCCATGCGCTTGGATGAGCCGATGTTGCCGGAGACCACCTCGCCGGTGTTGATCCCGATACCGATCCGCAGGGTCTCCTTGCCGGCCGCCTCTCGGCGTGTGTTGAACCGCGCGAGGGCGTGCATCATCTCGATGGCTGTCTTGACTGCGTTGTCGGCGTCTCGGGGGCCGGGGAACGGCGCCCCGTAGACCGCCATGATGGCGTCGCCGATGAACTTGTCCAGGATGCCGTCGTTCTCGCTGATCAGATCGACCATCACGCTGAAGTAGTCGTTGAGCAGCGCGACGGTCTCCTCGGCGCCGAGCCGCTCGGAGATGGTCGTGAACGAGCGGATGTCGCTGAACAGCACGGTGGCCGTCAGCGTGTTGCCGCCGAGCGCGTTCTCCTCACCTTCCAGCAGCCGATCGGCCAGCTCCTTGGGGATGTACCTGGCCATGGTGCCGCGCAGGCGCTTCTCGGTGGAGATGTCCTCCAACATCAGCAGGCAGCCCATCGGGTGCCCCCGAGCGTCTCGGAGGGGGATCGTGCTCAAGTTGACCGATGTGGTCTCGGTGAAGCTGGACGAGCCCAGCGGCAGGTGGAGATCCATGTCCAGCGCGATGTCCTGGTCGGACGTGCTGGTGACCGTCTCGACGGAGTCGGTGACCCACTGGTTGCGGCCTGAGAAGATCTGATCGGTGGGCCTTCCGGCGATCTCACGCAGGTCGGTCTTCGAGCCGAACAGCTTGAGGGCGGCCTGGTTGGCGGTGACCACGCAGCCCTCGGCGTCGATGGTGATGACGCCGTTGCTCATGCTCTCGAGGATGCTCTCGGTGTAGTTCTTGACCTCGATGATCTCCTCGAACATCTTGGCGTTCTCGATGGCGATCGAGGCCTGCGCTGAGAACGCTCGCAGCCGCCGCTCGTCTTGCCGCGTGAAGGCGCCATCCTTCTTGTTGATGACCTGGATCACTCCGATGGTGCGGCCGGTCTTCGTGCCGACGGGCATGCACAGGATGGTGCTGGTGCGGTAGCCGGAGCGCTTGTCGAACGAGGGGTTGAAGCGGGCGTCGCTGTAGGCGTCGGGGATGTTGATCACCTCGCCTGACTTGAACACCGACCCGGCGATGCCGAGGTGAGCAGGGAAGCGGATCTCGTTGCTGCCCTGAGCGATCTCCGACCACAGCTCGTCGGTCTGCTCGTCGTGCAGGAACAGCGTGCTGCGATCGGCCTCCAGGAAGATCGTGACGGTGTTCATGATCTTCTGCAGCAGCGGCTTGAGGTGCAGCTCGCGGGACATCGCCGTGGTGACATCCAGCAGCTTGCCCTCCTGCTCGCGGGCATGCGCCACCTGGGCATGCAGGCGCGCGTTCTCGAAGCCGCCCGAGGCGTGGGCCGACAGCGAACAGAGCAGGCGCAGATCTGCGTCGGTGAACGGCAGATCCTTCTTGTTGATGACCTGGATGACTCCGATCACCCGCCCGCGATGTTTGATGGGCGCGCAGATGAGGTTGCGGGTGCGGAAGCCCGTGGTGCGGTCGACCTCGTTGTGGAACCGTGGGTCGTTGTAGGCGTCGGCCACGATGAGGGGCTGGCCGGTCGAGAACACCGAGCCGGCGATGCCGGTGTTGGTGCCGATGCGGATCTCCTGTTTGAGATCACCCATCGCCACGATGGAGAACAGCTCGCCGCTCATCCAGTCCTGCAGGAAGATCGTCGCGCGCTCGGCGTTCATGAACTCCGTGACCAGCTCGACGATGCGCGGCAGGAGGTGGTCGAGCGACAGCGACTCCGACACCCTCCGGGAGATCTCCAGCAGAGCGGAGGTCTTTCGCAGGACGTCGCCGAGCTGGGTGTAGACCGGATCGGATTCCCCCGAGCCCAGCGACCGGAGGATGTTCTCGATCTCGACCTTCTGCAGCCGCTGATTCAGGATCTCCTGGACGATCTCAAGGCTGGAGGTCGTCGGATCAGGATTGGTCACCACAAGACCCGGTGCAGGGAGGGGCAGGACAGGACAGGGAGGCATATCCCGGCCAGGCCCTCTATCGTCAAGCAGAGACCATTCCTGTCCTCTTGTGACGATGCGGTCGTCTGACGATCAGTCCTCGCTGACCCGCACCACGATCACGGTGACGTTGTCCTCGGTGCCGTTCTCCAGCGCCTGCTGGACCAGCACCTCGGTGAGATCGTCTGTGGGGGCGCTGCGGCAGATGTCGGCCAGTCGGTGATCGTCGAGGGGATCGGTGAGGCCATCACTGCACAGGACGAAGATGTCTCCGGGGAAGACCGGCCGCGTGGCGGTGTCGGGCTCCACCGGGCCGTGGTAGCCGACCGACTGGGTGAGGATGTTCTTGTGGGGGACCATCCGCGCCAGCTCGGGGGTGAGCCGACCGGCGTCGATCTCCTGCTGGACCACCGTGTGGTCGCGGGTGAGCCGCTGCATGTGATCGTCGCGGAACAGGTAGATGCGGCTGTCGCCGACGTGGCCGATGTGGGCCTTGCCGTCTTCGATGAGGAGTACATCGAGCGTGGTGCCCATGCCCAGGCGCGCGCTGTTGGCCAGGGCCTCGTTGCGGATCCGCGTTCCGGCCTGGTTCATCGCGTAGCGGATCCGCTCCCGGATGGCGTCGGAGGAGTCTTCAGTGCTGCGTTCGAGGCGGGTCTCGAGGGGATCGAACTCACCGAGCAACACCTCCATCATGGTGTCGACGGCGATCTCCGAGGCGACCTCGCCCGCCGCGTGCCCGCCCATGCCATCGGCGATGACAAACAGACCCGCGTCGAGATCGATGGCGAAGTTGTCTTCGTTGTTCTCTCTTACCGGACCGGGGTCGGTACGCGCCGAGGCATCGAGCCGCATGGTGATCCCTGATCTGCAAGATTTCGGTACCGGAATATAGAACAGATCGAAGAGTCGCAACAGGGAGATTCGAGGCCGCCGTGCCCTCCCGCCCTCCACAAGAGTCCCTCACCGCCGGCAGTCGGCTTGGTCCCTGGTCTGTCCTCAGGCCTCTGGGGCACGGCGGAATGGCGGTGGTGTACGAGGTCGAGCACACAAGCTCAAAGGTGCGACGTGCGCTGAAGTGGATGCGGTCCGGTCCCCGCAACGAGGAGCTTGTGCGTCGCTTCTGGCTGGAGTACCGCACCCTCGCGCGCCTCCAGCACCCAGGCGTGCCCCGGGTGTTCGAGGCTGGGCGCCATGGAGATCGCCCCTACTTCGTGATGGAGCTGATCGCCGGGCGCTCGCTCCGCGAGGAGATGGCCACCTGGGATGATCTCCCACCCGCGGAGCGGTTCGGTCGGGCGCGGAATATTCTCATCCAGATCGCGCACATCCTGGTGTACGTCCACCGCGCCGGGGTGGTCCATCGCGACGTCACCCCCGCCAACGTCATGATCCAGCCCGACGGCAGCACCTGCCTGATGGACTTCGGCGTGGTCAAGGCCGTGGGGGACGATCTCACCACCGCCGGAGACATCATCGGCACCATCGCGTACTCCGCGCCCGAGCAGAGCTGCGGTGAGCGGGTCGATGCGCGGGCGGATCTCTACTCCCTGGGAGCCATCTACTACGAGATGCTCACCGGCCGTCGCCCGTTCCGCGCCCGCACCCTCGCCGGCTACATCAACGAGCACCTCACCCGCTCCGCTCGCCCCCCCCGGGAGCTGTCGCCGGATCTCGGTCTGCGCGAGGATCGAATCTGCCTGCGGCTGCTCGCGAAGCGGCCAGGTGAGCGCTTCGCGTCGGCCACCCACCTGCTCCACGAGCTGCAGGCCTTCGGCCGGCCGGGTCCTTCCCCGCAGAGCGCCGACTGGAACCCCGCCCTGGCAGGTCGTCTGCCAGAGCTGACCGTCCTCCGGGAGGCCACAGCCCGCCTCCTCGGCGACCAGATCGAAGCGGGCCGCGGGGGCGTGGTGTCGATCGAGGCCGCCCCCGGGATGGGCGCGTCCGACGTGATCGATGCCTTCGTGGGCCAGGTCCGGGGCCTCGGGATGCCGATCTGTCGCTTCCGCAGCCGGAGCCCCACCCAGCCGAGCTTCAGCGGCTTTCGTCCGCTGTTTGATGCGCTGGCGACCACCGCCGCGGATCACCCCGCGCTCGCCTCGACCTTCTGGCCCGAAGACGCGCCCACCACCGTCGAGCGCTGGGCGGTGATGCACGAGATGGGCCGGCTCGTGGCGGCCGGCGGCCCCCGGGTGGTCGTCCTGGAGGACTTCGATCGGGCGGACGGCGGCACCATCGAGCTGGCCGACCATCTGGTGCGCCACGCCATCGCCTCTGAGGAGGTTCCCCTCCTGATGGTGATCACCCGTAGTCGCCAGCCGGGGGCCGCGGCGCTCGGCGCGGTGCCCGGCGTCAGCCGCCAGCAGATCGCGCTGGGTCCGCTCAGCGTCTCGTCCGTCGAGGAGCTGCTGCTCGGCTTCGTCGCGTGGGCGCCGGAGATCGAGGCGCTGGCGCGTCGCCTGCACGCCGCCGGTGAGGGCAGCCCGTTCTTCATCAGCGAGATGATGCGCCGCCTCATCGAGCGGCGGGTGATCCTGTCGCCGGAAGCGGAGGGTTGGTGGCGCCTGACCGTGGAGACCTACGAGGTGACGGAGGGTCCGCTGCCGGTGCCGTCCACGCTGCGGGGGGCCCTCCTGGCCCGCATCCAGCCGCTCGACGCCCTGGCGCGGAGCCTCCTGTTGGCCCTCGCCCTGACCCGCGAGCAGCTCGACGTGCGGATGCTTGCGGCGGTCGCCGGGGTCTCGCCGGAGCGCTGTCAGGCCGCGCTCATGCGCCTCGTCTCCGATGGCCTGGTGCGCATGCGGGACGGCGCGCTCGCGCTGGTCTTCGAGCTGACACAGAGCCGAATCCAACATCTGGTCATCGAGGAGTCCCGGCGCTCCGTGCGGATGGCGATGCATCGAGCGCTGGCGGAGTGGCTGGAGCGATCGGTCGAGGGGCAGATCACACCCGTCGTCCAGTCCCTCGCCTGGCACTTCGAGCAGGGCGCAGTGCCCCAGCGCGCGTTCATCTACCAGATCAAGTCCGCTGAGATTCTGATGCGCGGTGGCTTCTTGACCGAGGCCATGGCGTACCTGGAGCGCGCCCACCTGCTGGAGCCCGTCGCGCAGACCCTGCTGGAGAACCGCGAGGCGCTGGCGCAGCGCGCTCGGCTGGCGCTGGTCCGCGCCGAGGTGCTGTTCCACCTCGGTGAGTGGTCTGCGGGGGAGGCATCGGCGCTGCGCGCGGAGCGGCTGGCCCGCGAGCTGTCCTCGCCCGAGCTGGGCTCCCGGACCTCGCTCCTGCTCGCTCGCCACGCCCGGCGCCTCAGCATGTTCGATGACGCAGAGCGCTGGCTCCGCCGCGCCGGCTCGCTGGCAGAGCAGAGCCACGATGTTCGTCTGGGCATCGGACCCTGCTACGAGATGGGCGCGGTGGCGTGGAGCCGCGGGGAGCTGGAGCGGGCGCGGGAGTACTTCGCGCGGTCGCTCTCCAGCGCAGAGGCGGTCGGCGACGGTCGGAGCCTCGCGCTGGGCTACAACGGCATGGGTCTGATCGCCCTGTGCCGGGGGCAGTCTGCAGAGTCCCGGCAGTTCTTCGAGCGCTCCGCGCAGGCGTGCGAGCGCTACGGCTTGATGGAGCGCCTCGCGATCTCCCGCACCAATCTGGTCGAGGTGCATCACCTGACCGGCAACCTGCGAAAGGGGCTGGAGCTGGCCGATCGCGCGGTCCGACACACCCGCGAGATCCATCACCAGTACGGGCTGGCGCTGGCGCTGCGGTACCGCGCGATGATCCTCGGCGATCTGGGGCGCCTCGTCGAGGCGATCGTCTGTGGAGAGGAGGCGCTGCGCATCCAGGCTGATCTGGACAACTCCGAGGAGCGCCTGGCGACCCTGGTGATGCTGCTTCGGGTGCTGACGGCGCGGGGAGATCGCGAGCGCGCCGAGGTGCTCATGGACGAGGCGCTGGCGCTCATCGGGTACGACACCGAGGGGTTCGCCGCGGTGATCTGGGCCTGGCGCGCGCGGATGCTGGCGCTGTCTGGTCATCTCGCGCAGACCCGCGAGTCGATCGAGCGCGCGTGCCGCCCCACCCCGCGTCCCTGGCTGCACCAGAACGCTCGCCTCCAGCTCGGGCTCGCGCGCGCTCACGAGGCGCTGGGGCAGCCGGAGCTGGCCGCTCAGCGCTGCGCGGCTGCGTTGCAGATCAGTACGAAGTGTGGCTATCGGTACTACACGATGCGGGCGCAGCAGATCGCCGCTCGGGTGCTGGCTGATCCGGTGCAGGCCAGTCGCTCTCGTCGTCAGGCACGCGCCCTCGCCCGCTCCCTCGCCGCCGACCTCTCCCGGGCCAATGCTCGCTCCTTCCTCCAAATGCAGCGTCTTTGAGATGATGCGCTGGAGCGCCGCGTGCCGTTGAATCTCGGAGACAGCGTCGGAGGCATTCGGCTGGAGCGCCGCGTCGGCGCGGGTGGGATGGCGACGGTCTACGAGGCCCGCGATCCCGCCGGCCGCACCGTCGCCCTGAAGATCCTCCACCCGGGCCGGGTGGATCCCGACGACGTTCATCGGCTGCGCCGCGAATTCGAGGCCCTGCAGGTGCTGGAGCATCCCGGCGTGGTGCGGGTCTACGACGTGGGGATCTTCGGTGAGCAGCCCTGGTTCACCATGGAGTACGTCGACGGCTCCGACCTCGAGTCGCTGCTCCGGAGCTGGTCGGTGGCCACGCCTCCTGATCGCTTCGAGCGGGTGGAGCGGATCCTCCGCGGGCTGTGCGAGGCCCTCGTCCACGTCCATGAGCACGGGCTCATCCACCGCGATCTCAAGCCGTCCAACGTGCTGATCACCCCCGCTGGCGCCCCCAAGCTGACCGACTTCGGCGGGGTCAAGGCCGTGGGGGGCACCGAGCACACCGAGCCCGGCCGACTGATCGGCACCGCGGCCTTCATGGCCCCCGAGCAGATCACCGGCGATGTCCTGGACGCTCGCGCCGATCTCTACAGCCTCGGCGCGATGCTCTACATCCTGCTCACCGGCCGTCCGCCCATCGAGGGGCGCTCCATCGCGGGGTTCCTGGCCCGGCACCTCACCGCGGAGCCCGCCCTCCCGTCTTCGATCGACCCGGTCGTGCCGCGGCACCTGGAGCGGATCTGCATGCGGCTGCTCCGCAAGAAGCCCGAGCAGCGCTTCGCGTCGGCTCGGTGCGTGCTGGCTGCGCTCGACGGCACGCGGTCGGCTGATCTGCTGCACGGTCGCGATGACGCGCTCGGCAAGCTCGACGCGCACCTGAAGCGGATCCGGGCGGGCGACTGCGGCGTCTGTGTGATCATCGGCGGTCTGGGGAGCGGCAAGAGCGCCCTGCTGGGTGCGCTGGAGGCGCAGGCTCGGCGGGACGGTTTCGTGGTGGCGCGCTGCGGGGCGAGCGCGCGGGTGCCTCCGCTCACCGCGCTGCTCGATCAGACGCGGGGCCGGCCCAGTCCGGGCGCAGACGACCTCAGCGTCGAGCAGATCGTCGGCCTGCTCCGCGCGGCGATCGACGATCGACCGCGGGTGTGGCTGATCGACGATCTCGATCGGCTTCGGCGCGTGGAGATGGCTGTCATCCTCGGGGTGTTTCGCGCCCGCGCCCTGGCGGAGGGGGCGCCGCTGCTGATCGTCGGCACCGCTACCCGCGAGGACGGCGCGGTGGGCGCTCTGTGCCGTGAGGGCTCGGTCGAGCGGCTGACGCTGGAGGGGCTACGTCAGCGGGACTGCGTTCTCCTGGTGCGCGATCGCGGGCTGGGTGGCGCTGCAGCGCAGGCCCTGGGCGCGCGGCTGCATCGCGATCTGGGCGGAGTACCGGGTGCGATCATCGAGCAGCTCGATGCGCTGATCGACGCGGGCTGGCTGCGGGCGGGGGCGGACGGCGCCCTGCGGCCGGCCCGGACCATCACCGCGATGCGGGCCGAGCCGCTGCCCGTTCCTGCGCGGGTGCGCGCTCGCGAGGCGGCGATCCTCTCTCGCCTGACCGACATCGCGCGCCTGGTGTACGACGGGCTGGTGGTCCTGGGTATCGAGACCAACGTAGACATCCTGGCGACGCTCATCGGGCGGCCGTCCGAGGCCGTCGCGGCGGCGCTCGGGGAGCTGGAGGGGCAGGCGCTGGCCCAGCGCTACATCGAGGGCCTGCAGGAGCTGGTTCGGCTGCGCCAGATCGACAAGCAGCCGATTCACTACGGTCTCATCGAGCTGTCGCGGCGCACCGCGCTGCACCGCTCTGCCGCGCGGGTGCTGGGGCGTCGTCTGGGGCGTCGGGCCGGTCCGCTGCAGGCGCAGCTCGTCGAGCACCATCGGCGCGGCGGGCAGGTGGCTCAAGCCGTCGAGATGCTGCTGTCGCTCGGGCGACGCTGGTTGACCCGCGGCGCGCTCGACGAGGCGCGCGGGCTGGTCGATCGCGCACGCAGCGATCTGCCGGTGGCGGTGATGGGTCTCTCCGACGAAGACGCCGCGCGGCTGCGACGGGTGTTCTTCGGGCTGGAAGCCGAGGTGCTGCACCGCAGCGGAGATCTACAGGAGGCGCTGACCGCCTGGCGGCGGGTGCTCGCCGAGGGGCCGGGCGGAGACGGCTCCGAGTGGGTGCGGGCCCCCGCCCGCCCCCGGCTGGTGCTGGCCGACCCCGGGCGATAGGCGCGCGCGCTTCCGGATCTGGACGCCGCGTTTCGGGTGCTGCCGCAGCGCGAGCCGATGTGGACGCTCGTCGCCCGGTCGCGGGCCTGGTGCCTCCTCGCCGAGGGACAGATCGAGGCCGCGAACGCGAGCTGGGAGCACCTGCTTCGGATCTCCACCCGCGGAGATCCCACCCTGGGGGCCGCTGCGGCCGCGGGACGGACGCTGATCATCCTCGCCCGGGGTGAGCTCGCGCGGGGGTGCGCCGAGCTGGAGCGCATCGAGCGGCGCTGGCATGTGCTCGGGGCGACGCGGGATCGCAACCGCTGTCTGCTGTGGCTGGCCGATCTGGCCCTGGTGGATGGTCGGCTGCTGGAGGCGGTCGAGCGCGCCCAAGAGGTGGCTCGAGCGGCCCCTGCCGACTCGGTGGAGCACCTGCAGGCGCTCGGTCTGGCGATGGAGGCGGCCGAGCGGCAGGGAGATCGCGCCGAGGCGATGCGGCTGGGTGTCGAGGGACTGGCTGTCCTCTCTGCGCTGACCGACATGGCTGGGACGGCGCGCTGGTGGGTCGCCCGCGTCGCGCTGGCGCGGGGTCTGGTGGCGCTGGGAGACGCCGCCGCTGCCTGCAGCGTCCTCGATGAGCCGGACGACGACTGCAAGGGGCTACGCGATCCCGCCGGGCAGAGCGGCGCGCTGCGGCAGCGGCTGGGGCAGGAGGGCCCTACGGTGACCACGAGTCCGCTGCCCTGGGTGCGGGCGCGGGTGGCGATCGATCGCGCGGTGGCGGCGCCCGAGGCAGCGGAGCAGGCGCTGGCCGTCTGTCAGTCAGAGGGACTGCGGATGCTCGAGCTGGATGCGCTGGATCTGGTGCTTCGCGGTCGCGCAGACGAGCGGCTGCGGGTCCGCCGCGAGCGACTCTGCGCGGAGCTGGCGCCGCTCTCCGGGGATCCCCGACGGTTCATGACGCGCTGGCATCCTGCCTGAAGGCGTTTCATCCTGTCTCAGAATCTTCCAGATCGGTTAGGTCCGTCTTGGAAAGTAGGATGGAGCGCTTGACTTCCAAGGTGGTGACGGTCGCGGGACGACGCCTGAGCCCGGGCGACGCCATCGGTGCGTACACCTTTCGCAGCCTGGTGGGCTCCGGCGGGATGGCCCACGTTCTCCTGGCCACCGACCCCGAAGGTCGACAGGTGGCGATCAAGGTGCTGAAATCCACACGCGAAGAGACGGTCCTCCAGCGTTTCCGGCGAGAGTTCCGCGCGCTGGAGAAGCTGCAGCATCCGAACGTCATCCGCGTGTATACACACGGTCGCCTGTTCGGGCATCCCTACATCGCCATGGAGTACGTCGAGGGGAGCGATCTGCACCAGGAGATTCGCGGATACTCAACGCTCACCAGGTCCGAGCGTTGGAGTCGGGTAGAGAGCAACCTGAGCGATCTGGGCCAGGCCCTGTACTACATTCATCGACGCGGACTCGTCCACCGAGATCTCAAACCGTCCAATGTATTGGTGGATCGCGAGGGCCGCTGCAAGCTGACCGACTTCGGGATCGTCAAGGAGCTGGACTCCTCAAGCGATCCGTTCGTCTCGACGGCGCTGGTCGGGACGTGGGCGTACGCCTCTCCGGAGCAGATCACCGGCCAACCCATCGACCACCGGTCCGACCTGTACAGTCTCGGCGTCATCCTGTTCGCCATGCTCACCAGCAAGCGCCCCTTCGCCGCCAAGGACATGGCCGGGTACATCGAGCTGCACCGCGACCGCTCGCCGATGCTCCCGCGGGCGATCGACCCCGAGATCCCCCCGCACCTCGAAGACATCTGTCTGCGTCTGCTCGCCAAGGCACCCCACGACCGCTTTCAGTCCGGTCTGGAGATCCTCGATCGACTCGAGAGCACCACGGGATCCTCCCGTATATTGGAGCTGGAGGAGCCCGCCTGGAGCCCTCCCCTCGTGGGTCGGGAGGAGGAACTGCGGCAGATCGACGCCTGCGTGAGCGGGCTGACCAACGGTCGGGGAGGCGTGCTGCTGATCGAGGGCGTGGAGGGCAGCGGGTGCACCCGCCTGTTCAAGACCGCCATCGAGTGGTCTTCGCGCATCGGCATCCCCATCCACCAATTCGACGTCTCGGCGTCGCGCGGTGTCGAGCCGCTGCTGGATGTGGCCGCCGTCCTCAGTCGAGAACTGGGGACGCACGTCCCTCCGGAGCTGCTCCGCGCGCAAGGGGCCTTCGTGGGCAGCGGTCGAAAGCTGGTCGGTGACGTTCGCTACCAGCTCTACGATGCCATCCGGCGGGCGCTGCGGCTTCTGCTCCGGGAGGGTCCGCTGGTCGTGGCCGTCGACGACTTCCACCTGGCTCCTGCGCCGCTGGTGGGGCTGCTGAGCTTCCTCGTGCGCACCCTCGTCGTCCGCGATCGACAGAGCCTGCTGCTGCTGCTGACCCTGGAGCCCGATCGAGCGGGGCGCACGGTGGCGGGGATCCGCGACGGTCGCGAGCTGGGGCTCTCTCCGGTTCGCCTCGAGCTGTCTCCGCTCACGTCCGACGACGTGCGCCAGCTGGTGCAGAGTCGGTTGGGTACCGGCGTCGATCCCACCGAGCTGGCGGCGCGTCTGCACCGGGAGACCGGGGGCAATCCGTTCTTCATCAACGAGTATCTGCGCAGCTCTCCCGACACCCGATCCGGCCCGGACACCGACGAAGACGCCCTCACCACCGATATCTTCGCTCGCCCTGTGCCGACGCGCATCCGCGAGGTGGTGGACGCCCGCCTGGCTTCGCTGACCGTCGGCGAGCGCGCGCTGATCGAGGTGCTGTCGGCCGGCGGGAGCGAGATCGATCTCGACATCCTGATCTCCGTCCTGTCCGATCAAGATGAGGACGAGCTGCTCGATCGGATCGACGCGCTCATCGACGTGGGGCTGCTCGTGGAGCGCCGCGTGGGGCTCCAGACCCTCATCGGGTTCACCGCTCCGAAGATGGGCGCTGTGCTGGTCGAGACGCTGGAGCCGGCGCGGCGGCAGGACCTCCACCAGCGGTTCGGTCAGGCGCTGGAGGAGCGGCACGCTGGCAACCCCCTGGCCTCCGAGGCCATCGCCACCCACTACCAGGGCGCCGGCGACGCCGGCTCGGCGTACCTCCACCTGGTGGCCGCCGCTTACGGTATGTGGGAGCGCTCGCTGATGGGCGAGGCTGCTCGGCTGGCGCACCGCGCCAGGGAGATCGCCGCGCGGGCGGAGGGCACGCTGTCGTCTCGCGAGCGCAAGCTGGCGCGCATGAAGCTGGGCATCGTCAGCGACGCGCTCGGCGGCTTTGATCCGCCGCCGGACACCGAGCGTATTCTCGGACCCGGTGGATCGTCGGCCGAGTGAACGCGGGAGCGGGTTAGGTCGGGCGCTGCCGCCAGTGCTGGAGGCAGCCCTGACCCGGGAGGCAGCGCCATGAGCCAGAACGCGTCCTCCGTCACCCTCGCGTCGCGCACGTTCGAGATGGGTGGACAGCGCCTCACGGCCGGGGATCCGATCGACGCGTATATCTTCCACGGGAAGATCGCTTCGGGCGGCATGGCCCACGTGCTCCTGGCTACCGACTCCGAAGATCGCCAGGTGGCGCTCAAGGTGCTGAAGTCCACGCGGCGCGGCACCGCGCTGCAGCGTTTTCACCGAGAGTTCCGCGCGCTGGAGAAGCTGCAGCATCCGAACGTCATCCGCGTGTATACACACGGTCGCCTGTTCGGGCATCCCTACATCGCCATGGAGTACGTCGAGGGGAGCGATCTGCACCAGGAGATTCGCGGATACTCAACGCTCACCAGGTCCGAGCGTTGGAGTCGGGTAGAGAGCAACCTGAGCGATCTGGGCCAGGCCCTGTACTACATTCATCGACGCGGACTCGTCCACCGAGATCTCAAACCGTCCAATGTATTGGTGGATCGCGAGGGCCGCTGCAAGCTGACCGACTTCGGGATCGTCAAGGAGCTGGACTCCTCAAGCGATCCGTTCGTCTCGACGGCGCTGGTCGGGACGTGGGCGTACGCCTCTCCGGAGCAGATCACCGGCCAACCCATCGACC
Organism: uncultured Enterobacterales bacterium; assembly: GCA_964464515.1. Classification (GTDB taxonomy): domain Bacteria; phylum Myxococcota_A; class UBA796; order UBA796; family UBA2385; genus CAYXGP01. Next base: position 14,175 of record CAYXGP010000169.1, read on the forward strand.
ACCGGTCCGACCTGTACAGTCTCGGCGTCATCCTGTTCGCCATGCTCACCAGCAAGCGCCCCTTCGCCGCCAAGGACATGGCCGGGTACATCGAGCTGCACCGCGACCGCTCGCCGATGCTCCCGCGGGCGATCGACCCCGAGATCCCCCCGCACCTCGAAGACATCTGTCTGCGTCTGCTCGCCAAGGCGCCCCACGACCGCTTTCAGTCCGGCTTGGAGATCCTCGATCGACTCGAGCGCACCGAGGGCCCCACCGAAGCCACCGTCGCGCTGCCCGAGGCTGCTCCGTGGCGTCCGCCCCTGGTCGGACGCGAGTCCCAGCTTCGGCAGATCGACGCCTGCGTGAGCGGCCTCACCCGGAGCGCCGGCGGCGTGCTGCTGATCGGGGGCGCTGAAGGAAGCGGCCGCACCCGCATGCTGGAGGCCGCGATCGACCGCGGTCGGCGCATCGGCATGCCCGTTTACTCCACCCAGATGTCTCCCTCGAAGGGCGCCTTCGAGCCCCTGCTGGAGGTCGCCACCGTCATGAGTCGAGAGCTCGGCGCGCGCGTCCCCCGCGAGCTGAATCGCGCGATGCTCACGTTCGCCCGCGGCCGCGGCCGTCTGGTCGGTGATGTTCGCTACCAACTCTACGACGGTATCCGCGGGGCGATGTCCATCCTCCTGCGGGAGGGTCCGCTGATCCTCGCCATCGACGACTTCCATCTGGCTCCCGCGCCGCTGGTGGGGCTGCTGAGCTTCCTCGTGCGCACGCTCATCGTTCAGGATCAGCGCGGTCTGCTGGTGCTCGTGACCCTGCGGACGGGCCGCGGCGAGGCGGCCGTGCGGGGCTTCGCCGAGGGCACCGAGCTGGGTCTGCGGCCGGTCCGCCTGACCCTGCCGCCGCTGTCTGCTCCGCAGGTCCGCGTGCTGATGGAGAGCCACCTGGGTCAGGGACCGCGGGCCTCTGCCCTCGCCGTGCGTCTGCACCACGAGACCCGCGGCAACCCGTTCTTCGTCTCGGAGTACCTGCGGGCGATGATCGAGGGACATGATCCCAGCGGGCGCTCGGCCGATCCCGAGGTGATGTCGGGCGAGCCCATGGTGAGCACCGGCGACGGGCAGATCCCATCGGGTGTTCGCCGCGTGGTGGGCTCCCGCCTCGCCGGCCTCGACTCCGAGGACCGCGCGCTGATCGACACGATGTCGGCCGCCGGTCGCGAGATCGACCTCGACGTGCTGCTCGACGTGGTCATCGAAGACGAGGACCTGGTGCTCGACCGCATCGATCGTCTGATCGGCGCGGGTTTCCTCGTGGAGCGCCGCGTGGGCCTCCAGACCCTCGTGGGCTTCGTCCCCCCCAAGGTGGGGGAGGTGGTCTACGCCGAGCTCAGCGACGCCCGGCGCGTCGCCGCGCATCGCAGCCTGGGCGCCGCGCTGGAAATCCGACACTCCGGCAACCCGCTGGCCGCGGAGGTCATCGGTGAGCACTACCGCCGCGCCGGTCGCGAGGGGCGCGCGTACCTGTATCTGGTGAAGGCGGCCGTGAGCTCCTGGGAGCGCTCGCTGGGAGGTGAAGCGATCCGCGTAGCCCGTCGCGCCAAGGCGCTGGAAGAAGCCGCGCGCGTGGCTCTCACGCCCAGCGAATTTCTGCAGTCACGCATCGGCCTGCTTCGCGTGCGCAGCGACACCTTGTTCAACCGCGGGGCGTGGTCGGAGGCCCGCGAGGCGCTCACCGCGCTGCGTGGGGCCGCCATCTCCGTGGGGGATGAGCGCCTCGCCGCTCGCGTGGGCCTCAAGTTGGGCGGTGCGCTCGACATCCTCGGTCACTCCTCCGAGGGCGTGGCGATGGTCCAGGCGGTCCTGGAGAAAGCGAGAATGCGGGGTGATCGGGCTGGGATCATGGCCAGCCTCCACGTGTTGGCCAGCTTCGCCTTTGAGCGCGGTGACTACGACACCTGCGATCGGCTCGCCAGCCAGGGTCTGGCGATGGGGCAGGAGGGCAAGCAGATCGAAGCCCGCGCGAAGCTGCTGTTGGCGCTCACGGTGGCACAGGCCTGTCGCGGCGAGATGTCCGCGGCGGTGGCGGGGCTGACCGAGGCTGGCAGCATCCTGCGGCGTCTTCGAATGAAGCGCGAGACCGTTCTGGTGCTGTGCAACCTCGGAGAGATCCACCAGCTCCAGGGCGACGCGGCGCGCGCCATCCAGCGCAGCGACGAGGGCATGGCCATCGCCCGCGAGGTGATGTTCCAGTTCGCGCAGCCCTGGGGACATCGCATCCGGGGCTCCGCGCGCCTGATCATCGGCGATCTGGACGGCGCCGCCGCAGATCTGACCCACGCGCTGGCCGAGAGCCAGAAGCTGGTGGAGCAGAACGATCGCCTGCCGATCCGCTACTACCTGGGCGTGCTGGAGCTGTCGCGGGGGAACAACGCTGTGGCCGAGGCGCACTTCGACAAGGGTCTCGCCCTGGCCGAGCGCGGGGACGGCGAAGCCTACGGGCCGCCGCTGCGCGCCAACCTCGCCCGGGTCTATGCGCTCCAGAACCGCGTCGCCGATGCCGCGCAGATCCTGCTGTCGCTGGCCTCGGGCCTGGACACCCTGACCGTCCCCCGGCGCACCCAGGTGCAGCTCAACATGGGCACCGCCTGGGTGGAGATGGGCGCCCGCGAGCAGGCCGTGCCGCTCCTGCGCGTCGCCGCCCGCGTGGCCCGCGAGCAGGGCTTCGTCATGATGGCCCTGATGGCCCGGGTGGTCCTCGCGCGCATCTGCCCGCCCGACGAGGCCCGCCGCATGTTGGCCGAAGGCGCTGAGTTGGCCGCCGACATCGCCGCGGATCTGCCCCCGAGCATGGCCGCGCACTTCCGCTCCAAACCCGAGCTGGCCTCTGTCCTGGGGTCGGTCGTCGAGGGATGAACCCGGCTTCGGCTCGGACCCGGAACGAATAGTTCGGGAGCTCGCTCGTTCTCAGAAAGCGCTCGGCGACCCGTGGAGGCAGTGGATGGCAGATGCACGCGGGATCACACCGGCGCTCTCAGGCTGCCTGCTGTGGATCGTCGCGGCGATCTTCCTGGTCGGTCTGCCCCGCACGCTGGGCTGGACCTCCACCGTGATGGGTGCGCTCCGCCAGCGCTCGCCGTACCTCCAGGTGGGAGGACACACCTACCGCCGGCAGCCCGGCGAGGAGATCCGCCCCATCTCGGTGGGCACGGCCCCCACCGCTGATCTCCGGCTGACCGAGAGCGGTGTTCCACATCGACTCGCCACCCTGGAGCTGGCCTCGGATCAGATCCGCTATCTCCACGAGACCACCACCCGCAGCGCGCAGTTTTTGTCCATCGATGACGGTCTGCTGGCCCGCGTCGGCGATGATCCTGGCCCGGTAGCCATCCGCACTCTGGGTGACGCCGAGCGCCTGGTGTGGGCCGATCGCGTGCTCGATCCTGTCGCGCTCACCGCCGCGTGCGATCCCGCCGGTACTCCACCGGAGGATGTCGCCACGGCAGATGTAGCGCTGGTCGACGCCGCTGGTGTCTGGATCGCCGATCGCGATGGTGAGTCCCGCACCCTGGAGCTCCCCCGCCTGCCCGGCGCCCGCAAGGCCGTCGGCGATGGTTTTCTGTACTTCGACGGCGATCACCTGTGGCTCACGCCTGCACGCTCCGGCGATGTGGCGCTCCAGGACTGCTGGGACTGCCCGGACTGCGGCGATGATCGATCGGCTTGTCTGGACGCCAACCGCGCCGTCCTGCACGCCGCCGGGGTGCTGATCGCCCGCGACAGCTCGCGACCCTGGATCTCCTTGCAGAGCGATTGGATCGACGCCGACATGCTCCGGCGGGACATCTCGCCAGAGCTCGCGCAGGTCCTGGACCTCTCCACCACCTTCGCTCACACCAGCGAGGGTCTGTCGGCGCCCCGCACGCTGTTCTACAAGCCCGCCGCCTACCTCACCGTGAACGACGGACCCGCAGAGGGCGTGGGCGTCACGGGCGCGGGAGCGGGTGTGCCGGTCGGCTTCCCGTTCCAGGTGCTTCGGCGCAAGGCCCACGCCGAGTCGTCTGCGCCGTGGCTGCGTCGCCTCGGTGATCGCCTGGAGGAGCCCCAGCGGCGTCCGCGTGTCGCCCGTCGTCCCGGTGACGGCACCGGACCCGCCACCCGGGTCTACCGCTGCAGCGGCGATACGCCCCAGGAGCTCGGCGCCGCCCACCTCTCCCACGGCGACGTGCTGATCGCGGGAGCCTCACACCACTATCGACTGGACGGAGATCTCACCGGGGGCTCCGATCCGCTGGCGCTGTGGCTCACCGCTCCGCCGCGAGGGCGGGTGGCGCTGCTGTCTTCGCTGTCGTCGGCCCGTCTGCGCTCCGAGAACACCCGCATCCCTGTGCCCTCTTGCGACGACGACGCCCAGCTGGTGCTGCGCGGCGCCTCGGCCCCCGAGGTGTTCACCGAGGCCGCTCCGCCCACTCACTGGAACGTCGTCCGCGACAGCCGCACCACCGTGGATCTTCCGCTGCCGGCCTGGGCGGCGCACGCGGTGCTCGACCCGGCGCGCGACGGTCGTTTTGTCACCGAACTTCTCAGCGGCTGTGTGGACTCTGAGGGTCGCCTGAAGGTGGACGTGCAGGCCCCCGAGGATCTGTACGTGCGCCTCAATGCCCAGGCCTGGT
>CAYXGP010000170.1:0-12439 GCA_964464515.1 uncultured Enterobacterales bacterium
AAAGCTGCATGATCAGCGAATCAGGGAGTGCCCCCCAAATGCGAACGCGCCCGCCCACGGGTCCAACTCAAGCGCGAGCCGCGTCATCTCCGGGTCCATCGCGTGGATGTAGCGGTGGAGTCCGCGGGCGTCGGTCTCGGCGACGAGGGCCTGCCGCATCTGCTCTGTGTGGAGCGGCCAGACGGACTGGAGCGGCCCGTCCTCCATGGTGATCTTGACGCCGTGGGTGTCCAGGCCCTTGAAGGTGTCCAGCGCCGTGGTGATCTCCTCGGGGGAGCCCACCCCTGTGAACTCGGGGAAGATCACCCCGGGGTAGCCTCCCGACGGGCCCAGCAGCGGACCGACCACCCGCAGATCGGGCGCGGGCTGGTGTCCGGCGATCATCGCCACGCGGCGGACGGTCTCGGGCTGGATGCCAGGATCGACGATCGTGGTGACGCCCCACGCCAGGTAGCTGCGGAGGGCCAGCGCCTGCCGCTCGCCCGCGCCGCCCTGGTCGAGCCACGCGCGCCCGGCGGTGAACGAGATGTGGGTGTGGCTGTCGATCAAGCCAGGCAGGAGGGTCCTGCCGCGGCCGTCGATCGTCTGGGCGTTGGCAGGCGCCCGGGTGGGATCGAGCGCGGCGATCCGCGCGCCGACGATGAGCACGTCGTGGGTGCCCTGGCTGCCGCGGGCATCGATGACCTGCACCCCCTGGATCAAGATGGAGGAAGGCAGGCGTCCAGCTGGGGCAGACGCAGCGATCAGCAGGGCGAACAGCATCGGTTTTCTGTGCCCGGGGCCGTGGAGACAGCCCGAACCAGTCATGGCCGTACCCCGCCGGGTTAACTCAGGAGATGGCCTCGAACACGCGCTTCAAGATCGGGGCGGCGACGACCCTCCGCCGCGAGATCAGGGCCGCAGGTGGAGTGGAGGGGTGCGCCAGCGGCCGCCGCGAGGAGGGGGGCGCGGGGGCGGACCTGGAGGTGCACGGCCGCGGCAACAGCGAGAGCGTCCCGGCCCGCCTGGGGCGCCCGCGACCGGGAGAGGTGGTCATCCACAACCACCCCTCGGGAACCCTCCGGGCCTCCCGGGCCGACATGCTGCTCGCCAACCGCTACGGCGAGGACGGCATCGGCGTGGTCATCGTCGACAACGAGGTCACTCGCGCGCTGTGGGTGGTGGAGCCGCACGTGGTTCGTCGGCGCGCCGTGCCCTCCCGACAGGTGCGGCGGTTCTTTCGGGAGTCGCTGCCGCGCGTGCTCGACGGCCACGAGGCGCGGCCGGGGCAGGAGGCGATGGCCCACGCCGTCGGCCGCGCGCTCACCGAGGAGACCGTCGCGGTGCTGGAGGCCGGCACCGGCACCGGAAAGTCGCTGGCCTATCTCGTGCCCGCGGTGCTGTGGGCGCTGGAGAACCGCGGTCGCGTGGCCGTCGCCACCTACACCCGCACGCTCCAGGCGCAGCTCGCCACCACCGACATCCCGCTGATGCTCCGCGCGGGGCTGCGGTTTCGGTACGCGGTGCTCAAGGGGCGCGGCAACTACCTGTGCCGACGTCGGCTGAAGGAGGCGGACGACGAGCGGATCGCCGCGGCGCAGGCCGGCACGCCTCCGGATGAGCAGTCGCGGCTGATCGGGGCCATCGCGCGCTGGGCGGCCCGCGCCGAGAACGGCGCGCGGGCAGACATGGCCTTCCCGGTGGACGAGGAGACCTGGGAGCGCGTGGGAAGTGATCACGATCAGACCCTGCGCGCGCGCTGCCCCCACTACGCAGAGTGCTTCTACTACCAGGCGCGGCGGGAGGCGGCGCGGGCCGATCTGCTGGTCGTCAACCACCACCTGCTGCTGGCCGATCTGTCCATCAAGGCAGAGACGGGCGGCGCGGGGATCCTCCCGCGCTTCGATCGAATCATCCTCGATGAGGGCCACCACCCCGAAGACACCGCCACCTCGCTGTTCCGCGCGCGCCTCACCGCGCGGTCGATTCAGCGGGCCCTCTCACCGCTGCTCACGTCCTCCAAGCGCATCGGAGGGCTGGCTCGGCTCAACGCGAAATTCGGAAACCCCGCCCGCAGCCCCCTGGGACCGGCGGCGGCGATGCGCGTACACCAGGCGGTCACCGATCTGGAGCGGGTGCTCCCCCTGATTCACAGCGACGCCCCGGGCTGGATGGAGCAGATCGCCGCGGCCGCGCTCTCCCCGCCCGAGACCACCCTGCGGGTGCGCGGGACGGTCGCCGACGAGCCCTGGTGGCAGGCACAGGTGGCGCCGATCCTCGATGAGATGGGCGGACGCCTGGCCGCCGCGCGGGAGATCATCGCGGGGCTGGGCAAGATGCTCTCGGAGGCCCCCGCAGAAGAGGCCACCCGGGAGCCCCAGCCGCTGTTCGACCTGGAGCGCGCCGAGCGACGGCTGGGCGAGGCCGCGATGACCGTCGCGTCGTTCCCCGGCGACGACCGCGACAGCGTGCGCTGGCTGGAGCTGGCCCGCAGCAAGCGCTCCGGGCCGCCCGCGCTGCCCCAGGCCACCCTGAACAGCGCCCCCATCGCGGTGGGGCCGATGCTGCGCGATCGGGTGTTCGAGCCGCTGAAGAGCACCGTGCTGACGTCCGCCACCCTCACGGTTCACGAGCGGTTCGATCACCTGGTCGGTCGCTTCGGGCTGGGGGAGGGGGAGCCCCCCACGACGGGCGCGTTCCCCTCTCCGTTCGACTACGCCCGGCAGGCGCTGCTGGGCATCCCCCGCGATCTCCCTCCGCCCGACGACCCTCGCTACGAGGCCGTCACCGCCCGGGCGCTGGTGGCTGCGCTGGAGGTCAGCGGGGGCGGGGCCTTCGTGCTGTGCACCAGCTACCGGGCGGTGGAGACGTTCCACCACGCCGTCGCCGCGCAGCTCGGAGACACGCTGCCCCTGCTGCGCCAGGGACGCTTCAGCCGCCATCGCATGCTCGCGCGCTTTCGAGAGCTGGGCAACGCGGTGCTGTTCGGCACCGACAGCTTCTGGGAGGGGGTGTCGGTGCGCGGCGCTGCGCTGCGGCTGGTGGTGATCCCCCGGCTGCCGTTCCGGGTGCCCACCGAGCCGGTGCAGCAGGCGCGGGTGGAGAAGCTGTCGCGGGAGGGGCTCGATCCGTTCCGCGCGTACTCGCTCCCGCAGGCGGTGCTGCGGCTGCGCCAGGGCACCGGTCGTCTGGTGCGCAGCCAGGGCGATCGGGGGGCAGTGCTGGTGCTGGACCGTCGGGTGTCGAGTCGCTGGTACGGCCGGATGTTCCTGGATTCGCTGCCGCCCATGCGGCGGGTGGTGGGCCCCACGCGGCGGGTGCTTGAGGAGCTGCGGGCGTTCTACGCAGCCGGAGCGTCTGCGACGCCGCCGGCAGGTTAGAGAGGCGCCGCTTCGGAGACCCCCATGCCCAACGCCCCCATCTCCCGCGAGCGGGTCCACGAGCTGGCAGAGGCCTGCTCGGATGATCCCGCCGGCTTCCAGCCCGCCGCCACCCGCCTCATCAAGCAGCAGCGGCGTCTGTCGCGCTTCTTCGAGCAGAACATGGAGCCGATGGGTCCGGTGCCGGGGCAGATCTCGCTGTACATGCTCTCGGTCGTGCTCCGCATCTTCGATCAGGTGGGCGGACGCATGAAGAAGGTCACCGGACGGGAGCTGGGCGAGGCCACCCGCCGGGTCGACGCGCGCGCCGGCGCGGTCTTCCCCGCCGATGAGGACTTCGCCGCGCGCGCCAAGGCGGCCGAGCGCGCCCAGCCCCACATCCTCGACGAGGTGCTGTGGGCGCTGTACGAGCGCGAGCCCGTCGAGGGCGAGGAGGAGCAGGACAACGCGCTGGAGCCCGAGCAGTCGGCGATGATCTACGCGATGCTGTGGACCGCTGTCGAGGCGCTCGATCAGGTGTGGTCGCCTCCCGCAGAGTGAGCCCCCTCATCGGGAAGCCCCATCATCGGGAGGAGGTGTACTCCAGCAGCCCGATCAGGATGTGCGCCTGGTAGCGGGCGTCGTAGTCGGCGCGATGCTTCTGCCCCAGATCTTCCGGCGGCAGCGCCAGCGCTCGGGACAGCTCGCGTTTGTTGCTGTCGAGCCAGTGCAGCCCCAGCGCGCCGGTGGCCATCGCCTTGGTGCACAGGGCCTTGTAGCCGAAGGGGTTGGGCAGCGACTCGGCGGCGAACGTCCACGCGACGAACGACCAGTCGAACGGCGCGTTGTGGCCGACGAAGCAGGGCTCGGTGCCGGGACGGGTGTGCGCCTGCACCCAGGCGGTGAGCGCGTCGCAGAAATCTCTGCGCTCCAGACCCTCGCGGGCCAGGCGATTCTGGTCCAGGCCGTGGATGGCGGCAGCGCGGGCGTCGAAGCGGGGCGCGCAGGGCTTGAGCTCGACGTAGTGGTCGGGGCCGAGGGCGAGGCGCCCGTCGTCATCTGGGGCGACGACGACGATGCCCAGCGAGACCATGTCGTACAGGCCGGGGACGGGGCCGTTGCACTCGATGTCGACGCAGAAGTAGGTGGCGCGGTGTTCGTGATGGACGGACATGGAAGGTCTTGGGAGCCGGTGCGTTAGTGCCTGAACAGGACCCTGGGTCTGGCGGAGGCGCCCCCTAACATGCGCGACCGGGATGCATTGCTCATCTCCGCCCTCGCGGTGACGCCGGTGACCCTGGCGTTCTCGGTCCTGGTAGGCGCCGGGATGATGCGTCAGGCGCCTCCGCTGCTGGTCTCCATCGGCGCCGGAGTCCTGCTGGTCCTGCCTGCGCTCGGGATGACGACGCCCTTCCACGAGCGCTTGTCGTGGCTGCCCCTGGGGATGCTCGTCTGGTCGATGATGGTGCTGGTCGGGTTCCCGATGTACTTCCCGGGCGAGCGGGCGCCGGCGCTCGCGGCCGGGATCACGGTGGTCTCGGAGCCCGCAGGCCTCTCGGTCTCACCCGAGTGGATGGTGCTGCTCGACGAGGCGCTGCCGGGCCTGTCCGTCGGTCGCGCGCTGCCGCCGACAGCCGCCGCGACCCCGGAGGCGCTCCCCAGACCGCTCCCCAGGCTCCTCCCGGGTGGGGCGCTGCCGGCTGGTGAGCAGCCAGATGAGGTGGTGCTTCCCTACGAGGGCTCGGGACAGTCGCTGTCGATCCCCATCGGGTTCGTCGGGGCCGACGGCGAGGATCTGGACACCTGGATGCTGTTCGACACCGGAGCGTCGCTGACCACGCTCGATCCGAAGACGCTGGCCGCGCTCGGGGTCGACATCCCGGACGACGCCCCCACGCTCAAGTTCGCCACGGCCGGCGGAGAGCGGGTCGCGCCCGTCGTGCTGGTGGACGAGGTCTGGATCGGCGGGCTGCTGGTCGAGGGGGTCACCGTCGGGGTGTGCGAGGAGTGTGCGTTCGGGCACTCGGTCGGGTTGCTGGGCAACAACGTCTCGTCGCGGTTCCTCGTCACGGTCGATCAGCAGCGCAAGGAGCTGACGCTGCGCCCGCGGGAGGATCAGCCCGGGCGGGAGATGGATATCCGGCCGTGGCTGGAGATATCCGTCGAGGCGACGCGGTGGTCGGATGGGCGGACCGAGCTGTCGGCTGATGTGGAGAATCGGGCGGATCGGGACGTGACCGACGTGGTGCTGTCCGTGATGTGTGCTGATACATATCCGGTCGAGATTCCGGAGGTGCCGAGGCTGGGGTCTGTGACTGCGGAGGCGTCGCTTCCGTTGGGTGCAGATTGTAGCCGGTATCGAGTGAAGTTGGATTCGGCGCGCTGGTGAGCTGGTGCTGAGTCGGGTCTGCTGTGTGATTCGTGATTCGTGATTCGTGATTCGTGATTCGAGATTCGAGTTCGATTGCTCCGCAACGGGGGTGAGTTCCATCAACGAGATCGATTCTCGAGAACGAACTCACGTGCCGATCGGACGGTGCGAGGCAGGGAACAGACAGTGCGAAAAAAAAAGCCCGAGGAGTCCCCGGGCCCTTCACTCAACAAAGCAATACAAACGCTACAGCGAAGCGTCCAGCGTCTCCACCGACGGCGCGAAGTAGTACGCGCCCGAGGCCGGCGTCGAGTAGTTCGTGATCGCGTCGCGCGCGCCGTCACCGCTGACGTTGTACATCGACTCCATGCGCTCACGCAGCGGCGCCTGGATCTTGCAGAAGCCCATGAAGTACAGGCCGACCGTGCCGTCGTGGAACGCGTACGGCGTGGAGCGGCGGACCATCTCGCCCCGCTTGGGCTTGGTGGCGTCGGCGGTCTTGCCGTGGCGCAGCTCGACGTGCGACAGGTGGCTGGTGGGCACCTGCGTCTCGAGGCGGGTGGAGTCGGCCTTGGTGCGGCCGAAGGTGTTCTCCTGGTCGCCGTGTGAGAGGCCGCGGAAGTACTGGAGGTCGTGGACCCACCGCTGGGCGATGGCGAAGGTGCCGCCCGAGCCGGCCTGACCGTCGGCGATGATGGCGCGATCGTGCTGGTCCTCGGCCTCGGGGTTGCCGGTGCCGTCGATGAACCCGGTGAGGTCGAGGCTGTTGCGGTAGATCCAGGTGATCGTCTCGCGCGCGACCTTCATGTGGTCCTTCACCGCGTTGCGGAAGTTGTACTGCGCCTCCCAGCACAGGCCCTTGCGGTCGTGGTGCAGCCACAGGAGCAGCTCCTCCTGTGTGCCCTTGGCGACCTTGCCGTCGGGCGAGGTGTAGCCGGGGTAGGCCTGGAAGTCGCTCGGGATGTCGTCCGTGAGGTCGGCCAGCAGGGTGGGGCCGAACATCAGGCAGAGGTTCACGCCAGAGGCGTCGCAGGCCGCGCGCAGGTCGCGGAGCGCGGACTTGATCACCTCGAGATCCGCGCCCTCGACGCGGCTCATGTGGACGTACCACTGGTGCTCTTGCAGGTTGGTCAGGATGGCGGGCTGGGGGGTGCTCATGGTGAGACGCTCCTCGGTGGGCAGGGATCCCTGCCTCTGGATGAGGTGGGCTGATCTGAGTCAGGCATTGTCGGGAAAAGCCGGGCGCGGGCCTGGCGAGGTCGCCGGCACCCCTAAATCAGCCCACCTGCTCCTGCAAGGGGGCGCGTGCGCTCCGGTCCGGGCTCGGATAGCGGGGGCTCTTCCCCCCCCCCGGTCCTCGGAGTCACCATGAGCCTCGTCGGAAACCCCGCTCCCGATTTCACCCTGCCGAACACCGCCCGCGAGGCGGTCACCCTCTCCGGTCTGCGTGGCAAGAAGGTCGTCCTGGCTTTCTTTCCCGCGGCCTTCACCGGCGTGTGCAAGAAGGAGCTGTGCACCTTCCAGTCCTCGCTGGCGGACTTCGGCGACCTCGGCGCGGAGGTGCTGGGCATCAGCGTGGATGCGCCCTTCTCCAACGGCGCATTCGCCGCAGCCAACGGCGTGAACTTCCCCATCCTGTCCGACTACGGCCGCTCCGCGACCAGCGCCTATGGCGTCGCGGTCGAGGACTTCGCCGGCATGAGCGGCTACACCGCCTCGCAGCGGTCGGTCTTTGTCGTTGACACCGCCGGCAACGTCGCCTGGGCCTGGATCGCCCCGAACCCGGGCGTCGAGCCGACCTACGACGACGTGCGCGCCGCTGTCGAGGCCGCCTCCTGAGCGTCGGTCAACGAGGCGGAGCGCCCGCGGGCTGAGCAGGTCCGCGGCGCGCTGCGCTGCTGGGCGTCGCGTACACGCCCAGCAGCCGCTGCAGGTGTCGCCCGACAGACAGCCGCTCTCGAACCCGCTGAGCACCCGCGGCACCCAGCCGCTGGGCCAACTCCGGCTCGGCGTACAGCCGCCGCAGCGCCGCCGCCAGCGCCGCGGGATCGTTCGGCGGCACCAGCAGCCCGTCGTGGTCGTGGGTGATCTGCTCGGGGATCCCGCCGATGTGGCTGGCGACCACCGCGCGCCCGGCGGCCTGCGCCTCCAGCACCGCGTAGGGGAAATTCTCCCACCAGCGGGAGGGGACGACCACGGCCCGCACCGAGCGCAGCACCTCCGCGAGGCCGCGCGGGGGCAGGTGACCGAGGAACCGCACGTTCGGAAGCCCGACGGCGCGCGCGCGGATCGCCGCCTCTTCGGGGCCGGTCCCGCAGATGTACAGCGGCTGCCCGGGGATGCGCCGGGCCGCCTCGATCGCCACGTCTACCCCCTTCTCGGTGCTCAGGCGCCCCGCGTAGAGGCAGCCCTCCCCGGCGATGGTCGAGGGCGGTCCGCTCACCTGCACGCAGTTGGGCAGGTGCGTCACGCGCGCGGCGGGCAGGCCAAACCGCACCAGCGTGTCGGCCAGGAACTGCGACGGACACAGGAAGCGATCCACCCGACTCCACACACCCAGCGCGGCATGCAGCGACTTCTCCAGCGCCACGGCGACGGAAGGGCCCAGGGAGTCCCACTTGCAGCGACCTCGGATCGCCTCCCAGTACCGGTGGCCGTGGCAGCGCTCACACGGGTGGCCGCCCTGGAAGAGGTGCCCCTCCGGACAGATCAGCTCATAGTCGTGTACGGTCCATACGATGGGCACGCCAGCGGCCCGCAGCGGACCGAGCACCGAGGGCGTCACATGGCGATGGACGTGTTGGAGGTGGGCGACGTCGGGCCGGATCTCCTCCACCAGTCGGCTACAGAGCGCGGACGCCTCGCGCGACCAGAACATCCGGCGCCCCACACGCAGACGCGCGCGCAGGCCGCGGCTGCCCCGCAGGTCGATCCAGCTCAGGAAGCGGTGCTCCCAGGTGGACGGCGTGTTGTCAGGGTGGCGCATGGCCAGCGGGATCACGTCGTGGCCCGCGGCCCGGAGGGCTGCGCTCACCGTGCGGGTGTAGGTGGCGTCGCCCCCGCGCGGGTGGTGGAAGGTGTTGATCATCAGGACGCGCATGAGCCCCCGTACCCCGGCGGCGCGGCGTGAGAGGGGCGCTCGTGATCGCAGCGACGGTGGGCTGCGGCGATCCCTTATGTGGGGTCGGGCAGGAGGATCTGAGCCGCGACGTGGGGATGTTCTTTCAGCACGGTGTCGTGGTCGATCTGGCGCTGGAGAGCGACGACCTCGAAGAGCTGGCTGACGCGCCGGGGGCGGACGTCCCCGACATCCACGCCGAATTGCGATTCGACGACGAGACGTATGACGTCGGGCTGAAGCTGAAAGGGAGCGGCTCTTTTCGCACCATCGAACAGAAGGCCTCGATGAAGATCGACCTCGGCGAGTGGGTGAGCGGGCAGACGCTGCACGGGCTCCGTCGGCTGACGCTCAACAACATGATGCAGAGTCCCTCTCAGCTCTCGGAGAGCCTCGCCTACACGCTGCTGTCTGCAGCAGGGGTGCCGTCCCCTCGGCACGGCTTCGCCTGCGTGGAGATCAACGGGAAACCCTACGGGCTGTACAGTGTTGTCGAGACGATGGATGAGCAGTTCGTCGAGCGCGCGTTCGGAGACGACGGCACGCTGTGGGAGGCCTGGGACCGCTCGGACTTCACGGTCGAGACGTTCCGCAGATTCGAGCTTGAGGAGGGCGACGCGGCCGCCCTGGAGGACATGGAGCGATTCGTCGCCGACCTCGACGCTGCCGAGCCCGATACGCTGCCGGAGGTGCTCGACGCGTGGACCGAGCGCGATGATCTGCTGTCGCTGTGGGCGGTGGACGCCCTGATCGGAAACTACGACGGCTACGGCAGCTTCACCCACAACTTCCTCGTGTACCACGCGCCGTCCACGGAGCGCTTCTCGCTGATTCCGTGGGGGGTGGACCTCTCGTTTGAGCGTGAGGTGGACCCCTATCGGCCGGTCGACCCACTCAAGACGACCGAACAGACCGCCGACGCCCGAATGGGCCGGCTCTTCGTCGATTGCATGGCGAGCGCCCCGTGCACCGCCGCGTACGAGGCGCGTCTGCTGGCGATCGCCGACTTGATCGAGGAGATCGACCTCGCCGGCTGGGCGCGGACGCAGCGGCGGTGGCTGCGCGGCAGTCATCGCGTCGATCCGCTCTCGGAGAACAGCAAGCGGGAGACCCGCAGGGCGCGCAGGGAGGTGGAGGACTACATCGAAGATCAGCCGGACCGCATCCGGGAGGCCGTGGAGTGAGCGTTGGGGACAGGCCGGTGGGCCAACCCCCAGGCCAGCCCCAGCGGCACCCAGTGCGTCGGCGACAGCGTCTCTGTAGATAGCAGCAGGCTGAAGTGGAGCGTGCCCCAGGTGGCGAGGCTGCCCCAGGCCGGATCGCCGGGGCCGGTGGTGCGGCGCCGCAGCGCGACCGCCCCCAGGACCGCGAAGCCGGTCATCCCCGCGAGTCCGAGCAGCCCGGTCTCTGAGGCGACCTTCTGCACCACGCCGTGGGCGTCGACGCCGTTGACCCGGTAGTCGGGGAAGGTGACCTGCTCGACGTGCACGTTCATGCCGGTGCCGGCGCCCAGCAGCGGGTAGGCGGTGAACATCACCGCCGCGCGTTTGTTGAGCGAGTGCCGCGAGCGGGCGGCGTCCAGCATGGTCTTCGAGCCGATCAGGAGGGGGGCGAGCAGGGCCGTCGCCACACCCAGGGTGAGGGCGGGCGCGATGACGCGCGGTCGGCAGGCGAGGGGACGGCGGGCGGGGAAGAACAGCGCTACCCCGAGCGCCGCCGCGAGCCAGGCCGTCTTGGAGGCGCTGAGGAAGATCGCCAGCAGGGCGCCGGCCACGACCCCGCGCGCGCGACGCCGGGTGGTGGGCGTCAGCCAGCCAGGCGAGGCTGTCGCCAGCCCGAGCACCAGCGGAAGTCCTCCGGCCAGCGAGACCGCGAGGGTCTTGTGGTTCGGCGTCAGGCCGCTGATGGCGCCGTACCAGAGGGCGTTGCCTGCGCCGATCCGTCCCACGCTGGTCACCAGCGACACCAGCGCGGTCGCCGCCATCCAGGCCAGCAGGGCCCGGTGGAGCAGCGCTCGGGGGGCCCAGCGCGCTGCGATCCAGGCCAGCCCCATTCCATAGGCCATGTAGAGGAACAGGGGCTTGCGCAGGAAGTGATGAAACGCAGCGTCGGGCACATGGGCGGAGAAGATGCTCAGGGCCGACGCGAGCCCGAACAGCCCGAAGGCCGCGGGGGCGGGGAGCGGAGCGGGGGTGCGCGTCACCCCCACGAGACCACGGGGGAGGCGGAGGAGCGCGCAGAGGTCGACGACCGGCAGGTTGGCATGCCACGACCCGAGATCCGCCGACACCTCCAGATCGATGAACGACTGGGTGACCACGAGCGTGACGAGGAGGCCCAGAAGCGGCAGGCGGAGCAGGGGGTGCAGGGGGGGGGGTGGGGCGAGGGACCCGATGGCGCTCTCCGCGCAGAGGTGCTGGGCTGCTTGGGTGTGGAGGCCAGGCAAGATTGGATACGATATCCCGCACGCAATGGCCCCGAACACCACCAGCGAAGGCGAGCGGACGCTCGTCGATCGGCTCATCGCAGGCCGCTACCGCTTGCTCGAGCAGATCGGCGAGGGCGGCACGGCGACGGTGTGGCGCGCCCACGATCAGGTGCTGGACGTACTGCGCGCCGTCAAGATCCTCAACCCTGCGCTGTTTTCCTCGCAGCGTATGCAGATGCGCTTCTCTGTCGAGGCCCGCACGATGGCGCGCCTGGAGCACCCGAACATCGTCCGGGTGGTGGACTTCGGGGCCGGCTCGGAGGGCACCTACATCGTCCAGGAGTACATCCGGGGTGGAAACCTCAACGGCTGGACCCGTCGGTATGGCCCGATGCCGTCCCTCATCGCCTGCCGGGTGGCCGCCGACGTGCTGGAGGCTCTGACGCTGGCCCACAGCCAGGGGGTGATCCACCGCGACATCAAGCCCCACAACATCCTCGTCACGCGTCGCGGCGAGACGCGCCTCACCGACTTCGGCATCGCGCACCTGACCAACAAGGACTCGCACACCCGCACCGGCATCACCATGGGCACGCTGGCCTACATGTCGCCAGAGCAGCACCGGAGCGCGCGGCAGGCCGACGCCCGCTCCGATCTCTACTCGGTGGGCGCCACCATCCTGGCGCTGGTCTCCGGTCGCGATCCCACCCACCTGTTCGTCGCCCAGATCCGCACAGAGCTCCTCCGGGAGCTGCCCGACGGCCTCCGAGGGGTGGTCGAGAAGGCCTCCCGGTACAACCGCGAGGAGCGCTGGGCATCTGCCGAGGACATGCTGCTGGCGCTTCGTCAGGTCGAGGCGATGCTCCCGGCGCTGCCCGGCGATGCGCCGTCGCTGGTGCAGCACGATCTGCTGGAGTTTGACGATCCCACCTCTGAGGTGTCGAGCTCGCTGCCGCCCTCGGTGCGCTCGGAGCAGCTCGAGGAAGATGAGACGCCGGTGGTCGCCATCCCGCCGGTGCTTCCCCTCGTGCCGCTGGTCGATCAACCCATGGCTCCGGAGACCATCTCGGACGTGCCGCTCTCGGATCTGCCGCTCTCGGAGGTGTCGCTCTCGGACATGCCGGTTTCGGACGTGCCGGTTTCGGACGTGCCGGTTTCGGACGTGCCGGTTTCGGACGTGCCGG
>CAYXGP010000170.1:12539-18823 GCA_964464515.1 uncultured Enterobacterales bacterium
GACGTGCCGGTTTCGGACGTGCCGGTTTCGGACGTGCCGGTTTCGGACGTGCCGGTTTCGGACGTGCCGGCCGCTCTGATCTCGGACCTGCCGACCGCGGAGATTCCGGTGGTGGATGTCCCGCTCTCGGATCTGCCGACTGCAGACGTCCCGACTGTCGGAATGTCGACTGCGGAGGTTCCGACTGCGGAGGTTCCGACTGCGGAGGTTCCGACTGCGGACGCAACGGACGAGCCGGACGACCCCGCTGTGACCACGATGTTCCCCCCCGGGGATCTGCCCCCCCGCCGACGCAGGCGGTGGCCGCTGTTGGTGGCGGTGCCGCTGCTGTTCGTTGCGGTCTGCTCTGGGTTCGCGTGGTGGATCTGGCCGGAAGAGGCGTCGGCGCCGAGTGCAGAGACGTCCGCGTTGGCCCCGGAAGAGGAGGCTCTGCTGGAGGAGCCCGCGGCTCCGTCGGTGCGACCCGAGTCGGAGACCGACTCAGCAGATCCGGAGGCGATGGGCGAGGAGGCGCCCTCTTCCGACGCTGCGAGCTCAGGTCGGCGCCCAGGCCGCTCCTCCAGCGCGGCGCAGACCTGGCCCCCGCTGGCTGGCGCCGTCGCTCGCCCTGACGTCTCCGATCCCGAGCGCTCGATCCGCGTGCGCGTGACCATCCTCAGCGATCCTGACTCTGCGGTGATCATCGACGGTGAGCCGGTGGGTCGGACGACCTGGCGAGGGCGCCTGCAGACCGGCCGGCGCATCATCAAGCTCCTGTCTGATGACGGACAGGAGGTGACCCGCAAGCTCGACGTCGAGAAGGGGGAGAGCAATCGGTTCTGTTGGAATTTTGAGCGCCAGAGTCCCTGTGATAAGTAGGTCGGGCTCTCCTGCCAGGGGACGTCACCTGCCGCTGAGTCTACGCCGCACCCGCTCACGTCCGATCCTCAACAGGAACACCGAATTGCCGACCAGGTAGCGGCGCCAGAGTCGGCGCGGTTCGGCGATGAGTCGCGTCATCCACTCATGATTCTGCACCATCCACTCCGGGCCGGGCCGGGGCTTCTCGCCCGCGACGAAGTCGGCCGTGGCGCCGAGACACCACACCACCGGCGCGTCGATTCGCCCGCGGCGCGCCGCGACCCAGCGCTCCTGGACCGGGGTGCCCATGCCCACCAGCAAGACGTGCGGGGCGAACGCATTGATCCGCGCGATGCAGGCGTCGTCTTCGGGGCCGGTGTGGGGGTGGAAGCCGTGGTCGGTGCCGACCTCCAGCCGGGGGTGTCGGGCGGTCAGCTTCGCCGCCGCGCGCTCTGTGACTCCGGGCTCTCCGCCGATCCAATACACCCGCCAGCGCCGCTCGGCTGCAGCGGCGGCGAGATCCCAGATCCAGTCCGCGCCGGTCATGCGCTCGGGGAGATCGGTCCCCAGAAGCTGCGCGCCTAGACGCACGCCGTTGCCGTCGCAGTAGCACAGGTCAGAGGACGCCAGGAAGCTCCGGAGCGCCGCGTCTCGCTGCGCGCAATTCACGACGTGGATGTTGGCGTAGGCCACCGTCGCGTGCCCGCGCTCGACCAGCGCGCTGACGGCCGGCACCAGCTCCGCTGCGCGCAGCCCGTCCACCTCGACTCCGAGAATCTCTGCGCGCACCGCTCCCCTCCCTGACCTCTGGTTCGCGCGGCTCATATTCCGGCATCGGCCAACTGTCGGACAGCGGACCGGTGCCGGCATAAGACATGGTTTTTGGCGAAGGACCAGGCGGATGGTGGCGCCTCTCTCCGTGCTCCTCTTGATGTTGTGTCGGCCCGCTCCGGCCGACGACGCGCTGAGCCACGCCGACGCGGTCGCGCTGGGCACGCAGGCCGGTCTCGATCTGTTGATCGCGCGGAGCCGACGGGAGGCCGCTGAGCACAGCGGGACCGCCGCGCTGCTGTCGTTCGTCCCCACGGTCGGTTTTCGCACCGATCTCGCCGAAGACGACACCTTCAGCCACACCGTCTCGTCGGGCTGGACCAGCCCCATCGGGACCACCCTGAGCGCCACCTCCGATCTGTCGGGAGACGACGGTGTGAAGGTCACGGTCGATCAGCCGCTGCTGCGCGGCGGGGGGCTGTCGGGCGCGTTCTCGGGGGTGCGCACCGCGGCGCTCGACACCGCCATCGCGCGGGCGTCCTTCCGCGCTGAGCTCAACGACTTCCTGGTGGAGCTGGACGGGGCCTACTGGACGCTGGTCGTGGCTCAGATGGACGTCGATATCAAGCGCCGATCGCGCGATCGGGCCCGCGCGCAGTTCGAGGAGACGGCTGAGAACATCGCCCGGGGGATCCTCGCTCCCGGAGACATCTACGTGGTGGAGGAGAGCCTGGTCATCTTCGAGCAGTCGCTCCTGTCAGCGGTCGAGACCCACGCCCGCGCGCAGCGGAGCCTGGGCCTCCTCGTGGGCGCGCCGGGACGGCCGGTCGTGGCCAGCGATCCCCTCTCGATCGACGACGTCACGCTGCCGACCGCCGGGGAGGCCGTCGCGCTGGGCCTGGAGAGCAGCCCCGACGTCGACACCGCTCGACTGCAGGCCGAGCGCGCCCGCCGCACGCTGAGCAGCGCCCGCAACACCGCGCTGCCGGAGCTGTCCGCCGAGGCCACGCTGTCGGACGTGGCGGGCGCCCCTTCCCGCACTGCCGGCCTGGAGGTCGAGGTGCCGCTGTCATGGCGGGTGAACGCGGCGTCGGTCCGCGAGGCGCGCGCCAACGCTGAACGCGAGGCCCTCGAGCTGACGCAGCAGGAGCAGGAGGTGCGCAGGGAGATCCGCGATCAGCTCGGACTGCTCGGCTCGGCGCTGGCGCGGCATGCGCTGGCGGTGCGGCGCCTGGAGCTGGCGGAGCTGAAGCTGGAGGCGGAGCGCGAGCGCTACCTGACGGGGCTGTCACGCCTCAGTGACGTGGTGCGGTTCCAGCGCGATCTGGACCAGGCGGCGATCGATCTGGAGCGCGTGCGGCAGGAGGTGCTGAGCGCGCGGGCCGCGCTGGCCTCGGCCCAGGGTGTACTGCACGAGCGCCTGGGGGTGTCTGTGCAGTGAGCAGGGTCTCCAAGCACTGGAGTGAGGCCGCTCCAGGGAAAGAAGTCTCCCATGATCGGCCTGAGGGCAGCCCCGCGTGAGGCTCGGCCTGCGCGGCCCCGGGTCCACTGGCTTGCGGCGCCTGCGCGGCCCGGCTCAAAGTCGTATCTGGCCCAAATCAATAGACAGGGTTCGAGAGCGTCGCACGATGGTGGACGAAGGGCATCCGCGTGGGACCGCCCTCAGGTCGAGGGGGGAGATTGCTTTTCCTGGAGCGGCCTCACTCCACAGAGTCCGCCAGCAGCAGGTAGGTCGCGCCAGCGTTGTCGCCCGCGGCGTCCTCGTGGTAGGTGCCGATGAGCAGGTCGTCGCGCCCGTCACCGTCTACGTCGCCGGCGGTGGCGACCGACGCCCCGGCGTTGTCGTTGGCCTGCTCTCCGGTGACCTTGACGTCCGCAGCCTTGAGGGACGCGGTGCCGGAGATGGGTCCGTAGATCACGTAGCCTGCCCCCGCGTCGGAGCCGCCGTCGTCGTCGCTGTCGGCGCCCACGGCGATGTCCATGAACCCGTCGTCGTTGAAGTCGCCGGCAGCGGCCACGTCGCGCCCGGCCGTCGCGTCGGTGTCCTCGCCGGTGAGCTTGGCGTCGGCCATCGAGAGCGAGACGTCCCCGGTGGCGACCCCGTAGATCACGTAGACGGCCCCGGCCTCGTCGGCCGCGCTGCTCTCCTGGTAGGCGCCCACCACGAAGTCCTCTGCCCCGTCGCCGTTTATGTCTCCGACCACCGCCACGTCGTAGCCGGCGTAGTCGGCGGAGGACTCGCCGCTGTACAGCGCCTGCGCGTCCGCCAGGCTCTGCTCGCCGCTCAGGGGGCCGAGCGCCAGGTAGGCGCCCCCGCGGAAGTCTTCCTCACCGTCGCTCTCGTTGGGCTCGTTCTCGTAGTCATCGATCCCGTAGGCGCCCACCACGACGTCGGCGATGCCGTCACCGTTGATGTCGCCGCCGCTGAGCGCGCGACCGGCGACGTCCTCGGTGGTCACGCCGGTGAGCTTGGCATGCGCGTCGGAGAGGTCGAGGCTCCCGCTGGGCGCGCCGGTGATCAGGTAGATGGCCCCCGCGTCTTCACCGCCGTCGTCGTCTTTATAGGCGCCCACCAGGACATCGGGCAGCCCGTCGCCGTCGCCGTCGCCCGCCGCCGCGACCGCGAACCCCGCGAGATCCGCCGAGGACTCACCGATCAGCATGCCGTCCGCCCCTGACAGCGAGAGGTCGCCGGTGATCGGCCCGAGCACGATGTAGGCGATCCCGTGCGCCGCGTCGTTGCCCCACGCACCGACGACCAGATCCGCCAGGCCGTCGCCGTCGAGGTCACCCGGGCCGGCGATGGCGCTGGCGCGATCGTCCTCTTCGCCGATCAGCCGGTGCGCGACGTCGCCCACGGAGGTGGTGCCGCTGGGGATGTCGGTGATCACGTACGCTGCGCCGGCGTCTTCGCCGCCGCTGGTGTGGTAGGGCGAGGCCGTGACGAAGTCATCCTCGCCGTCGCCGTCCAGGTCGCCGCCGGGCGCCACCGACAGACCCAGGTAGTCAGCCTCCACCTCCCCGGTCAGCTTGGCGGTGGCGTCGCTCAGGCTGACCGCGCAGATCGTGACGCCGTCGCAGTCGCCGTCGACGCCGTCCCAGCAGGCGTCTTCTGCGCCGGGGTAGACGTCATCATCGGTGTCGTCGCAGTCGTCGTTGTCGTCGACGAACCCCGGCGGCGGCTCACAGGCCATCGTCGTCTCGTCGGCGTCTCCGTAGCCGTCACCGTCGGCGTCGGCGTGGAACTCCTCTGCGTCCTCCGCGTCCTCGTCGACGTCATCATCACAGTCGTTGTCTTGGCCGTCGCAGATCTCGGAGCCGTCGGGGTTGATGGTGTCGTCGTCGTCGTCGCAGTCGCCCGCGTTGTTCACGTACTCGCCCGAGGGGTTGCAGTCGTCGATGGGCTCGGCGTCGTCATCTCCCCAGCCGTCTCCGTCGGCGTCGATGATCCACTCGTTGACCAGCTCCTCGTCGATGATGCCGTCGCAGTCGTTGTCGATCTCGTCGCAGCGCTCGGGCGCCCCGGGGTGATTGTCGGCGTCGTCGTCGTCGCAGTCGGTGGCGTCGGCCAGCGCGCCGCCGGGGGCCTCGCAGGAGATCGTGGGTTCTCCGCCGCCGTAGCCGTCCGCGTCGGCGTCGCCATACCAGTCCTCGGCGTCCACCGCGTCCATATCGATCCGCTCATCGCAGTCGTTGTCCAGCCCATCGCAGATCTCGTCTGCCCCCGGGTACACGGTGGTGTTCCAGTCGTCGCAGTCGCCCGCCTCGGCGACGTGCCCCGCCGGCGCCATCGCGGCCTGCGTCCACTCTTCGAGGCTCCCGTATCCGTCGTCGTCGCGGTCGAGGTACCAGATCGGGGCGTCCGTCGTGGTGCCGGCGGTGCTGCTCGTGAGAGACGCGCCGGAAGTCGAGGTGCTCCCCGAGTCTTCGGAGAGTTCACCGACCCACCCCGAATTACACCCCCCCAGGCACCACCCGAGGAGGGCGACGCCGAGGGTGGTCCGGATCTCCCGCGTCATCTCTCCCTCCATCTCCATCCTAACGGCACCATGCCGCCGAAACTGCAATCCAGATGACCACACAGCCCGTGATCTGCCTCGAAGGCGTGAGCAAGATCTACCGCGCGGGGGAGGTCGATGTCCCGGTGCTGCTCGACATCGATCTGTCCATCTACGCCGGCGAGCGTTCGGCCATCACGGGGCGCTCGGGCTCGGGGAAGTCCACGCTGATGCACCTGCTGGGCTGCCTCGACCGCCCGACCACCGGGCGCCGGATGGTCGGGGGACGCGACACGGCGCAGATGGACGACGACGCCATCTCGGCGATCCGCGGCGAGACCATCGGCTTCGTCTTCCAGTCCTTCCACCTGCTGGCCGATCGCTCGATCCTCGACAACGTCTCGCTGCCGATGGAGTACCGGGGCACGACGTCTGGCGAGCGCGCAGACCGCGCGGCGTACCTGCTGGACCGCGTGGGGCTGGGTCATCGTCTCCACCACCGACCCTCGCAGCTCTCGGGCGGCGAGCGCCAGCGCGTTGCGATCGCGCGCTCGCTCGCCAACCGCCCGCGCATCCTGCTGGCCGACGAGCCCACAGGCAACCTCGACCTCTCAGCGCAGTCCCGCGTGCTCGATCTCTTCGGGGAGCTGCATGCCGCCGAGGGCTTCGCGCTTG
>CAYXGP010000171.1:0-18804 GCA_964464515.1 uncultured Enterobacterales bacterium
GGGGGTGGGGGTATGGGCCCGGGCGGCGGCCGGTTACTTTTCCCGGAGCCCGCTCATGGTCTTCTCTCAGATGCGGGGAGCCCTTGCGGGAGCCTCCGATCGGGCAGATGAAACTGAAACCAGCTGCCATTCCCAGGAAGGCTGACCACCTTGATCCACCCTTCGTGCAACAATACGATCTTACGACAGATGGACAGGCCTATCCCCGTGCCGTCAAAGTCGTCCGGTCTCAGACGTTGAAACGGGGAGAAGATGCGCTCGGAAAAACGGGGTTCCACGCCAATCCCGTTGTCTTTGATGCCCAACGACCAGCCCTTCCCCTGTCTCGTGGCGGTCAGGCGGCAGCGGGGAAGGGTCTGCGGGGCGGTGAACTTGAGCGCGTTGCTGATGAGGTTCTGGTAGAGCTGGAGCAGGAGGGTTCTGTGCCCGACGATCTCCGGGAGCGGATCCCGTTCGACGATGGCATTGGTCGCCTCGACAGTCGGCGCGAGGATCTGAAGCACCTGAGCGACGCACGTCTCCAACGATACCCGCTCCAGGCTCAGCGCCTGCGTCCCGACCCGTGACAACAGCAGCAGGTTCTGCACCATGCTCTCCATGTCGGAAGCCGCTTCCTCGACAAGAGCGAGGCTCCGGGCGATCTCTGGAGCAGGCGTGCCGAGATCTTCAGAAAGGACGCGAGTAAAGAAGCGGATATGGCGGATCGGGGCCTGGAGATCGTGGCTGATGATGTGTGAAATCTCGGTCAGCTCGCGGTTTCTTTCTTCCAACTCACGATTTCGCGCCGCGAGGGTAGCGTTCGAAACGGCGACGTCTTCGGAGAGCTGCTCGATATCCTGGTGCGCAGATGACATCGCGATCCGGAGTTTCTCCCGCTCGGCCTTCAGCCTCGACAGACGGGCGTTGGAGTTGGCCGCGAGCTCTGCTGTGATCAGCGTGATGCCCCGATAGGTCTCCTCCAGCTCATCTTCGAGACTCTCGATGCGCCCCATCAGGAACGGAACAGCCCCCCTTTCGTCCTTCATGGGGCCCCCGAGATGATGACTGCGGTGGCGTCATCGTTGCGGCGAGCCGAGCGACCCAACAGAAGCGGAGCCGCCACCATCGGCGGCAGGGTGGTGTACCCATCGAGGCGACACTTCCTCTTGATGCCGTCGGTGAAGATCGCGACGGTGGTGGCGGGTGACCAGTCCGTGGTCGTAGTGCGGATCGGCGGCAGGGTGCCGTAGCCAACCACGCCCGCCCTGGGGATGATCGCGCGCTCCGGGGAGGGGTGGATACGCACCTCGACGTTGCCGACACCGGTGTGGGTGAGCGTCTGTTGGTTTCGATCCAGTCGCACGAGCGTCACCGCGGCGCCGCGGAGCCGGCGCAGCGCCCCATGCATGGCCTCGAACATTGCCTCTTCTGGCGCCCACGGGCGCTCGCAGAAGACCCTCAGGGCCTCTCGAGTCGACTCTGCTGCCATGCTTCCGTGCCCCAGGCTGTCCACCACCAACACCGAGTGCCGCCCTCCCTCGGACACCATCCACCAGCCATCTCCGCTCTCGGACTCGCCAGGCATCGGCCTCCCGGCCAAGCCGACGCGGAGCCGGGGGGGCGGGCGGCGATGGCGGCGAGACACGACCACCGTGCCCTCCGGGGTGGAGTGCAGCCAGAGGTCGTCGCTGAACCGCCGCACCGCCCCCAGCCCACAGCCCATCGAGCCCGCGGTGGAGTTGTGATCGGCGAGCACTCCACCCAGTTCTACAATGCCAGGCCCGCGGTCGATCGCCGCGATCTGCACTCCCCCCCAAGGCAGCTCCTGGACGAGCAGCGCTCCATCCAGGGCGTGTTTCAGGAGGTTCTGCCCCAGCTCGCTGACGACCAACTCCAGCTCGGCAACCTCCACCTCAGAGAACCCCACTGCATCGATCAGCCGCTTCAGCTGGCGCCGGGCCGTGAAGATGTTGGCTTGCACCTGGATGGGTATCAGCGCCATTTGCACACGGTGACGCGGGTGCCGGTGCTGGGGGAGGACTCGATCTTCATGTCATCCATGAGCCGCTTCGAGCCGGACAGCCCGAGCCCCAACCCTCCAGCAGAGGTGTAGCCATCCTGCAGCGCAAGCGCGATGTCTGCGATCCCGGCACCATCATCGACGAAGGTGAACCGGAGCCCGGTCCGGTGTCCGTGTGTGACCAGGGTCAGTTCCATGAGGCCACCTCCACCATGGATCAGGGTGTTCCTCGCCAGCTCGCTGACGGCGGTGGCGATGCGAGTCACCCCCAGCAAGGAGAAGCCCAGGCTGCGCGCCTCCTTACGAGCGAGATTACGCGCCAACACGATGTCAGACATACCGTTGATGACGACGATACTCACGTTACTCGATCTTGTCGTTCAGATGAGCGTGAGATGGCGGTCATGCGGAAGCCGAGCTGCTCCAACCCTCTCTCGACGTTGATGGCCGTGTCGACGCCAGACAGATCCATCCCCAGCTCGATGACGGTGATGGCCACAGCGGGCTGTACGCCAGCGAGCACCACGCGGGCGTTCATCATCTGCGCCATCTGTGCGGTCTCGCTGAGCACCCGACCGACGAAGGAGTCGACGATCTCCAGCGCAGTGACGTCGATGAGCACCGCCGTGGCGTGGGTCTTGTAGAGCTTCTCCAGGATGGCTTCCTGGAGAAGCTCGGCGGTGCGGTCCTGGAGGTCGTGTTGGATGCTGACCAGGAGGACCGGTCCCAGCTTGAGGACGGGGATGATGTTCAAGAGGTTCTCTCAACGTGCTTGATGGCGATCTTGAGCCCCTGGGCGAGCGATGCGGCGGTCTGCAGCGCGGAGATGTTCACCCCGAGCTGAACGATGGTGCGAGCGATTGTCGGACTGAGCCCGGTCAGTATGAACTCCGCACCCATCAGCTTGACCGCGCTCGCCAGCTTGATGAGGTGGTGGGCCACCATCGTGTCCACCGTGATCACGCCGGTGATGTCGACGATCGCCACACGCGCGCTGTCCTCCGCCAGCCGCGAGAGGGTATTCTCCATCAGCGCGTTCGCCCGAAGACTGTCCAGGGCGCCGATCAGGGGCACTACCAGCACGTCATCCCAGACCTGCACGACCGGCGTGGCCATCTCGGCCAGGGCAACCGATTGTTCTCTTATCAGCGACTCTCGGGTCGCAGCGTAGGTCTCGAACGTCAAGATTCCCATCGAGTCGATCAGCTTGTTGACTTCGATGACTCTGGCAACGAGCCGCACCGCGTCCGACTCAGCGCTTTGGAGATACGGCAATATCGCATCTTTCAGCGAGAAGACAAAGGAGGCGGTGTCGGAGGGGGTGAAGCCCTGCACCGCGCGGCTCGTGCTGATCTCCCTGAGCTGGTCCACCAGCTCCGAGCTGCCGCTGTGGCTGACATCACGCACCCCGCTCCGAGCAAAGAGCGTGAGGTTGTCGATGATACCGGCGCATTGCAGCCGCAGCTCACCTCGGGACATCATCTCTCGCGTCCGGGCCGTGTGACCGTCATCGATGTTCCGAACCCACTCCTCCAGGACCGCCTCGCGATTGGTGGATAGAAGGGCAACAAACCAGTCTTTCATCATCAGCGATACTCCAAACCCTCTCGTACTCACACATATCTCTCGATATGTATTACAATCGACCTCGGCCTGCCTTGTTCTGGCTCAATCAGGTCCGAACTTCCGGTCCCCGGAGATAGACTCTTCAGGACAGATATCGAGGATGACATGCTCCGCAGAAGACACCGTCGATCCGCCGCGCGCACTACCGCCTGCTCGGGCCCCCCCCGGAATGCTCGTGGAACGTCGGCGCGCTCCGGCGAAACAACGACCGTCTCCTTCTGCCAACCAGTCGAGTCCATCCGCGCCCGCTTCCATTCAGCCGGTTCCCCTCGAGGCCTCCGCGTCTCGCTGCTCGGGCAGACATCACAGCCATGACGACCGCCACACGTTGGGCGCTGCTCGTCGAAGACAACCCCGCGGACGTCCTGCTGATTCAGCGAGTGAACAGTGCCGTCGAACCCGCCATGAAGCTGACCTGGGTGGACACACTGACGAAGGCGCTGCGCGCGCTGGAGCGATCCCTCCCAGACATCTTGCTGCTCGATCTCTCGCTCCCCGACAGCAGCGGCTTGCAGGGTCTGTACCGTCTACGAGGGGCCTACCCCGAGTTGCCGGTGGTGGTGCTGACCGGGCTCGATGACGCCAGCATCGCCGATCGCGCCATCGCCGCCGGCGCGCAGGACTATCTGGTCAAGAGCGCTGATATCACGCCCGATCTCCTGGTTCGGAGTATGCGCCATGCCCACGGCCGACAGCACCTCGTAACAGAGCTATCCCAGACCATCGCGGCCCTCGCCCGGAGCCGTGAGCATCTGGTTCGGAGCCGCAAACGCCTGGAGCGCAGCGAGGCCAGCTTCCGCAGCATCGTCTCCAGCGCAGACGGCATCATCGTAGCGGACAAAGACGGGGTCGTTCGTTTCGCCAACCCCGCGGCGCTGAAGATGTTCTGCACCAGCGCCGAGCGGTTCGTAGGGCAGGCGCTGCCCTTCTCGCTGGAGCCGGGCGAGCTGCGCGAGGTCGAACTCGGGGAGGGCCGGGATCGCACCGTCGTGGAGCTCGCCGTCGTCCGCACCACCTGGCAGGGGGCTGCAGCCACGCTCGCCGGTCTTCGCGACATCACCAAGCGACGGCTTCTTCAAGATCGGCTCCGGGATGGTCAGAAGATGGAGATGGTCGGTCGCCTCGCGGCTGGCCTCGCCCACGACCTGAACAACCTCCTCACCGTGGCGCGCACCCAGGTCTACCTCACACAGCTGGAGCTCGATCCAGAACACTCTGCGTGGGAGAGTCTCCAGACCATCGACGAGACGATTCAGGTCACGTCGCGTCTTGTGAGCCGGATGTTGGCGTCGGGCAGACGGCAGAGTACCGTTCCACGGCAGATCGCACCCGCTCCGGTCATTGGTGAGCTGAGCAAGCTCCTCAAGCATATCGTCGGCTCTGGCGTCCATCTCGCCGTGGAGATCCGCCAGCCGCTCCCAGACATCGTGATCGATCCGCTGCATCTGGAGCAGGTGATCCTCAACCTCATAGAGAACGCCCGCGACGCCATCGCGCGGAGGGGAGAGATCTCGCTGGTGGTCGATGGGGGGGACGGACCACCGTCGGAGCTCGTTCTGCGGGTGAGCGACGACGGCCCCGGCATCGCGCCGCAGATCGGTGATCGGCTCTTCGAGCCGTTCGTCACCACCAAGGGCTCGGGCCTCACCACCGTGCGCGACATCGTGACGCAGGCAGGCGGCGAGATCTCGTTCTCCTCGACGCCAAGCGAGGGCACGACGTTCACGGTCCGGCTGCCGGCTGCCCCCCACCCGAGCGAGCCCCCCATGGCGCTGCGGCTCCGAAACAGCGGCCGGCCGATGCCCCGCGTCCTCATCGTGGATGGCGAAGCGATCGTTCGCATGCTGCTCTGCTCGGTCCTCCGGGAAGAGGGCTACCAGGTCTGGCAAGCGCCTGATGCCCACGTCGCCCTCCGGGTGCTCACAGACTGTGACTCGCCTCCCGATCTTCTCCTCACCGACGTCGAGCTCTCTGGCCTGAGCGGGCAAGCGCTCGCGGTTCGCGCCTGGAAGACCAACCCTGATCTTCCGGTGATCTTCATGTCCGGAACCACCGGCGGTTTTCCGAATATCGCTGGGCCCGGGGGCTCCGCGCTGGCGGTGCTGCCGAAGCCCCTCCAGCTGCCGGACCTGCTCCGCGTGATTGAAGAGAAGCTGTTCAGAGCGCGCTGAGCGGTACCCACGAGGGCAACTGCAGCCCGACGGAGTGGATGATCCGGCCGCCCGCTACGACTTCACCCTGAGGCTGGATGAGTACCCGACGAAGGCTCCGGAGCAGCGTCGGGTTCCGGGGCGACGCAGACGGTTCCGCAGCCGCCGCAGTGGACGCCCGCGCGCTCCCAGTCGGTGATGAGGAGGTGCGTGGGCAGGCGCGTGACCTGCCCGCACGCGCCGCAGGACAGCTCCCGCGGACGCAGCGTGCCGCACTGCGGACAGAACCGGCTCGACCGGGGGTGCGCCCCGCCGCATGCCGGACAGTGCAGCGCGGCGGGACCGGTCTCCTCGGTGGCGGTCTGCACCAGGAGGTGCCGGATCGCCTCGTCGAGTCGCCGGGACGCCGCCGCCAGCGCCTCGGTGGTCTCGCGCACGCCCGTCGCCAGCCGCATCGCGGTGGCTGTGGCGCTCCGCACATCCAGCCCAGGTGCGCCGATCCCCGCGCGGAGCCCCTCGGACTCGACGCGGAGCGCCTCGATGCGCTCCAGCCGTCCCTGCACCTCCCCCCGCAGGCGCAGCGGCGCCTCCGACAGCAGCGCGCGCGCGGCGACCTCGGCCAGCGTCGACGCGTCGAGGCCCTGCTCGAGCCGCCGGAGGGCCGCGACCAGCGCCTCGGTGGCGCGCGCACCGGCGGTCTCCAGCGCGGCGACGGCGGCGTCCAGTCCCTGCGACTGCCCGCTGAGCTGCTCGGCGAGACGCTTCGCGGCCACCTGCTGCTGACGACACTCGTCCTCCTGCGTGGGCGCGGACTCCGCGAGGATCTCCGTGCCCCGCGCCACGGACCGCTCCAGACGCTCCAGTCCTCGTTTGATCTCCGCGCGCTCTGCGGCGAGCCCCACCGGGGCCTCGTCCAGCGCGCGGGTCGCCGCCAGCCGGCTGCCCTCCGGCGGGTACAGCGCACCCCGCAGGGCCTCCCGCGCCGCAGTGAGCTCGGTCTGGCGCCGCGTGCGGATCCACTCCTCCCTGGCGCTGGCCTCCCGGGTGGCCCGACCCGCCTGCCAGGCCCGCCACGTCACGGTGACATACGCCACCGCCCCGATCAGCGCGCCCAGCCCGATCAGCGCGCGCTGCTCCGGCAGCCACACCAGCCCTACGACGACCCCCAGCGTGGTCACCGCCAGCGGCAGCGCCCTCCTGATCGCGAACGGCACGCCGAGGATGCGGGCGACATGCAGGGTGATCAGCGGCAGGCTCACCGCGGCGGCGACGACCAGGGCGACCGCCTGGCTGCCCCGGTACCCCAGCACAGCGGCGATCCCGAAGAACAGCGAGTAGTTGAGCGCCAGCAGCAGCAGGCCGCCGATGTGGAAGTCGTCCAGCGAGCCGGGGCGGACCTCCTCGCTGAGGTACCACAGGCCCGCGGCGAACAGCAGCACCCCCAGGCCCGCGAGCCGCAGCAGCAGGATCAGCCGGCCCAGCGGGCTGGCCGCCGCCGAGAAGCTCACGGAGACGGGCGCGTCGGTGATCAGCCCCGTCAGCGACCACTCCAGCTCCGTGGCGCTCTCTGAGGTGGGCGGGATGGAGGCGTCGGGGAGCGTCCACGTGGGCCCGTCCGGGAGCGTGAGCCGCACGTGGATGTCTCCCGAGCGCCCCGCGCCGACGAGATCGTAGCTGAAGGCGTCCTGTCCCTGCGCGGTGTATACCACCCGCGCGGTGATCGCCTCGTTCGCGGAGAGGAGTCCCCGCCACCGGATGCCGGTCAGATCGTAGGTGACTGCCGCCGGCTCGATCGGAGGACCCTCGCCGCGCTGCAGCGTGAGCCTGGCGTTCTGCACACGCTCGACGTCAGGCGGGAACGGGAAGCGGAGGGTGATCATCCCCGCGTCGGGGTTGCGAAAGCCGAACGTCCCGTCGAAGCGCGTCTCCAGGCGTGTGCGCACCGTCAGACCGTCCAGAACGGGCGTGGTGGCGATGCGCACGTCGATGTCGGAGGTGGTCGCGACCGGCGCGCGTCCGTCCTCTGTGGGGATCGCCGTGAGCGCCGCCTGCCGCAGCTCCTGAAGCTCCGCGACCTCCACCGACGCGCTGTCCAGGGTGCGGCTGAGCGTCACCGACAGCACCAGCATCAGCAACCCCAGGATCGCCACGACCACCATCAGCTCGACCAACGTGAATCCACGACGCATCGCACACCTCCCAGCGGGTCACTCCCGTGACACACTACTGGTTTGCAAGCACCGTTCCGGCTGAAAATATCGGTTCTACGTGATGTTACGGCTTCTCCACTGTCAGGATGTCAAGCCGGTTGCGCTCGGCGGCCGGATCCGTGACAGACTGACCGACCGTCAGCCGATCGATCGCTGACCCACTGGAGGACCAGATGTCTGTGCCGGGCGCTGTCACGTTCGACTTCTGGGACTGCATCGTCCGCGACGACTCCGACGAGCCCCGCCGGGCCGCTGCGGGGCTTCCCACCAAGCGGGTCGCCCGACGCGCGCTGTTCGGCGAAGAGCTCGCCGCGCACCATCCCCAGCTCGACGCGACGCGGATCGACGCCGCGTGGCGCCACCTCTCGGAGTGGTTCCGGCGCGAGTGGCACGAGAACCACCGCACCCCCCCCATCGGCGATCGGCTGGCCCGGGGCCTGCGGTTCCTCGCTCTCTCGCCGACCCCCGGCTGGGACGCGATGGTGGCGGAGATCGCCGACATGGAGGTGGAGATCCCCCCTGAGCTCGCGCCGGGGATCGCCGAAGCCCTCTCCGGGCTGTCTGCGCGGGGCTACCGCATCGGCATCATCTCCGACGCCATCGTCACGCCGGGGGTGGGGCTGCGGACGATCCTCGAGCGGTACGGCCTGCTCCGGTACTTCCACCACAACGTGTTCTCCGACGAGTGGGGGGCGGCGAAGCCCGCGGCGCGGGTGTTCGAGCGCGCCTGCGCGGGGCTGGAGGTGCCGGCGGAGCGGCTGGTGCATATCGGCGATCGCGAGAGCCGGGACGTCGCCGGCGCGGTGGAATTCGGGGCCCGCGCTGTCCTCTACGTGGGGTGCGTCGATCGAGGGACGGTGGAGACCACCCGCGCGCAGGCGGTGTGTCGGCATCACTCAGAGCTCCCCGAGATCGCGGATCGGCTGCTGTCCCCGCGCGCTCCGTGAGTTGGCCCACCCCATCTGGCCCCGAGACAATGCACAGTCAAGAACAGACGCAAAGAGACCTTCGCCCCCCCCCGCTCTGGTGGCCGGTCCTCTCGGTGATCGCCGCGCTCTCCTGCGCGTCAGCCGATGATCCCTGCGACGACATGTGCGCCGCCGCCGCGACCACCTACGGGACCTGCCTCGAGGACTGGGGCCTGGACTGGAGCGCCGCCGGATACGAAGACGACGCCGACTTCCGTGAGGTCTGCGAGACCTGGGCCTGGGAGATGCGCATCCTGGAGAAGGAGACCGACGCCGACGGGTGGACCGACGCCACCTGCGCAGCGCGCGCGGAGCTCCTGGGCACCTGCGAGGACTACATCGGCATCGACTGGAACGCGGGTCCGGGTGACGAGCCCGCCAGCACCCGGACCGGCACCACCGAGACGGCCGGGTCGGGGTGAGCCGGCACCAGAAGCTGTGGGCCGTCCTCGCGCTCAGCGCCGTCGCGGCGCTGGCTGCCTCGATGCTCGCGGGGGCCGGCGATCTGGGCGACGCCGAGCTCCGCGCCACCTTCCTGCGTCTTCGGGCCACCCGCACCGCCGCCGCCTTCCTGGCCGGCGGCGCCCTCGCGGTGGGCGGGGTGCTCGTGCAGGGGCTGTTCCGCAACCCCCTCGCCAGCCCCTCGATCATCGGCACCACCGCCGGCGCGAACCTGGGCGGCATGGCCGCGCTGATGGCCTACAACCTGCTGCTCGGCGGGCGCAGCGTGGGGGGGATCCCCGCGGAGATGCTGCTGCCCGCCGGGTGCATGGCCGGGGCGGTCGGCTCGCTCGCGGTCCTCCTCGCCATCGTCCGCGGGCGCCAGAGCATCGTCGCGGTGCTGCTCACCGGCTTCATCCTATCTTCGATGTTCGCCAGCCTCGGCGGGCTGCTCACGAGCATGGCGCAGGACTCCTGGGAGCTGGGACGGGCCATGGTGTCGTTCACGCTGGGCGGCGTCGACGGCAAGGGCTCGCGACACGTCGCCCTCGCCCTGCCCCTGGTGATCGGGGGGACCGCCGCCGCCTGGGGCTGGGGTCGGCACCTCGACCTCCTGCTCTCCGGCGAGGAGGAGGCCCGCAGCCTGGGCCTGGACGTCTCGGGAGTGCGGCGGTGGGCGATCGCCTGGACGGCTGCGCTCACGGCAGCGGCGGTCGCCATCGGGGGGAACGTCGCCTTCGTGGGGTTGGTGGTGCCGCATGCGCTGCGGCCGTTCGCAGGGGTCGCGCACCGCCGCCTGGTGCCCGCAGCGCTCGCCGGAGGAGGAGTGTTCCTCGTGGCCTGCGACGTCGCCGCGCGTCTCGCCCCCACCAACGGCGCGATGCCCCTGGGCGTCGTCACCGGGCTGATCGGGGCCCCCGTGTTTCTGTGGATGCTCGTCCGCTCGCGCATGGGGAGTGAAGGGTGAGCGGTCTTCGTTACGCCGATGTTACGGTCGAGCTGGGCGGCCGGGTCGTCGTCCGCGGTGTCTCGTTCACCGCCGCAAGGGGGGCCGTAACCGCCCTCCTCGGGCCCAACGGCGCGGGCAAGTCCACCTGCCTGCGCGCTACGCTGGGGCTCGTACCTTCTACCGGCGCCGTCACCCTGGACGGCGACGACCTCCGCCGCGCGACGCCCGCCGACCGCGCCCGCCGCGTGGCCTATGTCCCCCAGCGGAGCCGGCTCGTGGCGGCCCTCTCGGTGCGCAGGGTGGTGGGTCAGGGCCGCTTCGTCCACCGGTCTGTGCTGGCGGCCCCCAGCCGCGCCGATCGGCAGGCGGTCGACGCCGCCATCGCCGCGACGCGCATCGGCGCGCTGGTCGATCGCCCGTTCACCGAGCTGAGCGGCGGCGAGCAGCAGCGGGTCCTCCTCGCCCGCGCGCTCGCCACCGGCGCCCGCACGATCCTCCTGGACGAGCCCACGAGCGCCCTGGACGTGGGGCACGCGCTGGCGATGCTGGAGACCCTGCGGTCGCTGGCCGCGGGCGGCTGCTGCGTGGTGGCGGTGCTGCACGATCTGAACGAGGCGCGGCGCTGGGCCGACGCCGCTGTGCTGCTCGACGACGGCGTCGTGGTCGGCGCGGGGCCCGCGGAGGAGGTGGTGGCGCCCGACCCGGTGCGCTCGGTGTACGGCGTGCGCGTGATCGAGGGCGGGGGCCTCGGCTTCGAGCGGCTCGAAGGCACGCGATGAGCACCGATCTGCTCAACGGCGCCGCCGTGGCCGCAGCCCTCGCGCTGGGTACCGCAGGCGCCCTGCTGGCCGGCCCCACGGTCGCGCTCCGGGAGCCCGAGGCCGCCGCAGGACCGGTCCGCGGCAGCCTGACCGACGCGGGGGGCGTGGTGGTGCCGCTGGTGGACCATCCTCGGGTGGCGTCGATGTGTACGATCTCCGATCAGGTGCTGCGGGAGTTGATCCCCGCCGCGCGCATCGCGGCGATCTCGGGGCCCACCCGGAGCGGCCCGGACGGCTGGCGATACTCACCGGGGCCCACCATCCGATCCGACTCCAGCGTCGAAGAGCTGCTGTCTCTGGACGCCGATCTGTTGCTCTGCTGCTCGCTGGGCGGTCGTCCCGAGAAGCTGGAGCGCGCCCGCGAGGCCGGACAGATCGTCTTCGATCTGGGCCTGATGCTCGGTCGCGCCACGCTGGGCGAGCAGATCACGCAGATCGCCGCGCTCGTGGGCGAGCCCGATCGCGGAGCCGCGCTGAGTCAGCGGTGGAGCGAGCGCATGGATCGCGTGGCCGCCGACGTCCCGCAGCAGGAGCGACCCCGCGCGCTCTTCCTCAGCACCTACGCCGATCGCTTCTTCGGAGGCGCCGCGGGCTCCAGCTACCACGACCTGCTGGAGACCGCCGGGCTGATCGATATGGCTACTGAGGCGGGCTTCCGCGACTGGCCCGCGTACGATCCCGAGACCCTCCTGGAGCTGGATCCCGCGCTGATCGTCACGCGCATCGGCGGTCGTGAGGCGCTCTGTGGGCACAGCCAGGTCGGCCGCGTCGCGGCCTGCGGGCCGGACGGCCGGGTGGTGGAGATGGACGAGACGCGTCTCGGCGATCCAGGCCTGGGAATGTTGGAGGCCGCAGAAGAGCTGCGCAGAGCGGTGCATGGGCCCCGCCGAGGAGCCCCTACCGAGGCCCCTGACGCGACCCCTGACGCGACCCTGTGAAAGCTCAGGCTTCGTTGAGCGTCGCCAGCGTCTTGATTCCGCGCGGTCGGAGCGTCTCCCAGGTGAAGACCCCCACGTCGAGCAGATCGCGCGCCGTCAACCCGGCCGCCGTCAGCCCCTCCTCGGTCCGCCGCGCCAGCGCCAGCGCTCTGGCGTAGGCTGCGGGGTCGGGACGCCGACTGTAGCGCTCCTCGGGCGACAGGATGTCGGCCTGGAGCTGGACGACGGTGTGCCACACGAACGCCTGCTCGGTCGGATGCACCAGTCCCAGCGGGACCGTGAGCATCGGCCAGCTCACCGTGAGCCCCAGCCGCTCGAGCGCCTCGAGGTAGTGCTCGATCTGCGGACCACCCTCGCCGTGCAGCAGCGCCGCGAGGGCCCCTGCGAACGTGGCGTGGTGCTCAGGCGCCAGCGCTCCCAGCGTGCGGGCGCCGGCCGGCGCCGTGATCAGGGATGTCGCGGTGAACAGCTCCACCAGGGCCGTGTGGATGTCGGTGTAGCGCTGCGCGCCCATCAGCTGGGAGATCGCGCTGCGGCCCAGCGTGCTCTGCGCCCGCGCGACGACGGGGTTGAGGTGACGCTTGAGGACCCGGGTCTCCTCGCCGCGCCAGGTAGAGAGGTACGACGGGTCGGCGAAGCCGGCGGGGTAGAGGGAGCGGAACACCCGCACCTGGTCGTCGAACGACATCACCGGCGTGCGAGGCGCGGGGCGCGGGGTCTTGGGGGGCGGAGGCCGCCGCACGACCGCGCGAAGCGCCGAGCTGTCTTCACCGATCACGCGCTCGAAGAGGTGGGTGAACGCGCGCTGGAATTTTCGCTGCTCTCCGTCTTCAAACTGAAAGATCAGGTAGTCTCCGCTATCGCGGATGAGGAGCGCCGCGCCCCACTGCGGGCGCGCGGAGTGTCGATAGAGTGCGCCGTCTGAGTCGCCCGCGTCCATCGTGATGAGCTCGGCGGGCTGGCTACGTTGTTCGTTTGAAATCGTACTCACCAGGCTGAAATTGTTGCCGCGCCACATATCCCCGTGACATTCGCCGCGCAAACGACGTGAGTGAACCAAGCGATCCTTCCAACCAGCTCCCACGAGCCCTGTCAACAAGGACATGTAGACAGGTCCCTTGGACAAACCCTGTCAGCAGGCAGGCTCCCGCGTCAGCCCGGCGCGAGCCAGCTCCTCTCGCGCGCGGGTCGCGGCGTCGGCCTCCTGCCGCAGCCGCACCGCGAGGGCCTCTGAGCGCGGCTCCGGCACGAGGAGCTGGAGGCGGGTGCGGGCGGCAGAGGCGCCGATCTCCAGGAGCTGCGCCATGCAGCGCGTGCGACGGGACTCCAGCTCCGCCTCCTCGGCGATCTGCGCGTCGAAGGCCGCCATCGCTCGCCGGAGCTGCGCGCGCTCGTCGCCGTCGATGACCTCTCCCGCGCGCTCCATCGTCTCCAGGCGATCCAGACGCGACTGGAGCCAGCCTGCGTCCTCTACCTGTGGTTCGTTCTCCGCCGCGTCGAGCCGCTCGAGCTGGCGGGCCAGGACCCGCGCCTCCTGCTCCAGCCGCACCGCCGTGGCGCGCAGATCGCTCGCCGCGACGTCGGGCAGGGCGGCCCGTCCGATCGCCGCGCGCAGCCCCTCGAGCTGCGCCAGCGCGCGAAACAGCGGCGACTCGCGCGGGGACTCCTCAAGGACAGGGGGGGAGAGGACGGGGGGGGCCTCCGTCAGCGGCTCGGGGAGCGCCGCTGTGCGCGCCGGCCCGGCTCGCAGAAACGCCAGCGGGAGGTCCTCGGGGACCATCCGCTTCATCGACTTCGGACCCAGCACCCCCAGGATGATCGTCGCCAGGATGCACAGCGGGATGACGATCATCGCGATGGTGTCCTCGATGGACTCGCCGTTCACGTGGATACCCTCGGAGAGTCCGATCAGGAACGGAAACGACACCCAGATCGCGGGGATCCACATCCACCACAGCCGCGCCGTCCGACCGATGATCGACTCCGTGAAGGCGTGATCGGTGAGCTGCGCCCGATAGCCCGCGGCCCGCGCCGCCTCTCCGATCCGCGCCGCTGCGTCGCGCGACACCCGCTGGACGACCACCATGCGCTTCTCTTCGGACCAGCTCCCCACCTCGGTCGGATCGCCGCTGATATGCGCGACCGACGCCGCGAGCCGCTGC
Source organism: uncultured Enterobacterales bacterium (assembly GCA_964464515.1). Taxonomy (GTDB): domain Bacteria; phylum Myxococcota_A; class UBA796; order UBA796; family UBA2385; genus CAYXGP01. The sequence goes on from CAYXGP010000171.1 coordinate 14,265, forward strand.
GGATCGGCGCGGCGGGTCCGACGGACGACCACCGCGTGGTGGCCTGCGTCGAGGCGCACGGTGCCCGCGGGCGGCGTGGAGATCGTCCCCGCGACGACCGGCGCCGGTACGGACACCTCGAGCCCGGCGGCAGGAGCGGGCCCGGTGGGCAGCTCCCACGTCAGCGACGTGGTCTCGGTGGGCGCGGCGTCGGCGAGATCGGTGAGCGCGTGGCGCACCTCCGCGGCGGTCTGCGGGCGACGCTGGACCTCCGGCGCCAGCAGCGCCTCGATGGTGCGGCGCAGGCTCTCCGAGAGGTCGGGGCGGAGATCGGCCAGGGGCGTGAAGGCACCGCTGAGCTGCTTCTGCAGCACCCCCATCGGGCTGGGCGCCTGGAAGGGCGCGCGTCCCGCGGCCGCGAAGTACAGCGCCGCGCCCAGGCTGTACAGATCGGAGCGCGGGTCGGTGCGAGCGCCCTGGTAGATCTCTGGCGCCGCGAAGCCGGGGGTGCCCATCACCACGGAGGCCGTCTGGGAGAACCCGCTGCGCTGTAGACGCGCCAGCCCGAAGTCGGTGAGCACCACCCCGCCCTCTCCGAGCATCACGTTCCCCGGCGTGACATCGCGATGGACGATGCCCAGCGCGTGGGCCTCCGCGAGGACGTCCGCAAGCCGCGCGCCCATGTCCCGCAGCGCGTCCTGCTCGAGGGGCCCCTCTCTGCGCACCTGCTCCGCCAGCGAGCCGCCCGGATGGTGCGGCATCGACAGCATCCAGCGCCCATCCGCGTGATGGAGATCGTGCGCCACCAGCGCGCCGGAGTGCTTGAGGAGGCCGCTCGTGCGCACCTCGCGCTGCAGCCGCGCGCGCATCGTGGGATCGTCCGCGAGGTGGGGGTGGAGGACCTTCAGCGCCACCCGCTCCCGGCGCAGACGATCCTCCGCCAGATACACCGTCGCCATCCCACCCCGTCCGATGGGACCGATCACCTCGAAGCGATCCCCGAGCACATCACCGGGAGCGATCGACGACATGGCCCCCTCCGGGTGCGGCGTGGGAGGAGGGTGTAACCGATGAATGCGATGACACAGTACCCCCCAGCACCACACGCGCGGTGCCGTCCGGTCACAACGCCGACCGAGTTGGGGCGTGCGGACCGTCTATGCAGGGTAGGGAGAAGCGCCCGGCGCCCGGGGCATAGACCTGGACCTCCGCGCGAAGTCAACCTCCGCGCGAAGTCAACCTCTGCGCGAAGTCAGCCTCTGCGCGAAGTCAGCGCGCAGATCATGGCAGCGACGATCAGCGGGCCTCGGCCAGGGCCTCGAAGCTCACGTCACAGGGAAACTGGATCCCCGACTTCAGCTCAGCGGCCCAGCAGTCGTTGCCCTGGCAGTCGATGATGATGTCGAACTGCATCGTCATCTCGGTGTTGCTGTCGAAGGCCCCCCCGAGATCGGAGGTGATCTCGATGGTGATGTCGTAGCCGGCGACCCGCTCAGAGGCCTCCACCGACTCGCACATGAACCGCTGGTCGGTGAGATCGCAGCGCACAGAGTCGAGGCTGTCGTCCAACTGCACGCGGAACACCGCGTCGGAGACCAGCGTCAGATCGAAGCCGACGTCATCACCCTCCTGGGGGACGTCGTCGTAGGCGCAGGTGTCGCGCATGACCACACCGTCGGTGATCAGCCACCGCCCCTCGGTGGGAGAGAACGCCCCGGTCGTGCCGCCGGAGCTGCCGGAGCCGCCGGAGCCGCCGGAGCCGGTCCCACCGGAGCTGGAGGTGCTGCCGCCCGAGCTGCTCGAGCTGGTGATGGTGCTGCCACCGCTGGTGCCGCCGAAGCCCCCCGCCCCGTCGTCGTCGTCGTCGTGTTCGGGGTGGTCGTTGGTCGTCTCCTCGTCGTCGCCGCACCCCAGCAGGGTGCCGATCAACATCAGGGCCATCAGGTCACGGGACAGGGACATCTCAGCCTCCCTCAAACAGTTCGATCGCGGTACGGAGGAATCTACTCGGACCTCTCCCCGACAGCCACCTCCACCCGCCGAACCATCGGATGAAATGGCAGCCTTGCCCACCACCGTCATCTTCGAGACCCTCCACGGCAGCCGCGCCTACAACCTCGACACCCCCACCTCCGACACCGATCTCAAGGGCATCGTGGTGGGGCCGCGCGAGTGGTACCTCGGCTACCTCAAGGCCCCCGAGCAGCTCGAGCTGAGTCCCGATCACGTCCGCTACGATCTCCGAAAATTCATGCGCCTGGCGGCCGCGGGCAACCCCACGCTCATCGAGCTGCTGTGGACGCGCCCCGCGCACCACCGCGTCGTCACCGCGGAGGGCGAGGAGCTGCTGGCGATGCGCACCTCGCTGCTGTCGCGGCGCGTGGCGCAGCGGTTCTGCGGCTACGCGATGTCTCAGCTCAAGCGGATCCGCTCGCATCGAAGCTGGCTGCTGTCGCCGCCGAAGGGCGAGCCCTCCCGCGAGATCTTCGGGCTGCCGCCGACGCGCGCGGTGACCGCCGACCAGGAAGGGGCCGCGAAGGCGCTCGAAGCGCAGGGCGTCTTTCCCGAGCTGCCCGAGAACTTCATCGAGCTGCTGAACCGCGAGCGGCGCTACCAGCAGGCGCGCAGGCACTGGGATCAGTGGCGCACCTGGCAGCGCGAGCGCAACCCGGTGCGGGCCCAGCTGGAGGCTCGACACGGCTACGACACAAAGCACGCGATGCACCTCGTGCGCCTCCTGCGGATGGGGCTGGAGATTCTGAGGACTGGACGCGTGGCGGTATGGCGCGAAGATCGCTCGGAGTTGCTGGCGATCCGCGGCGGCGCCTGGAGCTATCATCAGCTCGTGGAGCGGGCCGAAGCGCTCCACACCGCCGTCCGCTCGGCGGAGGGTCACAGCCCTCTTCCCCCCGCTCCCGACGACGCCCTCCTCAACCGCCTCTGCGCAGATCTCGTCGAACGCACCCTCTCCCGATGAATCTCTTTCCGGACATCGACCTTGGTCGCCGCTTTCTCGAAGAGAACCCGCCGCCGGGCCGTGTGCTGATGTGCGCGGTCACGGGGAGCCACCACTACGGGTTCCCCTCCCCCGACAGCGACCTCGATCTCAAGGGCATCTACGCGCTGCCCACCGAGCACCTGCTGGGCCTCTCGCCCACCACGCCCACCCACGATCGGCTGGAGTTCTTCGAGGGCACCGAGTGCGATCTCACCTGCAACGAGGTCTCGCGCGCCCTGGGGCTGGTGCTGCGCGGCAACGGCAACCTGCTGGAGCGGCTGTTCTCGCCCTTCCAGCTCACCGAGGACGACACCCTGCAGGAGCTGCGCGTGCTGGCCCGGGGGGCGCTGTCGCGGTCGGTCGCGCGCCACTACCGCGGGTACTTCGAGGGGATGTGCCGCGAGCACACCCGCGAGCCCACCGCGAAGGCGCTGCTCTACACCTACCGGGTCGCGCTCACCGGGATCCACCTGCTACGCACCGGCGAGGTGCTGGCCGACCTGCCCGTCCTTTCGGAGATGTACGACCTCCCCAGGCTCACGCCGCTCATCGCCCACAAGCGCGAGGGCGCGGAGCGCTGCGCGCCGCCCGCCGATCTCGACGCGCACCTGCGGGCAGGCTGGCCCGACATGGCCGCGCGGCTCGAGGCGGCGCGGGAGAGCAGCCCCCTCCCCGAGGAGGCGCCGAACACCGCCGCCTGTGAGCGCTGGCTGATCGCGCTGCGGCGCCAGGATCTGCGGGTCGAATGAGCCTGCGCGCCGCCGGTGTGATCCTGCTCCTCGCCGCCGGCGGGATGGCGTGGCTGACCGAGATCGAGCAGCGCTCGTCGGCCGCCCTGTGGCTGGTGGAGCACTCTGGCCCGGCAGATCAGCCGCTCTATGTCTGGTTTGGACTCGCGGGCCTGCTTGCCGTGGCGATCCCCCGCCGGCGCCCCTCCGCGCGCCCTGCTGCGGTGAAGGGGGGCCGTCGCCCGTCCAGGCCGCCGACCAGGGGGCCTCGAGCTGCTCCCTCCTCCGATCTCCCGGATGATCTCCGCGCCGATCTTCCCGCCGATCTTCCCGATGATCTGGAAGAAGCCGCCGCCGCCCTCCCGCTCGACCCCGGGGTCAACCTCGCTGTCGATCTGCTCGCGCCCTCACCGCTCACGCTCGAGATGAGCGGACTCACGCCCGGCCGGGTGCGGCGCAACCTCATCGCGTTCGCCGGCCTGCTCGCCCGGCACCCCGAGCTGCCGCGGGTCGCGATCCGCTTCCACGACTGTCCGGCCGGCACCACGCCGCGTCATCATCAGGTGGCCGGCGCCCTCGCGACGACGATCCCCCGGGGACGGTTTCGGGTGGTGTCTCAGCAGGACGGTGTGGATGTGTTGTTCGGGTAGCGCTGTTGAGGCCGCACCAAGAAAGCAGTGGCTCTGAATACGGCTGAATCGGGTCTGGGTCGGTCGTCTCCGCGTGTCCACGATCCCGCGGCCCCTCGGTTTCGCGGTCTCTCGGTTTCGCGATCCACGCTCCCGCGATCCACGATCCGCGGCCCGCGAGGACGGCGATGTGTTCAGCGCTGAAG
>CAYXGP010000172.1:0-8208 GCA_964464515.1 uncultured Enterobacterales bacterium
CGGTGGGCTCGCTGCCGTCAGTGCTCACGACGAGCGTGCCCCCCTCGTCGTCCGGGGTCAGCTCCAGGGTGAATGCCTCGTCGTAGACCCCGCGCTCGGTGCTGAAGGTGGGCGAGGCCAGAGCGACGGTGGACAGGAGGATCAGCATCTCTTCCAGGGTAACCCGGTCCCTTCCGGATGAGCCCTACCGGATGGACCGGGCCCCGACATCGGGCTATCGCCAATGCATGACCATCTCTCTCGACTCAGCCTGTCCGGGCGTGGGGAATATGGACCGTGGCGAGAGTGATCGCCGTGGCCCAGATGATCGCCGCAGGTCCGGCGTGATTCAGCGGTTGCGTTTCGGCTTCCGGCTCGCATACCAGACACACACAGGGAATGATGAGTTCGCCTCCATCACGCCGACCTGGGCGGAGCTACGAAGGTTCGAGACCAGCCTGATTCACGAAGCGGATCGCTACGAGTTCCGAGACACGGAAGGGAAGAGCATCCGCGCAGACGAAGCGCTGAATACATGCCTGGTCCCCATTTGGAGAGACGACCAGGGCGACTTCTACGCGGGGGAGTCCAGCGGCGTGCGCGCGGTCTATGTCATCGACCGTCTCGCCGAGTCGATCCAACGCCGCTATCAGATCACTCCCCGGGACCGCCGAGGGCAGTCTGCATAATCCACCCGAAGAGCTGCACCGGCTACTCTCTTCGTCGGAGATCCCAGGCCGCGGCGTCGATACCGCTGAGCTGGGGTGGTCCCAGCCCTGCCGTGACCGCAGCAACGTAGGGCTCCATCACCAACAGAACCCCGACCTCCCCTGGGAACCGGGGCGTCTCAGGCGCCGAGGGACCGTCTGGATAAGCCAGCCCACCCAGCCACCGCCCGGTCTCCGTCCGTCCCAGCTCCGGGGGCAGACCCGGCCGATTCAGCGAACTCAATAGAGGCCTGCCGTGCCAGCGCTGATCGAGCAGCGGCCGCTGGAAGTGGACCCCTGGCCCGCCCGCCGGGACCACCAGCAGCGCCCCCGCAGAGAGCGTGTCCAGCCCCTCGGCGACGACCTGCGGCGGCGCAGACTCGGCCACAGGGAGCGGTAGCCGGATGGGTGAGCCCAGCAGCGCGTCCAACGCGAGGAGGCCGACCGCCGGCCAGCGCCCGATCCGGGCCGCGCCACGCGCAGCCAGCACCGCCAGCGCGATCGCGCCGATCAGCAGCAGCCGCCCGTGGTGATTGATGAGCCCGCCCAGCGGCAGCAGATCGACCACAGCCGCGAACGGGTTGTCCAGGCCGAGGGGCCGTCCGGCGAATGACAGGTGGCTGCCCGGCGCCGCGACCACCGCCCCCGCCAGCACCAGCCACCACCGCGAACGCCCGGCGCACAGCGCGAGCAGGAGCGCGGACAGCCCGAGGTAGCCCGGGTGCCACCGGACCAGCGCGTCCCCCACCTCGACCGACCCCGGGGCGACGAGGCTCAGCAGATCGACGCCGTGCCACGGGTTGAGGCGCCACAGCGGCTCGAACCGGGCGGTGACCGCGCCGCCGCGGTGTCCGCGACCCGACAGGCGCTCGCCGTGACGCAGGGCCACGGGGACGGCCATCACCCCGGCTAGCCCGGCGCTGAGCAGCAGCCCCCGCCAGCGCCCCCGGTCTTCGAGCAGCGCGCACAGCCCCAGCGCGATCGCGGCGACCGCCGCCGCCCAGGCCAGCACCAGCCCGCAGGCGCACAGCAGCCCCAGACACAGCCCCGCCGCCACCGCCCCCCGACGGGTGGGGTGACCGACCAGCGCCAGCGCCACGGCGGCCAGCCCGAGCGCGGCGTCTTCGGTCAGCCCCGAGGCCAGGGATCCCAGGAACGCCGGCGCCAGGGCCAGGGCCAACCCGCCCACCAGCGGATCACCGTCGCAGCGCCGGGCCGCGAACGCACCCCCGAGGAAGGCGCCGACCACCCCCAGCAGCATCCAGGCGTTGTAGCCGACCTCCACCCCGGCCAGCCGCCCGATGAGCGCAGCCAGGGCCGTGGGCAGTGGATCGATCACCGGCAGCTCGCCGATCGCGGGGAGCAGCGCGCCCGGACTGGACGGCCACCCGGGCAGCGTCTGCGCATGCCACCACTGGACCCAGGCGTGGGCGTAGACCTCTCCACCGGGGGCGCCGAGCAGCCCCGGCTCTACCAGCAGCCGCCCGCCGACCACTGCGAGGACCAGCGTCGCTGTCAGCGCGAACGGGGAGGGGGCACGCACCCCGGGGGCGTATCTCGTAGGTGCGCTACCCTCCCGGGGTGTCCCGCTTCGCCCCCATCGTCGCGTTCGCGCTCTCGCTCGGACTGGCCCTGCTCCAGCTCGATCCAGCCTGGCGAGACCCGGGCGCGTACCTCGTGGGAAACTGGACCCACCCCGACTGTCTGTCGAATCACTGGCTGCTGGCGTGGGTGGCCGAGCAGCTCTCATCCGGAGGCTCGCTCCTCCACAACGATCGCTACTACTGGCCGGTCGGCGACGCCCCCCTGCTGGCCGGCAACGGCGCGGAGGGGTTCCTCTATCTTCCGTTCCACCTGGCCGTGGGCTGGCCCGCGGGGGTCACCGGCTACCTGCTTGCCGTGCTCACCGCCAACGGCGTGGCCGGATGGGTCCTGGCGCGAGCGGCGGGCGCGGGGCCCTGGGCGGCGCTGCTCGGCGCGGCGGCCACAGGGCGCTGGGCCTACACGCTGCAGGAGGCCGGCAGCGGACGCTTCTCCCAGGTGAGCGTCTTCTGGCTGCTGTTCTTCCTCGCGGCGTGGCTGGGGTTCCTCGCGCAGCCCGACCGACGCCGCGCGCTCGGCGCCGCGGCGCTGCTGGCCGCGACCAGCTTCTTCTATTGGTACTACGGCCTGTTCGGCGTGCTGGCCGGCGGGGTGCTGCTGGTCGTCCGGGGCCGGGGGGCGCCGCCTGTTCGCCTGCTGGCGACCTTCGCGGGGACGTTCCTGCTGCTGATCGGTCCGTGGGCCGTGCTGTTCATCCAGCACTGGTCGTCCATCCCCGGCACCGGCGATGAGCTGATGGTGTTCCCCCACCCCGAGGCGCTGCGCGACGCCACCCTCCCGGTGCTGCCGTTCCGCGTCGGCGAGGGCCGGCTGGCGGGCCACGCGATGGTCGCGCCGCTGTGGCTGCTCGGGCTGGCGGGGGCGGCGCTGTCCATGCGCCGGGCCCTCCGGGGAGACCGACTGGCGCTGGGCCTGCTGCTGTGCTGGCTGGTGTTCGCCGCGCTGGCGCTGGGACCGGCCTTCACCAGGGCGCCCTACACCGTGTTGTACGGGCTGGCTGCTCCGCTGCGGCGGTTCTGGTGGCCGGTGCGCCACCTGGCCGTGGCCGTGCCGCTGTGGGGAGTGTTCGCCGCGCTGGCGCTCTCTGCCACGCCAGTGCGGGGGCGCTGGCGGGCTCTGATACCGCTGACGGCGCTGGGCGTCGCTGCGTCGATCGGACCGCTGCTGCGCAGCCAGGGGGCACCCGCCGTCGCCCACCTGACGACCGTCAGCCTGCCCCACCGGGGACTCTCCGCCCTGGCGAAGCTGCCCGACGGCGTGCTGCTGGAGCCGCCGCTGTCTCCCGAGGCGGCCAGCGCGCAGCACCACCTTGCGCTGCAGATCCTGCACGGCAAGACCCTGCTGACGGGGCACGCCATGTGGGTGCGACGGGTGCGCCCCCCCGCCTGGGATCGCTTCGTGGCGGCCAACAGCCTGCTCGATGGGCTGCAGTCCATCGAGCGCGGGCGCGGCGCCGACCGGCTGGTCTTCGATCCCGCCGATCTGGCCGCCCTGGAGCAGCAGGGGGTGCGGTGGGTGAGCCTCAACCGCGCCCTGTTCACCCTGAACCTCCGCGACCTCGTGCACACCTACCGTCGCCTGTTCGACGCGCTGTTCGGGTCGCCCGTCATCCGCGACACGGGCATGTGGGTGTGGGACGTCTCGAACTGGACCGGCCGCTCCGATGTGCTGGTGGGACCCTTCACCTGGCCCCCGGGGCTGCCGCAGGGCGGCCCCGATCGCCCGGTGCAGGGCCGCCGCCCCAAGAGCGCCATCTTCCACGCGCGCGAGGCCGCTCACCACCCCCCGAAGCGATAGCTCGGGACGGCACGCGTTAGACCGCCCGCCGCTCACGGGGGTCCCATGGGACGGTCGATCGAGACAGGGGAGATCGAGACAGGGGAGATCGAGACAGGGTGGTCGATCGAGCAGGCCGCGCAGCTCTACGGCGTCTCCACATGGGGCCGGGAGTTCCTCCACGTCTCGGAGGGTGGCCGCCTGATCCTCCGGCCGCTCGGGCCCGACGGGCCGTGGGTCGATCTCACCACGCTCGCATCAGACCTGGAGCGACGCGGGATCGAGCTTCCGCTGCTGCTGCGCTTCAGCGACCTCATCGACGCGCGCATCCGCCTGCTGGTGGACGCCTTCCGGGCGGCCATCTCCGCCTACGAGTACAGCGCCCGCTTCCGCCCGGTGTACCCGATCAAGGTCAACCACCAGCGACTCGTGGTCGAGGACATCGTGCGCCTCGGCGCCCCCTTCCACCTCGGCCTGGAGGCCGGCAGCAAGTCGGAGCTGCTGGTGGTGCTGGCGATGCTCAGCGATCCCGACGCCCTGATCATCTGCAACGGCTACAAGGACAGTGAGTACATCGAGACCGCCCTCATGGCGCAGAAGCTCGGACACCGTGTGGTCACGGTGATCGAGAAGCCCAGCGAGCTCTCCCTCGCCATCGCCATCGCCCGGCGTACCGGCCTGCGCCCGCTGCTGGGGATCCGCGCGCGCCTGTCGTCGGCCAGCGCGGGACGCTGGGGGGGCTCATCGGGGGACCGCGCGAAGTTCGGCCTGAGCATCGAGGACATCGCCGACGCGGTGGATGAGCTGCAGGCCGCGGACATGCTGGACTGTCTCCAGCTCCTGCACTTCCACATCGGCAGCCAGATCCCCGCCATCCGCGCGCTCAAGGACGCGCTCCAGGAGGCCTCGCGCGTCTTCGTGGAGCTCCACCGGCTCGGCGCCCCGCTGGCGTACTTCGACGTGGGCGGCGGCCTCGGTGTGGACTACGACGGCGCCCGCAGCGGACGGGACGGCAGCGTCAACTACACCGTCCACGAATATGCCCTCGACGTGGTGGCGGCGATCGAGGAGGCCTGCGAGGCGGCGGACGTGCCCAGGCCCGACATCGTCACGGAGTCCGGCCGAGCGCTGGTGGCGCACCACGCGGTGCTGGTCGTGGGCGTGGTGGGCGTCTCCCAGCACGGCGCCCGGCGCAGCGACTGGCGGCCCGTTGAGGACGACGCGCAGGTGTTCTGGGATCTCTGGGAGGCGGCGCAGGACATCGCGGAGGCGACCTACCGCAGCGCCTGGCACGACGCGGTGGCCGCCCGCGAGCAGGCGCGCCTGATGTTCAACCTGGGGATGCTCGACCTGCGCGCCCGCGCCCGCGCCGAGCGGCTGTTCTGGCAGATCGCGCGGGACGTCGCCGAGCTGGTGCGGGGGCTCGATCAGGTCCCCGATGAGCTGGCGTCGCTGCCTCGCCTGCTGGCCGACACCTACTTCTGTAATTTCAGTGTCTTCCAGTCCGTGCCCGACGCCTGGGCCATCGGACAGCTCTTCCCGGTGGTGCCGCTGCAGCGCCTGGACGAGCGGCCTACGCGACCTGCCGTCCTCGCCGATCTGACCTGCGACAGCGACGGCAAGATCGACCGCTTCACCGACTCAGGTGACGTGCTCCCGCTGCACGAGTTGGACGGACGGCCCTACCGGCTGGGCCTGTTCATGGTGGGGGCCTACCAGGAGGCCCTCGGCGATCTGCACAACCTGTTCGGCGACACCCACACCGCCCGCATCCGCCTGACCGGCCCCGGTCGCTACCACCTCGACGCAGTGGTCGAGGGCGACACCGTCACCGAGGTGCTGTCGTACGTCGAGTACCACCGACGCGATCTGGTGGAGAAGGTGCGGACCGCTTGCGAGCGCGCGCTGGAGAACGGCGTCATGACCCTCGACGAGTCGAAGCGGATGTTGGAGATCTTCCGGCTCGGGTTGGAGGGCTACACCTATCTGGAGTAGCTGCCCGGAGTAGCGACCTACCGATACGGGCCGCAGGTCACCGAGACGGTGAAATTCCCCTCGGCACCCTTCTTGCCGTCCACGATGACCAGATGCGTCTCGGGTCGGTTCACGGTGGTGATCACCACGCTACCGCCGCCCCGCTCGGCGGTCATCTCGCAGGGCTTCGCGGAGTGGGCCTCGTCTGGGCAGCCGGTGCCGCTCCACAGCGCTGTAGCCAGATCGAGATCGACGCAGTCGCTGACCAGGGCGACGTCGGCGCGGGTGTTGGCCGGCACCTTCAGGCGGTAGGCGACCTCCGCGGCGTCGTCGTAGCGATGGCGCTCCGGCGAGCAGTACTGCGCCAGGTAGAAGGCGTCCCCGAACCGCGAGCGTCCGCCCTTGCTGGTGCTCCCGGAGACGCTCTGCCCGCAAGCGATGTCGGCGATGTAGCAGGCCTGCGAGGGCGCGGGGGTTTCGATGGGGGTGTCGCACGGGTCGGGGCCGGTCGACACCGGTTTTTCGTACGTCTTCGACGCGGCGCGCTGCGCGGGCGTGCGGTTCACCCGGGAGGTGGACTCCCAGTCGACCCCGCCGCCGCAGGCCAGCCCACCGACCGCCACCAGAAGGAGGGGGCGGAGGATGGGGCGGAGGAGGAGCCGGCTCACAGCCCCTCGTAGGCCGTGGCCTTCAGATCCAGCTCAGCGATGGCGACCTGCGGGTGCTTCTTGCCGGCATGCACCGCCAGGATCTCCAGCGAGATGGGCCCCCAGCCGCTGCCTGTGTAGCCCACAGCCGCGGGCACGGTGAACCACTGGGTGCCCTTGACGTCGGCGGCGATCTCGTAGGTGGCGCTGCGTCCGCCCACGCTGACCTTGACCTTCGCGGGGCGCGCATAGTCAGCCGGACCCGCGAGGATCCCCACCGAAGAGACAGAGTACCCGGAGGCCTCGAAGCTCATCTGCGCCCCGTCGGCGTCAGCCGCCCAGTACGACTTCTCGTTGTCGTCGAGCATGGACTCCTGGGGATGCCCGTCCGCCGCGCCAGAGATGTCGAGGATGGCGCCGACGGTGTCGAACTCGGTGAGGTGCAGCAGCAGCTCGCTCACCGCGATGTTGGGGTAGTCGCGGCCGTCGTAGACCTCGGTGACGGAGACCTTCACCTTGCCGCCGAACAGGTCGGTGCCGATCTCCATGTCCTCGACGTCGACGATCTGTAGCTCCATCTTGTCTTCGAACGTGGCCGTGGTGTGGCCCGCCGGGACCAGATCGTTGGCCTCGTTGTAGCCGAAGACCTCGATCCGCACGGTCTTGACGCGCGCGTAGTCCTTGAAGGTGTCGTCGTTCTTCCCCCAGCCCACGACCATCGCGATCTTGTCGAGAGATGACTTGGGCACATCCAGCGTCAGGTACTCGCCGATGTTCTCGCTCTCTCCAGGGACCTGCCAGCAGGTCTCCAGGTTGCCATCGATCGCGGCCTGGGCGTTCCAGAAGTTGGCCCCCCGGCGGGTCTCCTTCTTGAAGGACGAGGCGATGGCGCCGGCGAACGCCGGAGCAGAGGTGGCGACCAGCGCAGTGACCAGCCCGGAGATCAGGGCGATGCGAGATGCGGACATTCCGTCCTCCGTTGTTTCTCCAGGGGTAACGCGGCAGGCGAGATAGATCGCCCAAAACCACCTGCACCAGCCCCTCTCTCCCAAACCTCCCTCCCCAGGTTCAAGGGTCCCATGTCTTCCCTCCCCCGCCCCGACGGTCACCACTCCCTCACCCCCGCCGCGGTCGTCTCCAACGCCGCGGAGGTCATCACCTTCCTGGAGCGCGCCTTCGGCGGCCGCGTGATCACGCGCTACGACGGTCCCGGCGGCATGGTCGCGCATGCCGAGGTGATGATCGGCGACAGCGTGCTCATGCTGGGCGAGCCGAGGTCCGACGACGCGGCGATGCCGGCTGTGCTCTCCTACTACGTCGATGACGGCCCGACGGTAGACGTCGTGTATCAGCGAGCGCTCGACGCTGGCGCCACCTCGGTGAACGCACCCGAGGACCAGTTCTACGGCTACCGAGCGGCATGCGTGCGCGACGCCGGCGGCAACCGCTGGACGATCTGCGCGGTGATCGAGACGCTGACCGAAGCGCAGATCCACGAGCGCATGGCGCAGATGATGGGTGAC
>CAYXGP010000172.1:8308-18673 GCA_964464515.1 uncultured Enterobacterales bacterium
CAGATGATGGGTGACTGATGATGGGTGACTGATGATGGGTGACTGAGAGGGGCGGTCAGCGCGGCAGCGGGGCCCCCCGCTCGGTCTCCAGGGCTGCCCAGGCCTGCTCTGCCAGCTCCTGCACGATCGCGTCGTTCGGCAGCCCCGCGGCGGCCGGACGGATCGTCCGCACGGCTTCTGCGTTGCGGCCGACCTCCAGCAGGCAGCGCGTACGCTGCGCCACCACCCGGACGTCGAAGGGGTCCAGCACCAGGGCGTCAGTCAGCCGCTCGATGGCCTCCTCGGGCCGGCCCAGCTCCCACAGGATGGTCGCGGTGACCACGTGCGCCCGCGGCTGGTACGGCACCGCGCCCAGGGCCACCCGGGCCTGCTCGAGGGCTGCATCCAGGCGCCCGTCGGCGGCCAGCAGCTCCGCCTGGACCAGCAGCAGATCGGCGTGGTCGGGGTAGGCCGCCAGGTAGCGATCGGCCAGCTCCGCGGCCAGCTCGGGCTGTCCCTGCGCCAGCACACTGTGAACCCGACCGGCCATCGCCTCGGGGCTGGCTGGCTGGAGATCGAGGGCCTGCGTATACCAGTCCTCCGCCGCGGCCATGTCGCCGCGGGTGGTGTAGATCTGCGCGACGTGCAGCGCCAACATGCTGCTCGGCGCCCGCCGGAACAGGTCCACGAAGCGCTGCAGGGCCTCGAACCGCTCTCCACGAGCCCGCAGGAGCTGAGCCCGCAGGAGCTGCACGCCGAAGGTCTCGGGCAGCCGATCTTCCAGGCGAGCGATCATCTGCTCCGCCTCGTCAAGTCGGCGCTTTCCGATGGCCTGTCGCGCCCGCCAGGTCAGCGGCACGAGGTCGATCACGTCACGGGGATCGATGTCCCCGGCCGGGGCCTGCACGTCGCCGCCGATGTACCCGAGCGCCTCAAGCATGGCGAGGGTGTGGGGGTCCACGCCGGTCTGTGTGGCCTCGGGCGTGTCGAAATCATCCCGCAAGCCGGCAAGCGTCTGTGCATCCCCTGGTGGATTGGGCCTGGGCCCTGCCAGGGTCAGCACACGCTCACCGCTCGCCGGGTAGCGCGCCCCCCAGGCCCCCTCGGTGTAGCGGCCGTAAGCGTCGGTGAAGGCATGCAGCGGGGCCAGCCCCAGGTTGAACTGTCCCGTCATCGCCTCCGAGTAGGGTCGCTCCGAGCCGCCCGCGCGCAGATCGCGGCCCACCACGTCCGCTCCCGGGGCCAGCCCGGCCAGGCCCAGCAGGGTGGGCACGATGTCGGTGTGACTCACCGGATCCGCGGGCCGACCACCCGCGGGCAGCCCCGGATCGGTCATTCCGCGCAGACGGACGATCAGCGGCACGCGGATGGTGCCGTCGTGCAGCAGGAAGCCGTGGGTCATCTCCCCGCCGTCGCCCATGCCCTCGCCGTGGTCGGCGGTCACCACCACTACGCTCCGGGGGTGGGTGGCGTCCCACCACTGCAGCAGACGGCCCGCTTGTTCATCGGTGAACGCGATCTCACCGTCGTAGGGACGCGCCGCATGCGAGGTCTTGTACGGCTCGGGCGGTGCATAGGGCCAGTGGGCGTCGAACAGGTGGACCCACGCGAACTGCGGGGTGCCCGGAACATGCAGAGACGTCAAGGTCGCGATCGCGTCATCCACCACCTGGTCGGCCGGACGCTCGTCGCTCCAGTCCAGGCGTGTCGGCTGGCGAGACAGCGGATCGGAGTAGTGATCGAAGCCCTGATTGAAGCCCCAGCGGCGTTGGGTGGGGAAGGCCGCGGTGAAGGCCGCCGTGGTGTAGCCTGCGGGCTGGAGTAGCTCGGTGATCAGAGTGGCCTCATCGGACAGGATGAAGTCGCCGTTGTCGCGTACGCCGTGGTCAGGCGGCGGACGCCCGGTCAGGATGGTGCTGTGGCTTGGGATGGTCAGCGGGCAGGTGGAGTAGGCGCGCAGAAACGTGGTGCCCTCTGCCGCCAGGCGATCCCAGGCCGGGGTCTGCGCCAGGGGGTAGCCGTAGGGACCCAGCCGGTCGGCCCGTGTGGTGTCCAGCGTGATCAACAAAATCGCGGGTGGGGGCGGGGCCGCCAGACAGGAGAGGAGGAGCGCGAGCATGTCATCCGATATCCCGGGCGATGATACAGCCCTCACCCCAGATCGGGCCCACCAGATCAAACCATCGGATCGGCCATGCGACCCTCCCTCCTGCTTCCCCTGCTCCTCGCGGCCGCTGGCTGCGGAAACGAGTGCAGCTTCCACGAGCAGTGCGACGGCGCCATCCTCCAGATCTGCGGTGAGGGACCAGACCAGATGTTCGGCCGGCAGGTCCACGAGACGGACTGCACCACCGAGGCCCTGGACGGCACCTGTGTGGAGATCGACGATCAGTCAGCCGCCTGTGCCAGCGCCCCGCTGGAGACCTGCGACATCAGGGCTCACACCCCGACCTGTGAGGGCGAGATCATCGAGGACTGCTTCGGTGTGTCCTACACCACCGCGGTCGATTACCCGACCGGCTACCTGGCCCGTCGAGACTGCACCGCAGACGGCGGGACCTGCGTAGAGACAGCGAACGGCGCGGCCTGCGAGCCGGTCGACTGATCGGGGCATGCTGCTGTTTGCCGGAGTCGCGCTCGCCCTCCCGCCGGATCCGGCGGTGCTGGAGGACCGCTCGCTCGCTGGCCTGCGCGTCTCGGGCTGCTGGGAGATCGAAGCCTCCGTGACCCAACACATGGACCTCGGCATCCTCGGGGCAGAGCAGGAGCGCTACCGCTTCGCTGGACGTCTCGACGATGGTAGATGGACAGACATCACGCACGAGAGCCTGGAGGACGGCATGCCCGGCGCTCAGCTCCACTTCGAGTCGGATGGGTCGAGCCTCCCGTTCGCGCCACCGCTGTTCGGAGAATTCGACGGCTCGGAGAACATCCTCGACGAGCTGGTGGCCCTGCTCCGCGAGCCGGTGGAGCTGCTAGATGTCACCGAGGAGGGGGACCGGGTCATCCTGCATCGGACGTTCAAGCACACCAACCGATGGCCCCGGTCCGACCGGATAAGCGGGATGCGCGTGACGTTCGCGGACGGCGTCCCCGTGCGCTGGGAGGGGGAGATCCCCCACCCGATCAAGCTCCACCCCGGACGCATTCGACGCATCGCGTTCGATCTTCGGCAGGAACACGGTGCGCCCGACTTCGAGCAGATCAAGGGCCGCCTTCGGCTGGGGCCGTTCACGGTCTCGATCGAGCGTGCCATCGACTACACGACGGTCATCTCCTGCGACGGTGAGGCTGCGCCCTGATCTGCCCCTGATCTGCGCGAGAGCCGAGGAGCCCCACCACACGGCGCGGACTCCTCGGCCGCGGACCCTACGGAGTGAAGACCGTGCCCGTGTCCGGCGCGCATTCCGCTTCGAACCGGCAGTCGCCGTCGTCGCAGTCCGTCAGCCCGTCAAGGTCGTTGTCCAGCTCGTCTGCGCAGGCCTCCGCGCAGGTCGGCCCCTGCGCGTCCTCGTCGATGGTGCCGTCGCAGTCGTTGTCCAGCGGGACCAGCGGATCGCAGATCTCAGGGAGCGACGGAGCGACGGTGTCGTCGGCGTCGTCGCAGTCGCCGTCGATGGCGACGTAGCCGGAGGGCTGCGCGCAGGCGGCGGCCGTCTTGGCGTCGGTGCCAGCGCCGTCGCCGTCGCCGTCGCGGTACCAGGCGGCAGCCGAAGAGAGGTCGAGACTGTCGTCGGCGTCGTCAATGAGACCGTCACAGTCGTTGTCGACAGCCGGCGGCGTCAGCTCGCAGACCTCATCAGCGTCCGGGCTGATGGCCCCGTCGGTGTCATCACAGTCGGTGTCGTCGGCCACGAAGCCGGTGGGGGGTGCGCAGGAAGCCACGGTGGTGTCCGGATCGCCCCGACCGTCGCCGTCGGCGTCGGCGTACCACGCCACATCCACCACCAGATCGCCGTCGTCATCATCGATCCGCTCATCGCAGTCGTTGTCTGCGCCATCACAGACCTCGACGGCGTCGGGATGGATGGTGTCGTCGGTGTTGTCGCAGTCACCGGCGACGGCGGCGTAGCCGGGGGGCTGCTCGCAGTCCGTGCGGACGACGCCGTCCCAGCCGTAGCCGTCCTCGTCGGTGTCGGGGTACCACTCCGTGGCGTCCACGGCCGCCTCGTCCACCGCGCCGTCGCAGTCGTCGTCGATCTCGTTGCACAGCTCGTCGGCCTCCGGATGCACCGCCGGATCGGTGTCGTCACAGTCTGAGGCGCTGCTGTGACCGTCGCCGTCGGCGTCTTCCGGGCCCGTGCTGGTCGAGGTCGTGCCTCCCGCCGAGGTCCACCCCGTCGTCGTCGTTCCCGTCGTGGTGTCCTCACCCCCGTCGTCTGTGCACGCCACCGCGAGCAGGGTGACCAGCACCCACCCGAATTGGTATCGCCTCATCTCTCCTCCCCCGTGCCCGCTCCGAGCATACCTCGAACGAGGCGGCCCGCGACGGTTAGCAGATCGCCCGCCCGGAGTTCTCATGACCCACGACAGCGACGCGTCTCCCCATCTACCGTTCCACCTGCCGCTGGCGCAGCTCACCGAGCGCTTCGCGGCGCTGCCGCCCCCCGCGACCGACGGCGGAACCCTGGTCTCGGTGGTCTGTCGGCACCCCAGCGGCGATCGCGGGTTCCCAGAGACCGCCACGCTCACGACGGAGGCCGGGCTGGCCGGAGACCGATGGGCCCCCGGCAAGTGGGGGACGGGCAACCAGATCACCCTGATGCGGGCCGACGTCGGCGCGCTGGTCGGCAACGGGCAGAGCCTCGGCACGTTCGGTGACAACCTCCTGGTCGATCTGGATCTGTCGAGAGACAACCTGCCGACCGGAACCCAACTCAAGGTCGGTGCGGTCGTGCTGGAGGTGACCGAGGTCCCCCACGACGGGTGTAGAAAGTACCGTGCCCGATTCGGACACGACGCGCTCCGGTTCACGGCGGCCGCTGAGAATCGCCCGCTGCGACTGCGCGGTATCCACGCCCGCGTGTTGCGATCCGGCGTCGTCACGGTGGGGGATACGATCACCGTGCAGGATCGGGGAGGCCAGCCCGAAGGCTGACCTCCGTGGACTCAAGCGATGCCAGACTCAAGCAACGCTCAAACCCAGGCGCCGTGTAGACACAGCCCCGTCACTTCGCCTCGGCCGGAGGTGCAGAGAGCGCGCCGTGGATCGCGATGGTGCGAGGCCGCATGGCCTCGGGGACCTCTCGCGTCAGCTCGACGTGCAGGAGACCATCGCGCAGATCGGCGTTTCCGACCCGGACGTAGTCGGCGAGGTGGAACCGGCGCTCGAAGGCCCGCCCCGCGATGCCGCGGTGCAGATACTCGACCCCAGCGGCGTCGTCGGTGCGCCGACCGCGGATCGTGAGCGTGTTCTGGTGGGAGACGATCTCGAGATCTCCCTCGCGGAAACCAGCGACAGCGACGGTGATGCGGTAGTCGTTCTCGCCCAGCTTGACGATGTTGTACGGAGGATAGCTGGGGCTGGGGCTGGACATCGCCGTCTCGAACAGGCGAGACATGCGATCAAAGCCGATGCTGGTGCGGAAGAGAGGGGTGAGGTCGTACGTCTGCATGGGTTTCTCCGTTGGAAGCAAACCAGGGTCATAAGCGCGCCGTAAGGGCCGCGCGGGGTGTCTCGGGCCGACCATCGGCCCCGAGTCAACGGAATCGTAGGCACTCCTCTTCTGCCGGCAAGCCCATCATCGAAACCAGAGCGGGGTAGGGGGTCGAATGACTCCGCTCATCGCCCTCACGCTCCTCGGCTGCAGCCGCGACGTCGTCCCCCCCGCGGACAGCAGTCCCGACTCCGGCTCCCCCTCCACGTCCGAGACCACCTCGACCGAGACCACGAGGCCCTCGAAGACATCCACCACACCGTCGGGCTGGGTGGTCCTCCCAGCGGACTGCGACCCGGGCCAGCCGGCAGCCGCGGGCGCGCTCACCCTCATCGGCGAGGACCAGCACACCCAGTACGAGCGCGACGAGTGGTTCATGGAGCTGGTGGATCTCGAGTACGACGCCCGCACCCGTCGGGTGTACGGCGCAGGCCAGGGCGGCATGATGGTCTTCGACGCCGCAGATCCCACGGCCCCCGCTCTGCTCGGGTCCTACCCGGTGGCGAACGGCCGCTACTACCGCGTGGAGCTGACCGACACCGATCGCGTGTACGTGTCTCACCGGCAGACCGGCCTGGAGGTGCTCGACGTGAGCGATCCCACGAAGATCGAGTCGGCGGGCCGTGTGCAGGACTCCGGCCTGGAGGGGATGGCGCTGGCGGGAGACCACCTGTACGTGACCGATCTGTTCGGCACCCTGCGCACCTTCGACGTCTCCGACCCTGCCACCCCCGTCGAGATCGCCCGCACCGAGGGGCTGTCCACTCCCTGGGACATCGCGATCGACGGCGCTGTCGCCTACATCGCCGACAGCGGCCTGGGGGTGGTCCCGGTCGACCTCAGCCAGCCTGATCAGCCGGTCCTCGGCGAGCCGGTGGCGGTGGGTGGTGTGCAGGACATCGCGCTCGCAGACGGCGCGATCTACGCGGCTGCGGGGGGCGTCGGCGTGGTCACGCTCGACCGCAGCGACCCCCTCGCGCCGGTGGTGGCCTCCACCCTGAGCTACGCCGGCAGCGTGCAGTCGGTGGCCACGGACGGCGCTCTGCTGTGGGCGGTCGATCAAGAAGACGTGATCGCCATCGACATCTCCAGCCCGCTGGCGCCCGTCCCGCTGGGCACCTCGCTCACGCCGGAGTTCGCCATGCACGTCGCGGCCGCCGAAGGCGTGGGCTGGGTGGGGGACTGGTCTCGGCTGCAGGCCTGGACGGCGGACACAGACACGCCGCTGCCCGATCTGGAGCTGTCGGTGAGCACGCTGCTGCTGGACGACGCAGGAGACACCGTCACCCTCGATCTCCGCAACACCGGCGCAGCGGCGCTGACGCTCTCGGGCGCGACCACCGGAGACGACCGGGTGGAGGTCACGGCCTCCGCCATGAGCATCGCCCCGGGTGACGCGGGGCAGATCCAGGTGGTGTTCTCTGGCGGCGAAGATCTCGACACCACCCTCTGCCTCGCCAGCGACGACCCCGACACGCCCGCCACCACCGTGGAGCTGCACTCCGGTGGCGGCGGCAAGCACGCGATGTTGGGGGAGCCCGCCCCCGACTTCGCGCTGTCCGATCTCGACGGCAACCTGTACCAGCTCTCGGAGCAGCTCGGCAAGGTGGTGGTGCTGGTCTACTTCGCCACATGGTGACCGCAGTGCGCCTCCGAGGTCTCGGAGATCGAACACAGCATCTGGCAGGCCTACGACGGGGAGGTCGTGGTCTGGGGCATCGCCACGCAGGAGTACGAGGGCACCGTCGCCGACTACGCCGAGGCTCTGGGGCTCACCTACCCCATCCTCCTCGACTACAACGGCAAGGTCCACGACCAGTACGAGCAGGTGTTCCCCTTCCCCACCGGCGCGTATCCCCAGGACTGGGTGATCGACACCGAGGGCCGCATCGTCTACGCCAACAACCGCTTCGAGCTGGCGGAGATGACCGCCGCGATCGACGCCGCGCGGGAGTGAGCTGCGGTTGCTCGCGCTGCACGGCTTCACGGGAGATGGCGCGGACTTCGCACCGCTGGCGCCGCTGTGGGCCGGGTTCGCGCAGCGCCTGGACGCCCCGACCCTCACGGGACACGCCGCCGATCCCCCGCGAGATCCGACCGCGTACCGCATGACCGCGGTGGTGGAGGGACTGCGCACGCGCCTCGACCGGCCAGTGCTGGGCTACTCGATGGGCGGACGAGTGGCGCTGCACCTGGCCTGCCGGTTCCCACGCCGCGTCCCTGCGCTGGTGCTCATCGGCGCGACCCCGGGCCTGGAAGACCCCCACGAGCGCGCGGCGCGGCGCGCTGCCGACCACGCTCTGGCGAGCCGCATAGAGGAGATCGGCACAGCCCGGTTCATCGAGGCGTGGTCGCACGTACCGATCATCGCCAGCCAGCGGCGGATCCGCTCGGACTGGCGCGCCGCCATGCGGGCCCGGCGGGTGCGCCGTCGGCCCTGGGGGCTGGCCCACTGCCTGCGCCAGATGGGCACGGGCGCGATGGCCCCGGTGTGGGATCGGCTGGGCACCTTGAGGATGCCCGTGCTGCTGATCACCGGCGCTGAAGACGGCAAGTTCACCGCGATCGCCCGGCGAATGCTCCGGCTCCTGCCCGCCGGCACCCATCGGGTGATCTCCGACGCCGGACACTGCCCCCATCTGGAGCGACCACACCCCACCGCCGCAGCGATCTCGGCGTGGATGCGACGTCACCAGGGCGCCCGTTGAAATGTCTGCGCGTCCCGCGCGTCCCTGAGCATCCGGAGGCCCCATGCTGCTCATGACCCTGATTCCTCTCGTCCTCGCCAGCCAGTCCCTCACCTACCAGGGCGTGCTGGATCGGTACGTCGGCGCCGGCACGGTGGACTACGCCGGCATCGCCGCCGCGGGTGCCCTCGACGGCGTGATCATGGGGCTGGAGACCGCCACGGCCCCAGCCGAGAAGAGCGCGAAGATGGCGTTCTGGATCAACGCCTACAACGCGCTCACCGTCGATCTCATCGCGGACAACCTCCCGCTGACGTCCATCCGCGATCTCGACGGCGGCAACCCCTGGGACGCCCGCCACTTCACCGTGGCCGGCCAGGACGTCACGCTCAATCACATCGAGCACAAGATCCTGCGGCCCCTGGGCGACCCCCGCATCCACGCAGCGGTCAACTGCGCCAGCCGCGGGTGCCCCCCGCTCAGCAAGACGGCCTTCACGGCCGCCGGGTTGGACGCGGAGCTCGACGCCGCCTCGCTGGCCTGGGTCTCGGGCAACGGGCTGTCCATCGCCGCAGACGGATCGGTGCAGCTCAACCAGATCTTCGACTGGTACGGAGACGACTTCAAAGCCGACCGAGACATCCCCGGTGTCGACGGAAAAGCCGAGGCCGCGATCTGCTTCGCAATCGGCTACCTGCCGGCGCATGCCGAGACGCTGGCCGCCGGCAACTACGCGGTGTCGCACAGCACCTACGACTGGTCGCTCAACAGCCGCTGACCACTCTCCTGCACAGCCCGGTTATGTTGGCCCCCACCCCGAGGTCCGCATGTCCTACCCCCGCCCCGCGCTCTCCTTCCTCGTGTGCACTCTCGTCGGCTTGATCGCCTGTGAAGACAAGGACGATGACGACGACGACGCCACGCCCCTCGGCAGCGGGGGGGGCTCGGGCGGGATACCGGCGCTCTCTGGGGGCCGGCGACGCGGGGGTCGAGGAACACGACTCGGGCGAGCCGGGCGCCACCGAGAGCACCCGCGCGCCGCGCTTTGGCGACATCGCGATCCTGCTGCGCACCTTCAGTCACCTGGAGCTGCTGCTGCGCGAGCTGCGCCTGGCCGGCGTGCCGGCGCTGCCGGTGCGGGGGAGGGGATTCGACCACGCGCCGGAGATCCGCGCTCTGATCTGCTGGCTGCGCTTCGCGCTCGATCCCGACGACGCGCTGGCCTTCGCGGCCAGCCTGCGCTCTCCGCTGGTCGGGGTCGCCGACCAGACCCTGATCGAGCTGGCGATCGGCGCTCGCGCTTCGGGTGCTCCGCGGCTGCGGCCCGAGCGTTGGCTGCGGCCGGACGCGGAGCTGCCGGTCACGGATCACGATGACGCGCAGCGGGTGCGTCATTTCCTCGCCGCCTGTCGTTGGCTACGTCCCCGCCTGGACCGCCTGGGGCCGGCGGCGACGCTCGAGGCGGCGCTGGAGTGGAGCGACTTCGAGGCCTTCCATGCCGCCCGGCCCGGGGGCGACCAGGCGCTGGCCAACATCCGCCGACTGGTCGACCTGGCACACGCGGAGCAGGCCCGGGGCGGCGACACGGCCGGCTTCGTGCGCTTGCTCTCGCAGCGCATCGATCGCCCCACGCGCACTCCGCTCGCCGAGGTCGAGCGTCAGGCGCGCGACCAGGTGCGGGTGCTTACGGTGCACGCGTCGAAAGGGCTGCAGTTCCCGATCGTGGTGCTGGCCGACCTGGGCCACCAGGAGCGCCACGGCGCCGGAAGACTGATGCTCGACCATGACGCGGGTTTCGCGATGAAGTGGAAGCCCGATCGCGACTCGGATGCGGTCGAGACGCGCTGGTCGGGCCACGTAAAGGAGGCGCTGAGGTCGCGCCAGGAGGAGGAGTCGAAGCGGCTCTTCTATGTGGCTTTGACGCGCGCCCGCGATCACCTGGTGCTGGCGGGCGAGGGGATCCGCGCGAGCTGGCGGGAACGGCTGGAGGGGATGCGCGACGCGCTGGTCGAGGGGGGGATGCTGCGGGTGGTGGAGCGCGA
>CAYXGP010000173.1:0-18520 GCA_964464515.1 uncultured Enterobacterales bacterium
CCGTCCAGATCGGCGATGGCCGGCGGCGAGACGATGTTGGCTCGCGGGATGCTCATCGGTCCCCACAAGATGCTGCCGTCGGTGTCCACGGCCCGCACGGTGTCGAACGAGACGATGACCAGCTCGCCCTCGGCGTCGCCGTCGAGGTTCGCGACGCCCACCATGCCGTCCTCTTGACTCGGCGAGTGCACCAGCGTGTTGCCGTCGGGATCGTACATGGCATCACCGACGATGACCTCCTCGACGCCGTCCAGGTCGAGGTCGGCCACGGCGGGCACTGAGGCCTCCGAGATCACGATGCCGTAGTCCTTGAGCAGATCTTCGATCCCCCAGGAGCCGCGGCCGTGCTCGCCGACCCCGCGGGTGCTGCCGTCGGCGTTGAGGATCACCCGCCCGGCGATGATCTCCACGCTGCCGTCGTGGTCCATGTCCGACAGGATGGGCGCGGTGGCGTAGTCGAAGTCGCGGCCGATGAAGTGATCGGACTCCCAGATGACGCCGCCAGAGGCGTCGTGCAGCACCACGGTGTAGTCGCCCTCAGCCAGCAGCGAGTTCTCGTACTCCCGCACGACGGCGATGTCGGGGGAGCCGTCGCCGGTGACGTCGCCGACAGCGGGGGCCGCGCCGTAGCCGGCCGGAGTGGACAGGCTGAGCATCTGGCCAGAGCCGTCGCCGTGGTACGCCTTGATCGTGCCCGTGCCGATCCCGTAGCTCTCGTTCACCAGGATCTCCGGCAGCCCGTCCCCATCCAGATCAGCCACCACCGGCAACGCCAGGCATCCCGCGCTGCCCGCCGTCCACTCGACCTTCGGGGTGAAGCCGCCGGTCTCGCCGACCGCGCAGGTCTCGCCCTCGCCGACCTCCTCGGCGGGTGGGAGTTCTACGTCGCAGGCGGCGGGGGCCTCTGTGGTGCCCGTCGCGGTGAAGGTGGGGGTGGTTCTCGTGGAGGGGGTCGTCGCGGTTGTGGCCGTCCCGGTCGGGGTCGCAGTGTCGGCTCCCGGCTCGGCGGTGCCCTCCGCCCGAGCCAGATCGTATTCGGTGCAGGCGAGAGCCAGGAGAAGTGCGAGCCGGCACGGCTGGAGCGGGCGGGTGTTCATCTTGGAACTCCGGGGTATCGACTCCGCTCGAGGGCGGTATAGACCGGTGGGTCTATCCGCAAACAGAGCGCCTGTCCCTCGCCCAGTCGATCAGCCGACCGACAGGCCACGGAACACCATGGAGCCCAGGGCAATCAACCAAAGGGCGTGGAAGGCACGCGCCCCTACGGCGAGCTTCGCCGCGACCGGGAGCAGGGACTCGCGGCTCGCGTCCTGCTCGAGCCCGTCCGCAATCGCCCGCGCGTTCCGGCCGATGAGCCCGCCGCCCACGGCCATCATCGCCAGCCCGAGGAGGAGGCCGAGGTGGATGGCGGGCGGTACGGCGCCGAACCCGCCGAGCAGGAAAATCAGCGCGATCCCCGTGCCCACGGTGAGCAGCGCGCTGGCCCCGGCGAGCCGGGTGGCGCCGATCAGCCGCGCGCGGAGGAGCTGTAGGTGTGCCGCGGGCTCGGCGAGGGAGCGCCTGACGTCTCCCGACAGGAACAGCAGCGCGCCGATCCAGGTCGCCATGAAGACGATGTGGAGGAAGCGGATGGAGAGATAGAGCATGGTGACGTTGGAACCTCAAGCTCGCGATGAGCCGCGCACTGGGCGCAGCGAGTCGGACGTCACGCCAGCGGCAGCCGCACCTGGAAGGTCGCCCCGGCGCCGGGCGCGCTAGCCAGCGTAACGTCGCCGCCCGCCCGCTCGGCGGCGGTTCGGACCATGGACAGACCGAGCCCTGTGGAGGGCTCCCCCCCGGTTGGTCGGCTCGTCGACACCGCGCGCGGCTCGAACACCCGCGCGTGGTCGACCGCCGGGATCCCCGGCCCGTCGTCGCACACGGTCACGGTCGCCCACGCCCCCTCCGCTGCGATTCGGACCTGTACCGTGTCGCCAGTGCGGCAGAACTTGACCGAGTTGGAGACCAGGTTCTCCAGCAGATCACGCGCCTGGACCGGATCGATCCGGGCGCAGGCTGGGGTGTGTATCCGCGCCGCGAGGGCGATGTCCTTGCGCTCGGCGTTCGCTCGGTAGAGCTCGACGACGCGGTACGCCAGCGGCGCGAGCTTCGTCACCGGCGCCTCCCCGACCTCACCGCCCCGCGCCAACTGGACCGCGAGATCGAGCTCCTCACATGCGCGCTCGACGCCGGCCTGAATTCGGTCCTGTAGGACGCCGCGCCGCGCCCGGTCGTCGCTGAGCACCATCAGCTCGCCGCACGCGCCCACGTTCGCCAGGGCGTTGCGGACCCGGTGCGCGAGCTGCTGCATGGCCTCGACCAGATCCTGGCGGGTCTGCCGGGCGGCGCGGGCGGCGGTGCCCAGCCCGGTCCCCCGGTCAATCTCCTCGGCGCGGGACAGGACGCGAGCCGCTGCGGCGTCGGCCGCGCCCCGCGCCTCCAGTACGGCCTGTGTCGCTGCCGCGCGGGTCTGTGCCAACTCGACGGCGGCCGCCAGGGCTGCGTCGACGCGGCCGCCGGCGCGGGTCAAGGCGAGCTGATGCTCCAGCGCTTCGTCCAGCAGCGCCGGTGACCCCCGCTCGCGCGCGACAGACACCGCGCGACGCGCCGCCTCCGTCGCCGCACCGGGGGCGTCGAGCAGGTGCGCCAGGCGCGCCTCGGCCAGCGCCTCGAGGGCCGGGGGCGGCGGCGTTCGGGCCAACCCTGCGCGCAGCACCACGGCGCGGTCGACTAGCCCAGCCTCCACGGCCACCGCGACCGCTGCACACAGGGTCTCGGCGATCTGGCTCTTGTCTTCAAGGCGAGTCCAGCCGATTGCGGCCCGCTCCAGCGCCGACAGGGCGGCTTCGGGCTCGCCAGTGGCGCGGGCCAGAACTCCCCGGGCGACCTCCAGCTTGGCGGACAGCCGAACATCTTCCGGCGGGATGGCCTCTTCGAGGCGCTCCAGCCGCTCTGCGGCCTCTCCGGCCCGGTCGCTCGCCAGCAGCGCGTGGACAGCGCCGAGCTCCAGGTCGAGCGCGACCCGGTCGAGCCCGGCTGCTCGGACCGTCTCCAGGGCCGAGAGCGCCAGGCGTCGCGCGCCGGGCGGGTCACCCAGCGCGAGCAGCGCGCCGGCGCTCGTTCCCTCCGCCGCAGCCAACCACCGCGTGTCGCGGGACAGGCGCGCTGCGACCGCACACTCCGCTGCGCCGATCAGGGCGTCCGCCGGGCGTCCCTCCCGCAGCGCGAGCATGGCGCGTGTCCCCGAGGCCCGCGCTTCCAGTACGAGGTCGCCGATGTTTCGCGCGATCTCCAGCCCCTCGTCCAAGCGCTCGGCCGAGCCGGGTCGCCCGAAGCTCATCCGGGCCCCGGCGTCTCGAATCAGGGCGTCGCCCAGCGCCGCGAGCGCACCTGTCCGGCGCAGCGCTATGAGCAGGCGCTCCTGTGCAGCGAGGCAGCTGTCGGCGTCGCCGGCGTGGTAGGCAGCCAGCGCGCGGGCCGTGTGCCGAACCGCCGCAGCTTCGTCATCCTGCCGTCCCGTGAGCAGCTGCTCCACGCGCCCCAGGGCCGCTGCAGCAGCGCTCTGGTCCCCGCGGTCGAAGGCGCCGCGCGCAGTCGCGATGGCCTGTCGGGCTGCCGGGAGAGCGGCGGGCATGCGGGCTCCTTCTACTGAGGTTCAGCGTTTACCGCCGAGAAAGAGAACCTGCCAGGGCCGATGAACCGGGTCGGCCGCCGTAGCGTCTGGAGACTGCTCGATCCCGGTTTGCGCTCGGTGGGACCCTGGATTACCCGCGCCCGGCACAGATATAGACTATCCGGTCTATTTCTCTGAACGCGGTCGATCGGCTGCTGGAGGCGACATGGAGACCGAGAACTCCCCCGCGGACATGCGCACTGGAACCAAGCAAGTCACACTCGGCGATCGCTCGCCCTGGCCGGACTCCCTCGCCGATGCCCTGGGTCGGGGCGAGGCGACGGCGGTGCTCAGCTTCGCTGGTCAGGGGGCCCCCTGCCTGAATGAGCTGGTTGCTCTCCAAGAGGCCGACGTCGGCGTGCGTGATCTCATCGCGGCGGCGTCGGAGCGTCTGCGGGGGATCGTCGAGGCTCCGACGCTGGCCTGGAGTGGCCACTACCGCCACGGGCTGGACCCGGAGCGCTGGATCACGGCCCCCGAGACTCGCCCACCCGCCGAGTACCTCACCTCCTCGCCCATCTCCCAGCCCCTGGTCCTGCTGAACCAGATCGCGCGGTACGAGGCGGTCTGCGCCGAGGGGCTGGCCCCGGCCCTGGCCGCCGGCTCCGTCTGCGCCCTGACCGGACACTCCCAGGGGCTCGTCGCGGCGGTCCTGGTGGCCGCGAGCCCGGACGGACGGATCGATCGGGACCACCTGCTGGATGCGTTGACCTACATGGCCTGGCAGGGGTTCTGGATGCAGGAGGCCGCGCGCTGCACCGGGACCGCCGGGGAGGCGACCCCGATGGCCGCCGTCTCCGGACTCTCCGCGGAGTCGCTGGGGGAGATCCTGGAAGCCTGGAGCGCCGATCAGTCGACCGGTCGGTCGGTGCGCGTCGTGGTGAACAACTCCCGGACACGGCATGTGCTGAGCGGTCCAGCGGAGGCGGTGGAGGCGTTTCGACAGCACCTGCTGGCGCGCCGCGAGGAGGCCAGCGAGCGCGGCGGACGGGCGCGGGGCCAGCGCGCCATTCCCTCCTTCACCTGGGAGTACCTCGCGGTCAGCGCGCCCTTCCACACCCCCCACATGCGCCCCGCGCTGCAGCGGATGGCGCAGACCCGCCGCGAGCTGGGATTCTCCTTCGCGCCGGACGGGCTCCACCTGCCCGTGCTCTGCCCGTCGGGGCGGGGCCCGCTGAATGATCTGCCGGATCTCGACGCCGCGGTGATGGAGGCCCAGTTCCTGCTCCCGGTGCGCTGGCCGCAGACGATCCGCGCGCTCTGCGACGCGGTGGCCCTTGATGTCATCCTCGACCTGGGTCCGGGCGACGGCGTGGCCCGCCTGACCGCCGGAGCGACTCGCGGCCTGGGCGTGCAGGTCGCGGCCCTGACGACCCCCGGCGGTCGCGAGCGGCTGTTCACGGCGGGCGCGTCCACGCCTCGGCGCCGCTACGCTGACTTCGCCCCGACGCTGGGGATCCTGCCCGACGGGCGGGCGGTGCTCGCCAACCGCTACACGCGGGCCACCGGGCGGTCGCCGGTGATCCTCCCCGGGATGACCCCCACCACCGTCGACGCCGGGATCTGCGCGGCGGCGGCCAACGCTGGCTTCACCGTTGAGCTGGCCGGCGGAGGGCAAGTCACCGCGGAGATCCTCGACCTGCGCCTGGAAGAACTGTCGGGGCTGCTGGTCCCGGGCGCCGAGGTGGTCTTCAACGCGCTCTACCTGGACCGCTACCTGTGGGATCTGCACCTCGGTCGCCACGGAAAGGTCCAGGCTGCCCGGCGCGCTGGCGCGCCGATCTGCGGGGTGACGATCAGCGCTGGGATCCCCGAGCCCGACCAGGCGGTCGCGCTGCTCGATGAGCTGGCGGCCCTGGGCATGGAGCAGAACGCCTTCAAGCCGGGCACCGCCGCGCAGGTCGAGCAGGTGCTGAAGATCGCGCGACGGGCGCGCCACCACACGGTCTTCATGCACCTCGAGGGCGGCCGGGCTGGCGGACACCACTCGTGGGAGTCCCTCGATGAGCTGTTGCTGGCCTGCTACCACAACGTGCGCGCTGAGCCGAACGTCGTGCTCTGTGTCGGGGGTGGGGTCGCCGACGAGGCGCGGGCCGCAGAGCTGCTCACCGGACGCTGGGCGGCGGCCCACGGCGAGCCGCCGATGCCGGTGGACGCCGTCCTGCTGGGCACGGTGGCGATGGCCTGTCGCGAGGCCACCGCGTCGCCGCAGGTGAAGGCGGCCCTGGCGGCTGCGTCGGGCGGCGAGGGCTGGGTGCCCCGCGGCGCGGCCTCCGGGGGCGTGACCTCCGGCCGCAGCGGGCTCGGCGCTGACATCCACTACCTCGACAACGCCGCCGCGCGCTGCGCCCGCCTGCTCGATGCGGTGGCTGGCGACGCCGCGGCGGTCGATTCGCGTCGCGAGGAGATCATCACGGCCCTGGCGCAGACCGCCAAGCCCTACTTCGGCGACATCGAGGAGATGACCTGGGCGACGGCGCTGGAGCGGGCGGTGGCGCTGATGGCCATCGGCCGCGGCGGACGGTACGAGGACGGCCCCTGGCCCGATCGCTCCTACCGCATGCGGGTCTTCGATCTGCTTCGCCGCGCGGAGGCCCGGCTGGTGGCCGTAGACCAGGGGCGGTTCAGCCCCGTGATCGCCGATCCCGGGATGCTCGATCAGCCCGGTGAGGCGCTGGCGTGCTTTATCGCGGCTTACCCCGCCACTGGCACGCTGCGACCCACGCCGTCGGACGCGGCGCACTTCGTCCACCAGATCTGCGCGCGGCCGGGCAAGCCGGTGAACTTCGTGCCGGTGATCGACGCCGACGTGCGGCGCTGGTACGCGTCCGACTCGTTGTGGCAGGCTCAGGATCCCCGCTACTCGGCCGAACAGGTGCTGGTGATCCCGGGGCCGGCCGCAGTGCGCGGGATCCAACACGCGGACGAGCCGATCGCCGTGCTCTTGTCGCGCTTCGAGGCAGCGGTCGTGGACGATCTGCGGACGGCAGGCGTCGCGCCGACCCCGATCGGACGGCGACGGGCCCCGCACGCCATCGCCGCGACCCCGCCCGCGACCTCTGAGGGGAGCGCCGTGACCCTGACCGCCGACGCGCGGACCCGGTCAGCAGACTGGGTCGACTGGATCGGCGCTCACGTCGACGGCGCGATCGCCCGGCTCCTAGGCTCCCGGCGGGTGTTCGTCGGGACCCGCTCGGTGGAGAACCCCCTGCGCCGCCTGTGCCGCGCAGAGGCTGGCGCCCGGATGGTGGTGGAGGCAGAGCGCGTGACGCTCCACACTGTCGGCGCCGACGCGCTTCAGATCTGCGGAGATTCCAGGGGAATCACGGCTTTGCTGTCGCTCGCCGGCGGTGGGTCGCTGCCCCTGGGCTTCTCGCCGACTGGCCCGGACGGGGAATTCGCGATGGCCCCGCGCGGCCCGGCCCTCCGCAAGCTGTACCACCGGGCCCTGTTCGGGCGCTCCCTGGAGCCGGTGCCCCTGTTCGAGGCAGCGCACAGCGAGGTGGCGGTCGACTCCCAGCGCGTGCGCGCCTGGGCGGCGCTCACCGGGGCCACGCCCGACGAGATCCCACTGGACTTCGTCTTCTCCGTCGCCTGGGAGCCGATCATGCGGCTGCTGTCCTGCGACGCGCTGGTGGAGGGATTGGCCGATCTGGTGCACCTGGAGCACGCGGCGGCGTGGCTGCCGGGACGGCCCCGGCGATGGGGTCCGCGGCTCCAGGTGCGCGCTCGGCTCACGCGGGTCATCGACGACGCGGCGGGCCGCACGATCGACGTCGCTGTCGACCTGTCCGATCGTGGAGTGCCTGCGGCGCGACTGCGCGAGCGGTTCCTCATCCGGGGCTCGTATGCCCACACCTCGCACTCCCTGCGGCGACGGGACCAGCACGCTCTGGAGCTGGACCTGTCCGATCCGTCGGTGGTGGGCTTTCTCCACGAGCTTGACTGGATCGACCTGCCCGATGGGGAGTTCTCTGGCTCGGCGCGCATGGAGGTCACGTTGTCGACAGAGATCCCTCGTCGGGGCGAACCCATCTACGCCGCCCGCGGGGTGATTCGTCAGGGCGAGGAGATCCTGGCCTCAGTGGAGCTCCACCACGTCGGCGCGCTGGAGCGGCACCCGATGGACGCCTTCAGCGCGCTGCTGGATGTCCCCGAGGCGACGTCCCAGCCCCGCCCGTCCCGGACCCTGGCGATCGAGACCGATCACGCCCCGGCGTCGATGGCCGCGTTCGCGGCGGTCGGCGGGGACCACAACCCCATCCATCGCAGCCCCCTGGTGGCGCGCCTGGCCGGGCTGGAGCGCCCCATCGTCCACGGCATGTGGACCTCGGCGCGGCTACAGGGCTTCGCTCGAAGTGGCGTGGGCGGGGACATCACGCGTTGGCGGGTGGCCTTCTCGGCCCCGCTGCTGCCCGGAGAGCCGCTGCGTCTGCGCGCTACGCGTACGGGGGTCCGCGACGGTGCCCGGAGGGTCGAGCTGACCTGCGCGGCGCTCCGCGATGGCGCGGAGGTTCCGGTGGCGCGGGTGGAGACGGAGATCCGTCCGCCTCGGACCGCCTACGTCTTTCCCGGGCAGGGGATCCAGCGACCGGGCATGGGCATGGCCGGCTACACTCGCTCTGCGGCGGCGCGGAGGATCTGGGACCGGGCCGACGCCCACACTCGCGCCGCGCTGGGCTTCTCGATCCTCCGGGTCGTGCGCGAGAACCCCCGCGGGCTGATCGTCAACGGAGAGACGCACCGTCACCCACGCGGTGTGCTCCACCGAACGCGGTTCACCCAGGTGGCGATGGCGGTACTGGCGCAGGCACAGGTGGAGGAGCTGCGGGAGGCGGGCGTGCTGGACGCGCGGGCCATCGCCTGCGGCCACAGCGTCGGCGAGTACAACGCGCTGAGCGCAATCGCCGGGATCCTGCCCCTGGAGGCGGTCGTGGAGATCGTCTACCAGCGCGGCGCGGCCATGTCGCGGCTGGTTCCCCGGGACGCGGGGGGCGCAAGCGCGTACCGGATGGTCGCGGTGCGCCCCTCGGCGGTGGGGCTGAACCAGGGCAGTTTGGAGCGGCTGGTCGGGGAGATCGCTCGGCGCACCGGCCGCTTCCTGCAAGTCGTCAACCACAACGTCCGCGACGAGCAGTACGCGATCACGGGGCACGAGGCGGCCGTGGCGGCGCTGATCGCCGACATCGCGGGCCGAGACAACCCCACCGGCCGGCGCGCGGTGGTGGTGGTCCCCGGGGTGGACGTTCCCTTCCACTCCACGGCGCTCACTGGCGGCGTGGCCGAATTCCGAGCGGTGCTGGAGCATCACCTGCCGCCGCGCCTGCCCGCGGAGCGGCTGGTCGATCGGTACATCCCCAACCTCGTGGCGTCGCCCTTCCGGCTGGAGCGGTCATTCATCCAGCGCATCGCTGACGCGACAAACTCGCCTACCTGCGCGGCGATTCTCCTCGACATCAACCGCTACCGGGTGGATCCCGATCGCCTGGCGCGGACATTGCTGGTGGAGCTGCTCGCCTGGCAGTTCGCCTCCCCGGTGCGCTGGATCGAGACCCAGGAGCGGCTGCTGGCGCCCCGGGACCGGGGCGGGATGGGCGTCGAGCGCGTGATCGAGATCGGCTCCGGGCAGCAGCCGACCCTGCGGAACATGGCGAGGCGTACCCTGGCTGGCCTGCCCGATGCCCCGCGCGTGGCGGTGCTCAACGTGGAGTGTGACGACGCAATGGTGTTCGAGCGGGGCGCCGATCTGACCCCCGTGGTTCCAGCGAGCACCAGACCCACGGCGCCTGAGGTGCCGGCCGCCGAGCCGGTCATCGCCGCCTCCCCCAGGCACGATGTACCCGACGGACCTGCGGATCGGCCGATGCCGATCGCGGACGCCCTGCGCGTTCTCCTGGCCGCGCAGGCCCGCGTGCGGCCCGATCAGATCTCCGGCGCCGAGTCGATCGACGACCTGTTCGAGGGCGTCTCTTCGCGGCGCAACCAGGCGCTGATCGACATCGGCGCGGAGTTCGGGATCTCGGCCCCGGGCGGGGCGAGCGAGCTGCCCCTCGACGCGTTGGCCGCGGAGATCGCGCAGCGGGCCCCCGGCTGGAGGGCCCCGGGTCCGTACCTGGCGGGTATGCGTGATGCCGGTCTCCGGGACGTCTTCGGCGCGGCGGGTTGGTCGCTGAGCGCCGCCGAGGACGCCCTGCGGCAGACCTGGGGGCTGGGTCCGGGCCTGACGGCCTGGGCGCTGATCCGGATGGCCCTGGCGGTTCGCTCCGGGGACTCTGCTCGCGGCGGCGTCCTGGGTGACTCCACGCCCAGCGATCTCCCGGGCGCACAGGCCGCTCTGGACGCGGTGGTGGCCGGCCTGTCGGAGCGGATCGGCGCGCCGATCCCTGATCAGCGGCGCGCCGCCGCAGGGCCCACCGTGGACTCTGCTGCCCTGGACGCTCTCCGCGACGAGCTGATCGGCGCTGACGGCGTGCTGACCCGCGTGGTGCAAGACGCCGCCGCCGCCCTGGTCCCGTCGACGCCCGCGCTTCTGCAGCAGACCACCCTCCTTGGCGCCGAGCGCCTGGCGACGCTGGACGCCGAGCTGGGAGCAGACTTCGCCGAGCGCATCGCGCCGCGCTTCGACGCCCGCAGGCACGTGGCGCTGCTGGACGCCTGGGCCGGCGCCCGCCGCGACCTGGCCGCGCTGGCCTGGGACGCCGCCAACCACCGGATCGCCCCCGCGCGGCAGCGGGCGCTGGCGGCGCGGCTCTCCCGGCATGCTGGAGATCCGGTGTTGCGGGCGATGGCACATTGGTTTGCCCCCCGCGTGCCCGCGCCCACCGGCGAGCTGCTGAGCCGCATCGCCGAGGGGGAGCGCATCCCCGAGCCGGCGCTCCCCTCCCCGAGCGCGGCCGCGGCGCTGGTCGATGATCACCGGCTCGATCCGGCCCTGCGGGCGCTGGTCAGCGTCGTCGTCTCCGCGCCGCTGGACCTCCGCGGGCGCACGGCGCTGGTCACCGGCGCCAGCCCCGGGGGGATCGCCGAGGAGATCGTCCGCCACCTGCTGCGCGGCGGCGCGCGGGTGATCGTGACCAC
The DNA here is from genome assembly GCA_964464515.1 of uncultured Enterobacterales bacterium. Classification (GTDB taxonomy): domain Bacteria; phylum Myxococcota_A; class UBA796; order UBA796; family UBA2385; genus CAYXGP01. The sequence continues at coordinate 10,790 of CAYXGP010000173.1, forward strand.
GTCCCGGCCGACCCGAGAGCGCCTCGCGCACTATCGTGAGCGCTACCGACGCTGGGCCGCCCCGGGGGCTGAGCTGCACGTGGTTCCGTTCAACCAGGCCTCGGCGCAGGACGTCGACGCGCTGGTGGACTGGCTGCTCGGGACGCAGACCGAGACCGACGGGGGGACCACGCGGCTCCTCAAGCCGGCGATGGTGCCCGATCTGCTGATCCCCTTCGCCGCCGCCACCGAGCTGGTCTCGCTGGACCGGGTGGGCGGCGCGGCCGAGGCCGGTCTGCGGGCGATGCTGCTGGGCACCGAGCGCTTGATCACCGGTGTGGCGTCCCGCCTGTGTCGGGACGGCGTCCCCCGGGAGCGCCTGCACGTCCTGGTGCCGCTGTCGCCCAACCACGGCGACATGGGCTCGGACGGCCTGTACGGCGAAGCCAAGGCGGCCCTGGAGGTGCTGGCCCGCAAGTGGCGCAGCGAGCATGACGCCTGGGGTCGCGCGGTCACCCTGTGCATGGCCCGGATCGGCTGGGTTCGTGGCACGGCGCTGATGGCGGCCAACGACGCGCTCGCTGATGGGCTGGAGGCGCAGACCGGCGCGCGGACCTTCTCGGCTGCCGAGATGGGCCTGCTGCTGGCGGCGCTGTGCGCGGAGCCGGCGCGGGAGCGCGCCCGGCAGCGACCTCTCCACGTCGATCTTACCGCTGGTCTGGCCGTCGTCTCAACGCTCCAGGAGATCATCCGGGCAGTCCGGGATGAACGAGAGGCGGCGGCCTTCCAGCAGCGGCGATGCGCGGCGCTGCGCCGCGACTGGCGGGCGCTGCTGGGCCTGCGCGATCCGGAGGCCGCGGATGCCTTGCCAGCGCCGGCTTCCCCAGTGGTGCCTTCGGGATCCTGGCCCCTCGGAACGGCGACGCTGCGGGACACCGTGGTCATCGTGGGGATTGGGGAGATCGGTCCGTGGGGCAGCGCCCGCACGCGCTGGTCCGCAGAGATCGACGCCGAGCTGAGCCCGGCCGCAGTGCTCGAGTTGGCGTGGATGACCGGCCTGGTCCGCTGGGAGAAGTCTGCCGGTTGGGTGGATGCGGTCACCAGGGAGCCTGTGGTCGAGTCCGAGATCGCGGAGCGCTATCGGGCCGCTGTCCGGGAGCGCGCCGGCCTGCGCTTCATCGCGCCCGAGCAGGTCGGCTACGACCCTGAAGCCCTGCCGATCCTGCAGACCGTGTACCTGGAGCGGGACTTCTCTTTCGGGGTTGCCTCGGAGGAGGAGGCGCGCTCGTTCTTTGCGTCGGATCCCACACATACGCGGATCACGTGCGACGCCGATGGCGCTTGGCGGGTCACCCGAACCGCAGGGGCCCGAATCCGCGTCTCCCGGCAGGTGCGGCTGGCACGGAGCGTGGCCGGCGCGCTGCCAGAGGGCTTCGCCTTCGAGCGCTACGGGATCCCGCCAGCGCTGATCTCCCGGGTCGATCGCACCACGCTGCTCAACCTCGCGGCGACGGCCGACGCCTTCCTGAGCGCGGGCCTGTCTCCCGAGGAGCTGATGGCAGGGGTCCACCCGGCGCGCGTGGGCAACACCCAGGGCACCGGCATCGGGGGGATAAGCAGCCTGCGGCGGCTGGTGCTTGATCACCTGCTGGGCGAGGAGCGGCAGGGCGACATCCTGCAGGAGTCCTTGAGCAACGTGATCGCCGCCTACGTCGTGCAGTCCTTCGTCGGCAGCTACGGACCGATGTCTCACCCGGTCGGCGCCTGCGCGACCGCCGCCGTCTCGGTCGCGGACGCCTGCGACAAGATTCGGGCTGACAAGGCCGACGTGGTGGTCGCCGGGGGCTTCGACGACCTGGGGGTGGAGGGGGCGGTCGGCTTCGCCGACATGCATGCCACCGCTGACACCGACGCGATGTCGGCGATGGGCCTCGCGCCGGACCAGATCTCCCGGGGGAACGATCGGCGGCGTCGCGGCTTCGTGCCCGCGCAGGGCGGCGGTACGCTGCTGCTGGCCCGCGGCGACGTGGCGCTGCAGATGGGCCTGCCGGTCCTGGGTGTGGTGGCCTGGGCCGGGAGCTTCGGCGACGGGATCCACGCGTCGATCCCCGCGCCAGGACGGGGCCTCCTGTCGGCGGCCTCCGGCGGGATGGCCTCACCGCTGGGCCGCGCGCTCCGGCGGCACGGGCTGAGCGCCGACGACGTCGCGGTCGTCAGCAAGCACGACACCTCGACCGCGGCCAATGACCCGGGAGAGAACGATCTGCACCAGCGTATCCAGATCGCCCTGGGCCGCACGCCGGGCAACCCCCTGGCGGTGATCTCGCAGAAGTCGCTCACCGGGCACAGCAAGGGCGGGGCCGCTGCGTGGCAGATCGCCGGGCTGTGTCAGGCGCTCGCCGACGGCGTGATTCCCGGCAACCGCAACCTGGAGTGCCTCGACGACTCCGCGCGACCCCACGACCACCTGCTGTTCAGCGACCAGTCCCTGCGACCGGGGCCGGCCGCGCCGCTGCGGGCCGGGCTGGTCACCAGCCTGGGCTTCGGTCATGTCAGCGGCGTGGCGCTGGTGCTCCACCCCGACGCCTTCCACGCGCTGATCCCCGAGGAGGATCGGGCGGACTACCGCGCGCGGGCGCAGGTGCGCCGCGCGACGGGCCAGCGTCGCTGGGAGGCCGTCCGCATGGGCCGAGCCGCGGCGTTCGAGGCGCGCACGAAGCGCCGGCTCTCTGCCCCCGACGGCAGCCCCGCGCAGGCCGACGAGGAGGCGGCGATGCTGCTCGACCCCTCCGCGCGGCTGGATCTGGCGACGGGTGTCCTCCGAGGCGCGCGGTGATCGCTGGTCTGGGGATCGACCTGGTGGATGTCGCTCTGTTCCGCCAGCAGCTCGCCGATCCGGCCTCGACGTTCGTCTCTGGCACATTCACCGATGCTGAGCGAGCCGAAGTGGGGCGTCGGGGTGATCCGGCGCTGAGGCTCGCGGCCCGCTTTGCAGCCAAAGAGGCGTTCATCAAGGCGTGGTCGAGCGCCAATCGCGGCCAGGCCCCCGCGCTGGCCCGGGTGGACATGCGAGAGATCGAGGTCCGCTGCGACGAGTGGGGCCGCCCGGCGATCCGGCTGCACGGCGCCGTTCGGGACGCCCTGGCGGTGCGCGGGCGCTGGCGGAGCCAGGTCTCGCTGACCCACGACGGCGGCGCGGCCGCGGCAGTGGTGGTGCTGGAGGCGCTGGGGTAGCGCCAGGGACCCCTGTGCCAGCGACGACCACTCTCCTACCCCGGTTCATCATGACTCGGAGAGGTTTCAATATGAAATATTGAGACATGATCTGAAACGGGAGACAGCTCGATCGGGCTGGCACGCCGCTTGCTCTTTCTCTGGGTGTCCCCTCCACTGGAGCACCCGATGATCTTCCGCCAACTGTTCGACCGCGAGACCTGCACCTACACCTACCTGCTGGCCGACGCCGAGACCCGCGAGGCCGTCCTGATCGACCCCGTGCTGGAGCAGGCCGATCGCGACGTGGAGCTGCTGCGTCAGCTCGACCTGGAGCTGGTCTACACCCTCGAGACCCACGTGCATGCCGACCACATCACGGCTGGCTCCCGCCTCCGCGAGCGCCTCGGCACCAGGACGGTCGTCTCCGAGGCCGGTGGCGCCCCCTGCGCCGACGTCAAGGTCAACCACGGCGACCGCATCTCATTCGGCCGCCACCACCTGGAGGTCCGCGCGACCCCGGGCCACACCAGCGGCTGCGTCTCCTACATCTCCGACGATCGGGCCATGGCCTTCACCGGTGACGCCCTGTTCGTCCGCGGCTGCGGCCGCACCGACTTCCAGGAGGGCGACGCCGGCACGCTCTACGACAGCGTGCACGGCCAGATCCTGAGCCTGCCCGCGACCACGAGGATCTACCCCGGCCACGACTACAGGGGCCGGACCCTCACCACGGTCGCCGAGGAGCAGCGCTTCAACCCCCGCCTCGGCGGCGGTCGCACCCGCGAGGAGTTCGTTGCCATCATGGACGCCCTCAAGCTGGCCAACCCCAAGAAGCTCCACATCGCGGTGCCGGCGAACCAGGCCTGCGGGCGACTCAATGAGGCCTTCGAGGTCCAGTCCGCCGACGTGCTGGATGGTGATCGTCGCATCATCGACGTGCGGTCGGAGGGCGAGTTCCGCACTGGCCACGTCCCCGGCGCTGAACTTGTTCCGCTGGACCGCGTGATGACGGCCGCGATGGAGTGGTCTCGCGACGAGCCCATCGTGTGCGTCTGCAGGTCCGGCGTGCGCTCGCTGAAGGCCGTCAGCGTGCTCCGCGGGCTGGGCTTCGCGAACGCCACCTCCTTGGCAGGGGGCGTCACGGGCTGGCAGCGCGCCGGATTCCCGGTGGCCCGCGCCTGAGCGCCTCGGGCTGGACGGACCGACCGCATCCTGAACCAACACTGAACCCCTTGCAGGAGTTCACCATGGACAACTTCACCCCCTTCTCCGCGCTGATCGGCGGCTCGATGATCGGCCTGTCGGCGGCGCTGCTGCTGGCGACTGAGGGCCGCATCCTGGGCATCAGCGGCGTCCTCGGTGGTGCTCTGACCCGCCTTGGTCCCGACACAGGTTGGCGCTTGCGCTTCCTGGCTGGCTTGGCCTCTGGTGGGCTGTTGCTGCTCGCTGCTGCCCCGTCCACCGTGGACGTGGTGCTGGACCGGTCGATGCCTGTCGTGGCGCTGGCCGGCCTGCTGGTCGGCTTCGGCACCCGCATGGGCAACGGCTGCACCAGCGGCCACGGCGTCTGCGGTCTGTCCCGCTTCTCTCCCCGCTCCGCCGTCGCCACCGCGACGTTCATGGCGGCGGGCTTCCTCTCTGTTGGCGTGTTCCGCGCCCTCACCGGAGGTGTGTGATGCACATCTTTGCCATCGGCGTTCTGTTCGCGCTCGGCCTCGGCGTCTCGGGCATGACCCTGCCCACCAAGGTCATCGGCTTCCTCGACCTCGCTGGCGACTGGGATCCCAGCCTGGCCTTCGTGATGATCGGTGCCATCGGCGTCTACTCCGCGGCATTCCGGTTCATCGTCCAGCGGAACAAACCGGTCTACGGCGAGCGCTTCCGCGTGCCCACTCGGCGCGACATCACTCCGCGCCTGGTGGGCGGAGCCACCGTGTTCGGCGTGGGCTGGGGCCTGGCCGGTATCTGCCCCGGTCCCGGCATCGTCACCGCGGTCACCGGCGCGACCCCATCGATCGTGTTCATGGTCGGTCTGCTGGGCGGCATGCTGGCTTGGAAAGCGGTGGATGGTGCGCTGTCTGCTCGCCGCGCTGCCTTCGAGGCCGACGTGGTCGTCCCCAGCACCCCGTGATCTTGCTGATCAGCAGTCACCCGAAAGGCAAAGCATGGAGAGTACGCACAATGAGAATCTACCGGATTGCGATGGTCTCCCTGGCGCTCGGCTGTGCCCGGACGCCTCGCACAGACCTCTCCAAACCACCTGAGCCGCCCTCTCCACCCATCAGCACCGCGCTCGAGCGGAGAGCGCAGCAGCGAGCGAACACCGCGGCAGACGCGCTGCTGGATTCGCTAAAGAGGAGACTGGTGGGTGCGCTGCAGACAGGGGGGCCAGCAGCTGCGCTGCAAGCCTGCGCGACAGACGCCGGCCCGCTCACCGAGGCAGCCCAACAGTCCGGGATTCGCGTCGGTCGTTCGTCCCTTCGTCTTCGCAACCCAGCCAACTCGGGACCGGAGTGGGTCAAGGACTGGCTCGATGCGCAGGGGGAACGACCGACGGCAGAGGCCGCCGGCTTCTCGCGGATCGACACACTTCCGGACGGCGGAAGAGTCGCTCGGGTGGTCCGGCCCATCGCGGTCGGAGGTCCCTGCCTTCTCTGTCATGGCCCTGCAGAGAGCCTGCCCCCCGATGTCCGACAGGCCCTGACCGAGCGCTACCCAGACGACGCGGCCACCGGCTACGCGGTCGGCGATCTTCGAGGTGCGTTGTGGGCAGAGGCCGAGATTACGCCGGGCCTGGAGATGTTCGGGAGCCTCCGCTCCGTGATGCACGAGGCCGACTACTCCGAAAAGGTCGCGCTTCAGCCCCTGATCGAGGCGGGAGCCGGGCACGGGGTGGGCGCGTTGACCGGGCTGGCGGGGGAGATCACGTTCTCGAACGGAGAGGCCTGGATCACGACCCCGGATGGGGCGGGGCTCCGCACGACCCGCCTCGCCAACGGTGACGCGACGGATCTGGGCGCGGCTCTGCTGGTCTTCACACAGGTTTCCGCGTGGACGGAGCACACCGTGACGACGCCCCTCGATCTGGAGTCACTCGGCGCTGCGGTTCGGGACGCCGCTGCGGCGTCCGGGTTGTCCCTGGACGAACCGGTTCCGTTCCGGGTGGAGGGGGCGCTCCACAGCCTGCAGTTTCATGTGATCGACGGTGACGCCCTCGGAGCGGGACCATCCAGTCACGCGCAGCACCGAGACGCGGCTCGGACCGTCTCCCATGACACGGCGGAAGGGACGTTGATCGGTCTGTGGTCGACCGCCCACGGCGGGGTATTCACCCATATGGGGGCGACGACCCACGTCCACGTGACCCTTGAGGAGCCGTTGGGGAGTGGGCACGTGGATGGTGTGCTGATCCCCGCTGGGGGTCGGCTGTTTCTCCCGTCCCGTTGAGTTGGTTCGGTTCACCACATCCTCTCTATCCTGAAGGTAGTCGTTCAGGGGGTAGAAAGAACGCCCCTTCCGCCGCAGGCCGCTGCGATTCGGCGCTCAGTCGACAGTTCCCTTGGAAGCCTCCAACGCACTCAGGATGTCTGAGGTGGCTGTGAGCACCCTCGCGTTTGGCCCGCGGAGGAGCGCTCCGGGCCAGCTCAGCTTCGGATCCTCCGCGCATGACCGGGCGATGAAGAGCCACCGCCCCAGGGCAACGGCTTCCTCGGACTGAACCAACGTGCCCGACGTCTCCGTCGCTTCGATCACCACCGTCGCGTCCGAGATCGCCGCCATCACCCGATTGCGACGGGGGAAGTTCCCCCGGTTCACTCTGCTGCCGGCAGCAAACGGCGAGATCAGCAGGTGCTCCTTGTAGATCCGCTCCTGTAGTACCCTATTGCTCGCCGGGGTCACCTGCTCCATCGGCGTACCGATGACTGCGATCGTCCTGCCCCCCGCCTCCAGGCAAGCTGTGTGGGCTGCCGTGTCGACTCCTCGCGCCAGCCCACTGACGACGACCACCCCTTCCCGCGCCAACTCGCGTGCAAGACGCCGGGCTCGAGCGATGCCCTCGACGCTGGCTTCCCTACTGCCGACGATCGCGACGCAGGGCCGCCGGAGGAGGTCGAGATCGCCGGCGTAGAAGATGGGCGCCGAGCCCTTTCTACATTGTTCGCGGGGGAACAGGTTACCTTGGGGGTGGACGACTTGAAGTGGGCGATTGATCCCATTCAGAAGCCCCGCGAGGGAGGTTCTCTGAATCCCCGGCGGTGAGGCGTAACTTGGACGAAACCGCTGTGCGGTGGCTGGTGCAGGTGTAGTCGTGGGGTGTTGATCCCGTAGGCTGGCAATCCTCGGATCGTCGTCGTCCGCTCCCGACCGACAGCGCATTTCGCCGCGGTCTTGATCACCCTGAGCAGACACCGCCGCGGCCGCGGCGCTCGCCCCCCCCCCGCCCGGGGGCCCCGGCGGGGTGTCGCTACCGGGCGTGGGGCGTGCGGGGGGGAAACGGGGGCCCACGGGATTCGCCCCCCCCCCCACACATTCACC
>CAYXGP010000174.1:0-18509 GCA_964464515.1 uncultured Enterobacterales bacterium
GGGGGGGTGGGGGGGGGGGGGGGGGGGGGGGGTGTGGGGGCGGGGTTTGGGGGGCGGGGGTTTTTTGGTTTGGGGGGGGGGGGGGTGGCGGGGGCGGGGGGGGGGGGGGCGGTATGTGGGCCGACGACCGGCGGCGATGCGCTCGGCGGCGGTGACCTGCTGGCGCGGCGCCTTCCGGGGGGCGCTGTGGAGGTCTACGAGCTGGAGTCGGTACAGCGCCTCGAGATCTGCGGAGATGTCTGCGGGATCCGCGTCGGCGTCGATCATCAGCTCGCCGAGGGTGCGCAGGCCGTCGGCGGCGCTCAGCAGCCGGACGAGCTCTGGGGGGACTCCGGCCGAGGCGAAGGCCGACGCCCAGCTCACCCGACCCGGGCACGACTCGGCGCGGGTCGCGGCGAACGTGCGCTGCCCCGAGTCGCGGACGGCGTCGACCAGGGCGGCGCCCATCCGGCCCCACTCCCCGTCGCCGCTCACCGGGCCGGGCTGGAACTGCAGGCGCTCGGCGCCGAGGATGCGCTGGACCGTATCGAGCGCGCTGGTGCCGATCGGGGCGCCGGCAGAAAGCCGCAGCCGGACGGGCACCGAGGCGGCGTCGAGCTGACACGAGACGGTGCCGGTGGCGCGCGTCAGCCAGAGACGCGCGAGGCTGACTGCCTGGGTGAGTCTCACGGGGTGGGAGGGCGCCTCGATCGCTTCGGTGCCGGACCCGGGTACCTGCCGTCGGAGCGCGTCGGTGAGATCGAGGACGGAGATCGGCTTGCGGAGGAACTGCCGGGCGCGCGGCATCAGGCGCTGCACCCGGGGGGCGTCGGCGGGGTGATCGCCGGTGAGGATCACCGGGATCTGGCGATCGTCCTCGTCCATCGAGGCGACCACGGCGCTCGGGCCGCCGTCGGAGAGGTCCACGTCGATCACCAGCAGATCGAACGGCTGCGCCCGCAAGCGCGCGACGGCGCGTCGCGCCCCCTCGACCTGCAACACGTCGTGGCCGTGGGACCCCAGCACGGTGCGGAGCACACCACCTAGCTGGAGGTCGTCGTCCGCGAGCAGGATGCGCACCAGTCCTCCCATGAAGGATCTGACCGAGGGGGGTCCCCGGCCAGTATCCCGTTCACCGTACGACGAGCGACGCCCGGGGGGGAGCGGTTTCCCGACCCCGCCCCGCGAAGTAGGTGACCGCATGCCCTCCGCTGTCCCCTCTCTCGCCCGTGTTCTCCGCGCTGCCGCCGCCCACCCGGGCCTGGCCTGCTTCGACCTGGGGCCCGACACCACCGTGGTCACCTGGGGCGCGGGGCCCTTCGTGACGGAGGGGCCCGACTGGGCGGAGCGCGCGCGGCGGCTCCTGCGCGTCACCAGGCGGGGGCAGCTCTACAGCGGCGGGCTCGTGGGATGGATCGGCTACGAGGCCGGGCGCTTCATGGAGCGCATGCCGCCGGTGTGTGGGGTGCGGCGCCTGCCGGATCTGCGACTGTGGCGGACGGAGGGCGCGGCGATCTGTCGCAGAGGCGTCTGGGAGATCACCGGCGATCGCGGCTTCCGCGCGCAGGCCCGCAGGGTGCTGTCCGCCGCCGCGGCGCCCGGTCCGCGCCGTGAACCGCTCCGACCCGCCGCGGCCCCGCCCGCCCCCCCGCCCGACGCCGCAGAGCGGTACCGGGCAGGCGTCCGCGCGGTGCTGGCGGCCATCCGTCGCGGTGACGTCTACCAGGTGAACGTCGCGTGGTCGCCGCCGCTGTGCGCCGTGTCCGATCCGCTGGGCTGCTGGCTGGCGCTGCGGGAGGGCAACCCCGCTGAGCGCGGGGCTTTCCTGTGGACGGGAGACATGCAGGTGATCTCCAACTCCCCGGAGCTGTTCCTGTCCTGTGAGCCGTCCCGTGATGCGGCGGGTGATCCGGCGGGCGGAGAGGTCTCCGTGCGCAGCGTCCCCATCAAGGGGACCACGCCGCTGTCCACGGGGGCGGCCGGCGCCGAGGCGCTGATGACCAGTCGCAAGGAGCGCGCGGAGCTGACGATGATCGTCGATCTGGTCCGCAACGATCTGTCGCGGGTGTGTCGGCCGGGCTCGGTGACCGTCTCGCCGCGGTCGCTGCGGGTCTGCGGGGATCTGCTGCACGCAGAGCAGGCGGTCTCGGCGTCGCTGCGGCCCGGTCGGGACGCGATCGACGCGCTGGCGGCGTCCTTTCCGCCCGGCAGCGTCACCGGGGCGCCCAAGGTGCGCGCGATGGAGCTGATCTCCGATCTGGAGGGCGAGACCCGCGGCGTCTACACGGGCGCCCTGGGGTTCTTCGCGGACGACGGCGGCGCGCACTGGAACGTGGCGATCCGCACCGCCACCGTGCTGGACGGTCAGGCGCGGTTCCATGTGGGCGCAGGAATCGTAGCCGACTCCGATCCGGACCGGGAGTGGGCGGAGACGCTGGCGAAGGGCGACGCCCTCGCGCGCTGGCTGTGCGCGCAGCCGTGAGTCGACTGCCGCCAGGCCTGTATGGGATCGCCGACGCCGGCTTCGGTGATCCGGTGGAGCTCGGTCTGGCGCTGGCCGACGCCGGCTGCCGGGTGGTGCAGCTCCGCGCGAAGGGGTGGGACACAGCGCGTCTCGACGACGCCGCGCGCCGCCTGGCGGGGCCGCTCCGCGAACGAGCAACGCTGCTGATCGTCAATGATCGGCCCGACGTCGCACGGCGCGCGCAGGCGGGCGGGGTGCACCTGGGCCAGGACGACGGGCCCGCAAACTCCGTCCGCGCCGCGTTCGGTCCCTCCCTCGTCATCGGCCGCTCGACCCACTCGTTGGCCCAGGTTCGCGCGGCCTGCGCCGACCCAGCGATCGACTACCTCGGCTTCGGTCCCGTTTTCTCGACGCGCACCAGGGACGGGGCGGGCGCCGCGCTGGGGGTCGCGCTGCTGGCCGAGGCCGTGCGGATCTCCACGGCGCCGGTCGTGGCGATCGGCGGCATCACTCCGGCGCGACTGCCGGCCGTGCGATCGACCGGCGTACACGGCTGGGCCGTGATCTCCGCGATTCTCGGCGCGGACGACCTGGAATCCGCCGCGCGCCTGATGCGTTGAAGTCCCCCCCGTGCAGCGGTAGACTACCCATGTCAAGAGTTCCCCCCGCTCTCCCCGGTCCCGCCATGCGTCCACTGGTCCTCTCTCTGGCCCTGTCCCTGCTACCGCTCACCGCCGTCGCTCGCCCGGCCATGAAGCCGGCTCCTGCTGAGTCCATCGAAGAGGCGCCGGCCATCGAGCACTCCGAGGGCTCTCTGTGGAGCTACGTCGAGGCAGTCGAGGGCGCCGTTCCCGACACCGACGCGGTGGAGGCCAGCGAGGAGCTGGACGCAGCGCGCGCTCTGGAGGCAGCGCACCTCGCCGACGCCGTCGAGCGCAGCCGCCCGCCGCGGGCCTTCTACGAGAGCCCTGGCGACGTGCTGAAGGCCGATCCGCTGCATCTCTCGGCGATCGATCCCAGCGAGTTCGACATCCCGGTGGTGGTCAACGACGACGTGATCCGGTGGATGAAGTACTTCACCGGCACGGGGCGCAAGCACTACAGCCGCTGGCTGGAGCGCTCCGGTCGCTACTGGCCGATGATGTATGCGGAGCTGGACAAGGCCGGTCTGCCCCGCGACCTCGTGTTCCTCTCGATGATCGAGAGCGGCTACTCCACGCATGCCTACAGCCGCGCCGCCGCGGTGGGCCTGTGGCAGTTCATCTCCCCCACCGCGAAGGAGTGGGGCATGCGCGTGGACTGGTGGGTGGACGAGCGCCGTGATCCGGTGCTGGCAACGCAGGCCGCCACGCGCTTCCTGGGCCACCTCCGCAAGCAGACCGGACACTGGTACCTGGCCTGGGCCGGCTACAACGGCGGACCGGCGCGCGTCTCCCGCGCTGTCAAGCGCCACGGCACCACCGACTACTGGACGCTGGTCGAGAAGAACGCGTTCCCCAGCGAGACCGACAACTACGTCCCCAAGATCATCGCCGCGGCGATCATCGGCCACCACCCCGAGCGCTACGGCTTCACCGGCATCGAGAAGGAGAAGCCGATGCAGGTGGAGACCGTCGAGGTCGGCCACTCGATCACCGTCGATGTGCTGGCGCGCTGCGCGGGGCTGAGCACTGAGAAGCTCCAGGCGCTCAACCCGCACCTGCGCCGCTTCGCGCTGCCGCCCGAGCCCAGCAACCAGCGCATCAACCTGCCGAAGGGCACCTCCGGTAGGTTCCTCGCGGCGCTGGACAAGGTGCCGCCCTCCGAGCGCATCGCTTTCGCCCGGCACAAGGTCGCCAAGGGCGAGAACCTGTCGCGCATCGCTTCGACGTACGGCGTGTCGGTCTCGGAGCTGCAGCGGGTCAACCGCATCAAGAACGCCAACCGCATCTACGTCGGCATGGAGCTGGTCGTCCCGGGCGTGCCCGCGGGCAGCGCCAAGACGCTCACGGCGTCGGCCGGTACGGGCACCACGCGCAGCAAGGCCAAATCGGTCACCCACATCGTGCGCAAGGGCGAGAGCCTGTCGGGCATCGCCGGCAAGTACGGGGTGAAGCAGTCTGACGTGATGCGTTGGAACAAACTGTCCAACGCCAACCGCATCTACGTCGGCCAGAAGCTCCGCCTGTACGAGCCGGCCAGTCGGTGGACCAGCTACACCGTGCGCAAGGGCGACACCCTGAGCAGCATCGCCAGCCGCAACAAGTGCTCGGTGTCTGATCTCAAGGGCTGGAACGACCTCAGCGGAAGCCGCATCTACGTCGGCCAGAAGCTGAAGATTCGCAAGTCGTAGCGGAGCCGTTCCCGCGCGGATAGCCATCCGCCGGACCCGATCGGCGGAGGCGCCATGCTGACAGTGGAGGCGGCGCTCGCGCGCTGCTTGGAGATCCCCCTCTCGCGCGGCGTCGAGACCGTCCCCCTGGACGCCGCCTACGGGCGGGTGCTGGCAGAGCCGCTGGTCGCCGCCGGGGCGCTGCCCGCCTGGGACAACAGCGCCATGGACGGCTTCGCCGTGCGCTCGGAAGACTTCGGCGACCTGGATTCCGGTGCCCCCGATCCGAGCTCTGGAGCCGGCGAGGACTGCTGCGGCGGCCCTGCGGGCGAGGGCGAGGCCGTGCTGGAGGTCCTGGAGACCATCGCCGCGGGCAGCGCGCCGCGGCACGTGGTGGGTCCCGGACAGTGCTCGCGGGTGATGACCGGCGCGCCGATGCCCGACGGCGCCGACGCGGTGGTGATGGTCGAGCACAGCGTGATGGTCGGGGGAGCGGGTCCGGCTCGGGTCCGCCTGCGCGGCGGGGCCCGTCCGAGGCAGCACGTTCGCCGTCGCGGAGAGGAGGTGGCCGTCGGCGCCACGGTCCTGCCGGTCGGCGCGATCCTGACTCCCGCCGCCGTGGGCCTCTGCGCGGCGCTGGGGCGGCCTGTCGTGGCCGTGATGCGTCGCCCGCGGGTGGCGATCCTGTCCACCGGCGACGAGGTGATCCCCCCCGGGCAGCCGCTCGCGCCGGGGCAGATCTGGTCGTCGAACACCCCCGCGCTGGTGGGGATGGTGCGAGAAGCCGGCGGCGTCGCGCTGGACTGCGGCAACGCCCCAGACACCCTGGAGGGCACCCGCGCGGCGTTCCGACGCGCCCTCGAGCGGCGGCCAGATGTGCTGCTCACCACCGGCGGCGTGAGCGTGGGCGACTTCGATGTCGTCAAGGATGCGATGGCCGCAGAGGGCGCGCAGATGGCCTTCTGGAAGGTGCGCGTCAAGCCAGGCAAGCCGCTGGCGCTGGGGATCATCGGTCACGTGCCGGCCTTCGGGCTGCCCGGAAACCCCGTCTCGTGCATGGTCAACTTCATGCAGTTCGTCCGCCCGGTGATCCGCCGAGCGCTGGGCGATCCCGCGCCGTTCCTGCCGGTGGTCGACGCCCGGCTGGACGGGCGGCTGCGCAAGAAGCCGGGGCGCAACGAGCTGGTCCGTGTGCGACTGCATTGGGAGCCGGGCGGGTGGGTCGCGACCCCCACCGGTCCGCAGTCGTCGGGGATGCTCACCAGCATGGTCGCAGCGGAGGGTCTGCTGCTGCTCGCCGCCGACGCCGTTGGCGCGGAGCCGGGGGATGTCCTGGCCGTCCAGCGGATCGACGGGGGGCTGCCGGGAGCCGCAGAGCCCGGCTATCGCTGGGGTGGACGCACGCGGTGAGCGGCGAGCCGGAGAGTGGGGCTCCCGTAGGTCCGTCGCTGCCGGGGTTCGTGCTCGCGGGCGGGGCGTCCCGACGCATGGGCACCGACAAGGCCCTCCTGCCGATCTCCGGAGAGACGCTGGCGGCGCGCACCGCGCGGGTCCTTGCCGAGGGGGGCTGCGCGCCGGTGGCGCTGGTGGGCAACCAGCCGGCGCTGGTGGAGCTGGGCTGGCCGGTGATCACCGAGCTGCCGGGGGCGCACCACCCCGGGCGCGGTCTGGCGGCGGCGCTGCGGAGCATCCAGGGGCCGCTGGCGCTGTTCGCGCCGTGCGATCTCCCGGGCCTGACGCCCGCTGACATCCGGGCGCTGATCGCCCACGGCGGCCCTTGCGTGGCGATCACCGGAGACCGGCGCAACCCGCTGCTGTCGGTTCTGCCCCGAGCGCTGGCCGATCCCGCGGCGGCGGCGGCGCGCGACGGCGCGGGGATCTGGCGGCTGGTGTCTGACCTCCCATTGATACCGGTCGGGCGATTCGCCGGCTGGAACGTGAACACACCGATAGACTACGCGCGCCGGGTGGCTCCACCACCACCACAGGGAGCGGGCGCCATGACCACCAGTCGAAAACTCACCTGCGTGATCCTGGAGGGCGGAGATTGGTCCGCGGACGACGCTCCCTGGGCCGATCGCGAGGATCTGCTGTGTGAGGTGGTGTCGAGCGCTGCGGAGTCGTCGACGGTCAAGCGCGTGCTGGCTCGGCAGGCGCTGGCAGGAGACGGCGATCTGACGATCCTCGTCGGCCCATCCCCTGACGTGGTCTCACCGGCGGTCCGCGCGGTCCTTCGGTCGCTGTCGGAGCGGCCGCTTCCGGGGATCGGCGAGGCGCTGCGACGCAACCTGGCGGGAACGCTGGGGGCGCATGCGACGCTGGTGGATGTCTCCGCGGGGATGATCGGCGGACGACCAGCCGTGGCGTTGCCGGCGGACGACACCCTCATCGCGGCGGCGTGGCACGAGATCCTGGCGCCCCTGCTTGAGACTCCACCGATCGAGACGCCCACCGCGCCGATCAGACCGCAGCCGGTGCCGGAGCCCGTCGAGCCTCCCACCGATCCGGCGCTTCCGCGCTCGGTCACCGAGACGGGCTGGATGGAGATCGCCTGGACCAGCACCGCGCCGGGCGCAGATCCCGAGCCGGGAACCCGCGCGGGCTGGCAGGGAGGGCTGCAGCGGATGGGCGGGGGCATCGATCGCTCGGCGTGGCCCTCGCTGCCGGAGTCGCTGGCGGAGATCCCCGGGGCTCGCGAGGTGCTGGAGATGGCGGGTGAGCGCGCCCGAGTGGTGCTCGAGGACGGATCGATCTCCGTGGCGTTCGGCTACCCGGATCTGCGCAGGCCCGGCGCGAAGGTGCTCCTCATCCGAGACGACCTCCCGTGGCCGGAGGTGGTGGCGCTGCACCGGCACCCGCGGCGGGTGGGGGTGGCTGCGGGCAATCGCCTGGGTGTGCTCCCCGCCACCATCGCGCAGGCCGCCACGGAGCGCGGCTTTCCGCAGCCCCCCGAGGGCACCCTGTTCGCGGCCGACACCCACGGGCTCTACCTCCTGCGCGGCGGGCGGGTGATCCGCTGGAACGGCCGCAAGGAGCGCGACACCGGCACGCCGAAGCAGGCGCTGGCCTCGCTGCTGCTGAGCTGGTCCAGCCGGTAGTCGCCGTGACCGATCCGGACACGCGCTCAGCTCGCTGCAGCCAGTGCGGCGTCCCGGTGGATGAGCCGAGGGATGGGTTCCGACGCTGCGCATCCTGTGGCGCTGCGCTGTTCCTCGACACCCGCCGGATGTGTCTCCACCAGCAGATCGAGCCGTTGGTGGCGGCGGCCGAGGTCCCCGGCAGGTTGAGGCGGTGGTTGAGTCGCCGGGACATCCGGCGGGCGCCCAGGGATGTGCGGGTGGAGACGGAGTGGTGGCCGCTCTGGGAGGCCCACCGGGCGGGGCGCACGACGCTGATGTTGGCGGCGCCTTCGCTGTGGCCCGAGCTGGAGGCCCTGGATCTCTCGGGTGGGCGGCGCAGCGCCCCGACCGCGACGGACCGGCTGGTCGCTCCCCAGATCGCGGCAGCGGCTGCACAGCAGCGCACCGGAGCGGAGACGCTGCGGCTCGTGCACGTGCCGATCCACGTCTTGACCTATCGGATGGAGGGGCGGCGGTACGCGGCGTGGATGGACGGGGTGGGCGGGGCGGTCCTCGCCGAGGACACACCGGTGGCGGACTCCAGCGGCCTGCACCGTCGGCACCTTCAGATCGTGCTGGGCACGGCGGCGGTGTTCTTCGTCGAGGGCTGCGTCATCGAGGGGTTCGGGCCGACGCTGCTGGCGTTCGCGGCGACCGGCATCGCGCTGAACGCGCTCCTGCGTCGGCGCGCGGCTCGCTGGGTGCGGTCGTGAAGGCAGCGGTCGTGAAGGCAGCGGTCGTGAAGGCAGCGGTCGATGCGGTCGGGTGCCCCGCCTGCGGGGGAGCGCTGTCGATCCGCGCCGATCTGCGTCGGCAGGACTGCCCTTTTTGCGGCGCGGACCTGCTGATTCTGGCGCCTGAGCACCTGCCGCAGTGGGCGGTCCCGACGGGCCTGGACGCGCGCGCGGCGCGCCGGAGGATGGCAGCGGCGCTGCGGGATGGAGGGGCCGATCCGCGGGCGGTGTCCCCCGTCGAGGCGGCGGAGGTTCGTCGGTTTGAGGTGCCCTACTACGAGCTGGAGGCCCGGGTCCTGGGACTGCTGGTGCTCCAGACGGGCACGCGGCGAGAGCGGGGAGGCGCCCGGGTGGAGCGGACGCCGGAGGGAGCGGTGCGGTACTTCGATCGCGCCGACCGCGAGATCGGCGCGGAGGCTTACTACGCGCGGCAGGTCATCACCGAGCACGACACGCGCGTGCGGATGTTCACCACGACTGTTGCGTCACCCGCCATCCAGCTCCCGGGGTGGGGGCTGGAGGTGGTGAATCTGGCTGCGCTGCGCAGAGACGGCGTCCTCTCGCTTCCCGTCGATCTGGTGCGGGCGCAGGCTGAGTCGGTGGTGTTCTCTCCGACCCTCCCGCGGGAGAGCGTGCGCCGAAAATTGGAGACCGCCTGGGCCACCAGCCAGGGGGAGTGGAACGCGTCGCTCAGCGAGGAGCGGCTGCAGGTCATCTATGTGCCGGTGTGGCATGCCAGGTTCGCGGTGGACGGCCGCGTCTACACCCTCACGGTGAGCGGGGCGGACGGCGCCGTCCTGGCCGGGAGCGCTCCCCTGCCGCCGAGTCACGGCGTCACGGCGATGGTCCTGGCGGGTGCTTGCGTCGCGTTTCCTGCGGTCGCCCTGGTCCGGCTGGCGCCGACCGCGCTGGAGCTGCTCTCGACGATCGGGAGCCCGGGCGGGAGCGCGGTGACCCTGCTCTACCTGCTGAACCCGGCCACGGTCGGCGTCGCGTCGGTGGTCGGCGCCGGTCTGCTGATCGCGGGGTCGGTGGCCTGGTCGGAGCTACGTTATCTCGGGGAGATCCAGCTCCGCGGAGACACGGTCACGGTGGTCAAGCTGGGACGCCCGGCCGTGACGCAGCTGGAGCGGACGGTCGATGGTCTGCTCGGCACCCTGAATCTGATCTTCGGTCGGGTGATCGACGTCATCGGCCCGTTCTTCTCGGGTGGACCGCGATGAGCATCCAGGTGATCCGGCTGGCGTGTCTGCGTTGCGGAGGGTCGCTCCGTGGGCTCCCTGAAGACACGGTGTTCATCTGTCCTCGGTGCCGAGTGGGCCTGGAGGTCGACGGCGGTGTGTTGGTGGAGCGCGCGGTCGCGCTGCGCGGAGCCCCCGCCGACCTGTGGCTGCCCTACTGGGCGCTCCGGTGTCGGCCGCAGCTCCGCGGGGATCCCCAGCACATCTCTCGCTACCGACTCGACGAGACGATCGAGATCTTCGTCAAGGGGTACATCCTGCGGGGGGGCGATCACCTGGGTAACCCCGGCCTTCGGCTCACGCGCGACGGCGCTCCTCCTCCACGGGGTCTCCCCGACTCTCCCCCAGCGCTGGTCGGGTGTCGGCGCAGCCGGGCCACCGCGCACCGCTACGCTGAGCTGTTTCTTCTGGAGATACTGGACAGGCAGGTGGACATCACGGGCGTGGAGCTTGATCTGGGGGTCGACGCGACGGCGCTGACCGGGATCCCCTTCCGAGATACGCTGACGCACCTGACCTGCGCGGTGACGGGGCAGCAGATCGCCGCTGGGTTGTTTGAGGACATCGCGTCGATCCGCGCGGCGGCGCAATCGGTCGATTGTGGCGGCGACACCGCACCACGTTAGCGGGGATGGCCTCATTCGGAGCCCCGCGACCCCATGTCTTCTGCCGAAGCCCTCGCCATCCTCGAGCCCGCCGCCACCCGCGTCCGCGATCCGCAGAGCGGCCGCAGCGTGTGGCTGGCGGGCATGATCCAGAACCCCCACCTCCACGGCGATCGCCTGTCGTTCACGCTACGCGTCCTCCCAGAGCACGCGCCGCCGGTGCGCCAGCGTCTTCGAGAGGCGCTGGAGCGGAACATCTCTCGCGTGGGCTGGAAGGGCACGGTGACCTGCACCGTCGCGGAGGCGCCAAGGCAGGCCCAGGGAGGGCCGAAGCCGACCCTGACGCCCCCCGGCCAGCACTCTCACGGCGAGCACTCTCACGGTGAGCATTCCCACGCGCAGCATTCCCACGCGCAGGCTCCCCCCGGAAAGGCGCCCGTTCGCGGGATGGGCGGCGGAGGGATGCAGCCGCACGGCGGCCCCATCAAGAAGCACAAGCTCGACGGCGTGCGGCATATCGTGGCGGTGGCCTCGGGCAAGGGCGGCGTGGGCAAGTCGACGGTGGCGACCAACCTGGCCGTGGCGCTGGCGCAGGCCGGCCACAGCGTGGGGCTGATGGACGCCGACATCTACGGCCCCAGCCTGCCGATGATGATGGACGTGCGCGGCAAGCCGGTGGCCGACGCCGATCGGAAGATCCTGCCGCTGCAGCGCCACGGCGTGCGGTGCATGTCGATCGGCTTCCTGGTCGACGATCGCGAGCCGATCATCTGGCGCGGGCCGATGGTGATGGGCGTGGTGCGTCAGTTCCTGCACGACGTGAAGTGGGGGGAGCTGGACATGCTGGTCATCGACCTGCCCCCGGGCACTGGCGACGCGCAGCTCACGCTGATTCAAGCCGTGGACCTCAGCGGAGCGGTGGTGGTGACCACCCCGCAGGACGTGGCGGTGCTCGACGCGGTGCGCGGGGTGGAGATGTTCCGCAAGCTGGACGTGCCGGTGCTGGGCATCGTCGAGAACATGTCCTGGATGGAGATCCCCGGCGGAGAGCGGATGCACCCGTTCGGATCGGGCGGCGGTCAGCGCACCGCTGAGCAATATGACGTGCCGCTGCTGGCCCAGGTGCCGCTCGACTCGCGGGTCCGCGCCGGGGGCGATGAGGGGCGGCCCAGAGCGCTCGACGAGGCCGACGACGGGGTGTTCCGTGGAATCGCGCGGAGCGTCCTCGATGCGCTCACCACGATCGAGGATCCGGGCCGGTGAAGGCGCCTCTGGTCGATAGCTTCGGTCGGGTTCACACCTACCTGCGGGTGAGCGTCACCGATCGCTGCAACTACCGCTGCGTCTACTGTCTGCCGGCGGACGGCGTGACGTGGCAGCCGCGCGATCAGCTCCTGGACTACGACGAGCTGGAGCGCTTGATCCGGCTCTTCGCGTCGATGGGGATCGAGAAGATCCGCCTGACCGGCGGCGAGCCGACGATCCGGCGCCACATCTGCCGGCTGGTGGAGGCCATCGCGAACATCGACGGCATCACCGATCTGGCGATGACCACCAACGGCCACACGCTGGTGCGAACGGCGGAGCGGCTGAAGCGGGCGGGCCTGCGGCGCATCAACCTCTCGCTGGACACGCTCGACCCGGTGCGCTTCCGCGACCTGACCCGCGGCGGAAACCTGCGAAGGGTGCTGGACGGCGTCGCGGCTGCGCGGGCGGTGGGGCTGCGCCCGATCCGCGTGAACGCGGTGCTGCTGCGGGGAGAGAACGACGACGAGATCGACGCGCTGGTGGACTGGGCGGCGGCGGCCGAGGGCGACATCGAGCTGCGCTTCATCGAGTACATGCCGTTCGAGGCGCGCTGGTACCGCTGCATACCGGCACGGGAGGTCCTCGCGCACCTGCGCGAACGCTTCACCGTGACGGCCCTGGACGGTTCGGGGCGCGCGTCAGGACCAGCCCGCATGATGGTCATCGAAGAGACAGGGCTGCGCGTGGGGTTCATCTCCCCCCTGAGCGCGCGGTTCTGCGGGGCATGCAACCGGCTGCGCCTCCAAGCCGACGGGTTCCTGCGGACCTGCCTGGCGCACGACGGCACCCCGTCGCTGCGCGACCTGCTGCGCGGAGGGGCGACAGATGGCGATCTGGAGGCGGAGATCCGCAGGATGGTGGCAGGCAAGCTGGAGGGACACGACTGTGACGAGACCGGCGGCACGCCGTTCGCGGGGGTGATGACCGGCATCGGCGGGTGATCGGCATTAAGATGGCTCGGGAGGTGCAGATGTCGACGCGACTTCGCAGCCAACCAGGACATCAAGTGCCGGGGGGGCTCTTCACGGGGCTCTGCGGTCTGGTCCTCTGTGCGCTGGCATCGCAGCCGGCCACCGCGGCCGACGTCTCCATCGACCAGCTCCTCACCTACGACGACACCGAGGTCTCCAACCCCGCAGGCGTCTACAAGACCGTGGTGCGCGAGCTGGGCATCATCGTGGCGAACCGGCCCATCGCGCCGGCAGAGACGCTGGGCCTCAACGGGTTCGACGTCTCGGCCACGTCCACGTTCGGCTTCGTACACGGCAAGCAAGCGGGCAACGAGACGCTCACCGACTGGGCGCGGATGAGCGAGGGCGAGGAGTCCACCGCGGTGCGCTGGATCCCCGGCGTGAGCGTGCGCAAGGGGCTGCCGCTGTCGTCCGAGGCGGGCGTGAGCTTCGGCTACCTGTCGGGCACCCGCCAGGCGCGCGTGGGCGGGCAGGGGCGGCTGGGCCTCGTCGAGGGCTACCGCAAGTACCCCGACGTGGTGATCGGCATCGGCGGCACCGGCTACGTCGGCAACGATGAGCTGGAGATGACCGTCGCCGACATGTCGATCGCCATCGGCAAGTCGTTCCCCATCGGGCAGCTCGTCAAGGTGCGCAGCGGGATGGTCTCGCCCTACGGCGGCGCGACGCTGCTCCGGATCAAGGCCGCGCCCACGCTGTCCGAGGAGGACCAGGAACTGTACGGCATCACCGCGGTCTCCGCGAAGCGGTCCGACGCCGACTACTCCGAGGGCTTCGCCCCCGCGATGATCAACCTGGGGCTGCGTATCCTGGCTGGAGACGCGCAGATCTCCCTGGCCGGCAGCATCGCCCCCAGGTCTGTGGTCGCCGTGGTTGACGCGAGTCTCGGCTACGCCTTCTGATCCGCTACTGCTCGGCAGCCTGCTAGCGCTCGCTGCCGACACCTTCGCCGATGTCGAGCTGCGCGCCAGCGCAGGCCGGGACCCCCGTCACATCATCGGTGAGATGACCATCATCTCAGAGCGCGCTGGCTCGGCCGATCTGGAGCTGGTCGACCTGCTGAGTGCGCTGCCGGTGCCGCTGCGCGAGCCGCTGTTCCGACGGACCTTCCCGCGCCGGCCCGAGACCGGATCGGTGGAGATCACGGTCGTGGAGCCCGGACGATGGCGGTTTCGGACGACCCTGCCGCGGCGGTACGGCGCCAGCGGGGCGGTCCCAGGACGAGGGGTGTTCGCCAACGGGCTGTGGCACCCCCAGCCGATCGGAGCGGACGGAGCGCCGCTGGTCGTGGCGTGGGACGCAGAGGTGCGTCTGCCCGAGGGAGCCGTCGGCGCGCTGAACCGGACGGTGGGCGCGGGGCGGCTGCGGTGGACGGGCGAGGCCGAGCGGCTGGCCCTGGCGGTGGTGCCCGGCGGGCGCATCGTGCCGCTGGAGCACGCGACGCTCATCGATCACGGGCCGCGGCGGGCTCGGCGCGATCGCCGCCTGGAGAAGTCCCTGGCCGACGCGCCGCCGCTCGATCTGGTCGTGGTGGAGGCGCCGCTGCGGCGGCGGCTGTCGCGGCCCGGCCCGGGACTGCTGTACCTGTCCGATCGGGCGCTCCGGCTGAGCGGTCCGCTGTGGGCGTTCCATCGACGCGCGGTGGTGGCGGGCGCTGTCTCTGCGGGGCTGCCCGTGGTCGATCCCTGGGCCCGGGAGATCGCCGCGACGGCCGTGGTGGACGCGCTGCCGCCGCCGCCAGCGTTGGACCGACTGCTGGGACCGCTCTCCTGGATCCCCGAGGTCGACCAGCTCCTGTACAACGGCCAGCTCCCGTTCTACTCCGACGTGATGGGGGAGACGTGGCCCCGCGACCCGGTGGCCGACGACCTGTCGCAGCTCGCCGCGCCCCGGGTGCCGGGGAGGGTGGTCGCGCGCCGACTCAACGCGCTGGAGCCAGACGCGGCCGCGGCGCTGGCCGCGTCTCTACAAGAAGGCGTCCCCCTCGCTGAATTGGTCGAGCTGGACAAGCCGCCGTGGTCGGGTTGGCAGTCTCCACCCCTCGCCGAGGATCTGTCGATCTCGGTCGCAGAGACGCCGGAGGGCCAGTGGGCGATCACGCTGCGTCGCCGAGACGCAGACACCGCGCAGCAGATCCCCGTGGTCATCGACGCCGACGTGACGCGCTGGTCGCTGGAGTCGGGCGAGCACACCCACACCCGGGTCGTGCCGAATCGCCCGGCCTCGGTCGCGGTCGACCCGAGCGGCCTCCACCTGCAGGAAGACCTCTCCGACGATCGCTGGCCGACGCCGTGGACCGCCGTCGCCACGTTCTTTCCATCGTCTGTCTCGCTGACGACCGGGCGGATGAACGCTGAGCTGGAGCTGACAATTCGGCGAAGGCATGGCAGCCGCTGGGTGTACCAGGCCGGGCTGCACACCGACTCGCAGGACCTCATCGGCGCCACGGGCACGGTGCATCGCACGCTCGGGCGCCTCAAGGACCGACGGAACCGACCGGTCCGCCTCTGGCTGGGGGCCGGCCCGGCGCTGCTCGACCCGGAGTACCGGCCCACCGACGACGGCGCGGTCGCGGTCGGGTTCGGCGGCGGCGCGTCGATCGACACACGCACGGACTGGCTGATGCCCCGGGCCGGCGATCGAATTTCGGTCGGCCTCGGCGGGGGGCAGGCGCTGGGGAGCGGGGCGCGCTGGGCCAGCGTCGGGCTCACCGGGGTCCACCTGCAGCCGATCGGCGGGCGGGTCACGGTCGCCGCGCGGGGCTCGGGCGCGCTCGCCAGCGGCGACGTCGAGCATCGGCTCCTGTCGCTGGGCGGCCGGGGCCGGGTGCAGGGGATCCCGGACGGCGAGGTGCTGGGCGATCGGCGGGGGCTCGCGACCACGGAGCTGCGCTGGACGGCCATCCGAGGAGCGTCTCTGCCCGGGCCGCTGGTCTGGGGCTCAGATCTCCAGCTCAGCGCCGGGCTGGAGGGGGGCTGGATACGCTCCACGGATTGTGTCGAGACGTGCAGCGTCTCCGCGCTGGGATGGACGGTCGGGGCGGCCGGGGTCGGAGACATGTTCGGGGCTCGACCGACGATGCTCGGGGTGTGGGTGGCTGATGTCTGGGAGCGGAGTGACGGGGGAGGGGGAGAGATTGACGTGTTGATGCGGTTGACGCAGGGGTTCTGATGTTGGAGTAGATCAACGCTGTCATTGTGGCCTGTAGCAGCGGCTGACTACAACGCGTGTCCTCGTTTGGGCCCCGGTCATCACAGCGGACATCCGGCCGATTCCCAGGGCCAAACCTGGACTGTTTTACCGGTCCGCGGAAACGGTCCGGACCGGGTCGCTGCCGGACAAGGGGGGTCCGTACAGACCGTGGAGAACCTACGTCCCGACAAGAGAATCGGGGCCCCCCAGAGAAAGCGCGTAGGTCATCGAGCCGGCTCTTGGCCGGTTCGATGACCGGAGCCCATGACCCGAGGTTGGCGCAACCTACCATCCGAGAATCAAATATGCAGATCCAGCGCTGGAGCCTCCGGAGTCTTCTCCATAGGCGCCGATGATGAGATCATCGAGTCCGTCCCCATTCACATCTCCTGCTTCGGAGACCGAGTAACCTGCCTTGTCGCTGGTGTACTCTCCGGTGAGCTTTGCATCGGCCGTGGAAAGCGAACTTTGTCCGGATGTGGGGCCGAGAATTAAATATGTGGACCCAGCGTCGGATCCTCCGGAGTCTTCTCCATAGGCGCCGATGATGAGATCATCAAACCCATCCCCATCTACATCTCCTGCTCCAGAAACGGAGCGGCCCGCGTAGTCACTATCGTATTCTCCTGTTAACTTTGCGTTAGCATCGGAGAGGGAGCTTGTTCCCGAGGGCGATCCGAGCACGAGATATGCAGCGCCAGCATTGGTTGCACCAGAGTCTTCGATATACGCGCCGATGATGAGATCATTGAGTCCGTCGCCGTTCACATCTCCTGCTCCGGAGACTGAGTTTCCCGCATAGTCGTTTTCGTTCTCCCCAGTGAGCTTCGCGTCAGCCGTAGATAGGGAGTTGTTTCCAGAGATAGGGCCTGACACGACGTAGGCAGCGCCCGCGCCGGAGCCTCCTGAGTCCTCTAAATAGGCGCCGATGATGAGATCATCGAGTCCGTCCCCATTCACATCTCCTGCTCGGGAGACCGAGTAGCCCGACAGGTCGCTGGTGTACTCTCCAGTGAGCTTTGCATCGGCCGTGGATAGTGAGCGCTGTCCCGAGGTTGGGCCCAAGACGAGATAGGCAGCGCCGGCACCGGCGGCTACTGAACTTTCTCCATAGGCTCCGATGATGAGATCATCGAGTCCGTCGCCGTTAATATCTCCCACCCCGGAGACTGAGTTTCCCGCGTAGTCCGTGTCGTTCTCCCCAGTGAGCTTCGCGTCAGCCGTGGACAGGGAGTTGTTTCCAGAGATAGGGCCCAACACGAGATAGGCAGCGCCGGCATAGCCGCCTGCGGAGTCCTCTAAATTGGCTCCGATGATGAGATCGTCCTTTCCATCGCCATTTACATCTCCTGCCCCAGAAACAGAGCGACCCGCGTAGTCGCTGCCGCCTTCTCCGTTGAGTTTGGCACCTGAGTCGGCAAGTGACCACTCATCTGCCGTGCCATCACAGTCATTATCGACATAGTCGAGGAACTCAACCACTGATGGGCTTGCTGTAGCATTCTGATCGTCGCAGTCCAAGCCGTAATACGAGTCCGACGCATAGCCGTCTCCGTCCGCATCGTAGTCGCTCTCCCCGTCACAATCCGTATCGACGCCATCGTACCAGATCTCGGTCTGACCAGGGCTCAAGGTCGCGTCGGTATCGTCACAATCCTCGCCACCATAGGCATCGCTGAAATATCCGTCTCCATCGGCGTCGTAGTCGTCCGCGCCATCGCAGTCGGTATCGACACCGTCGTACCAGGTGTCGGCCTGGTCAGGGTTGATGGACGGATCTCCATCATCACAGTCGCTCCCCCAGAACGAGTCGGACTCGTAGCCGTCGCCATCGCGGTCGTAGTCACTTTCATCATCGCAGTCTCCATCGACGCCGTCGTACCAGATCTCGCTCTCGCCAGGATTCGCGTCGCTGTCGTTGTCATCGCAGTCTTCGCCTCCGTGGTCTTCGCTGTCCCAGCCATCGCTGTCTGCGTCATCGTCGGAGGCACCGTCGCAGTCGGAGTCGGTGCCGTCGTACCAGATCTCGATCTGACCCGGACGTGTGGAGAATTCGGCGTCATCACAGTCGCTGCCGCCGTGTGCGTCGCTATCTACGCCATCTCGGTCGGCGTCATAGTCGCTGGCGCCGTCGCAGTCGGTATCGACACCGTCGTACCAGACCTCCGCCCGTCCGGGATTGACGTCGTCTTCGCCGTCGTTGCAATCGACCCCACCGTAGGTCTCGCTGTCGTAGCCGTCTCCGTCGCGGTCGTAGTCGCTCTCCCCGTCGCAGTCGGCGTCGGTGCCGTCATACCAGGTGTCCGAGTCGGCAGGGCTTATCGATGAATCCGCGTCATCACAGTCGCTTCCGCCGTAAAGTTCGCTGGCAAAGCCATCCCCATCGGCGTCATAGTCGCTGGCTCCATCGCAGTCGGTGTCGATACCGTCGTACCAGGAATCAGTCTGGTCGGGGTTGATGGATGGTTCTCCATCGTCGCAGTCCGTTCCCCAGAAGGCGTCGGATTCGTACCCATCGCCGTCGCGGTCATAGTCACTTTCATCATCGCAGTCTCCATCGACGCCGTCGTACCAGATCTCGCTCT
>CAYXGP010000175.1:0-18481 GCA_964464515.1 uncultured Enterobacterales bacterium
GCGGGACACTGGACGCCTTCATTCAGCGTTGTGCGCGGCAGAGCTCGGTGCAGTTTCTGCTGCGTACTGTCATGCTCCGGGTGCTGGAAGACCTCTCGATTTTGCCGCCTCGAATCCGCGGGGATCGAGGCTTGGCGGTCTTTCGCGATGTCGCGCCCGGCCTCGGTGTGCGAGAGCACCTTCGCTGGGCGTTCAGGGATGCAGCGGTTGATTTCTCCGAGCTGTTCACACCCGGGCCAGATGAGCTGCCATTGCCGTCGGAGGCCCTCTGTCGAGAGGTCTGGGATCTCTGGCACCGAAAAAGCGGCAGCGAGGTGGTCTACCAGTGGTCGGATGGGGACTTCGACAGTCGGTTCTTAGGAGACTTGTATCAAGACCTCGACAAGGACATCCGCAAACGGTTTGCGTTGCTTCAGACACCGGACTTTGTCGAGTCATATATTTTGGACCATACGCTGACTCCCGCGTTGGCGGAGTTCTCACCCGCCGCGCTGCGCGAGGCCGGGGAGCGATTCCGGGTGTTGGACCCGACGTGCGGGAGTGGGCACTTCCTAATTGGCGCCTTTCGCCGAATGGCGGAATTCTGGGTGGGGCAGGGGTGCAACGCCTGGGAGAGCTGTGTTCGAGCGCTGGAGTCGGTCTGGGGGTGTGATATCAATCCTCACGCTGTGGCGATTGCGCGCTTTCGCCTTCTGATTGAGGTGAAGACCCGTACGGGAGTTCGGGATCTGGAGCGGTTGGCGTCGCTGCGCTCCAACCTGCGGACGTTGGACAGCTTGATTCCGTGGGAGCGGCTGCGCCAGCAGGAGCTGTTTGAGGGGCGAGATCGATTGTCGCGGTATGCTACAGCCGACGAACGAAACGCTAATGCGGCGTTCTTGGGGAGAGCGTTTCATGTGGTCGTAGGGAATCCTCCATACATCACGCCGAAAGACGTTCGAAAGCGAAATGACTACCGTGAGTTCTGGCCGAACTCAGCGGCTGGAAAGTATGCGCTCTCAGCCCCATTTTGTGAGCGGTTTTTCGTGGTGGGAGATAGCGGGGCCTTCAGTGGGCAGATCACGGCGAATAGCTTCATGAAACGGCAGTTTGGGAAAAAGTTGGTCGAGGTGACCCTTTCGAAGTGGGATCTCACGGGGGTCGTTGATACGTCGGGAGCATACATTCCTGGACATGGCACCCCGACCGTAATTCTATTCGGACGTAGCCGTCCGTCGGTTTGTCCAACAGTGTGGGCTGTCCTCGGAAAGAGAGGGGAACCGTCCAGACCGGAGGAACCCGCACGGGGATTGGTCTGGTCAGCGATTCGCTCAGCGCCTCGAATGCCCTGCGATGACAGTGCATATATTTCTGTTGCGACCGTCCCCCGTCGCTCGTTTGTGAGTCACCCCTGGAGTTTAGGGGGTGGGGTTGCTCCGAGCATCAGCGAATTTATTGGCGGTGTATCGACGCATTCTCTCATCCAGGCTGTCGATTCTATCGGAAACCTCACGAAGATGATCCAAGATGACGTGTACTTCGGGGGACCACCATCAAGTTGGAGAGATCCTGCATGTCCCAAGATAGTTCTCTTGGAGGGGGAGTGTGTACGTGACTACGCAGTTTTTGGCGCGCGTAGAGTCTTGTACCCTTACGTCTATTCTCAGCGGCCGGCGCTCGAACTGCACAGCGACTCACTGGCACTCCGTCATTTTTGGTCGTACCGTGAACTGCTCTACACAAGGAAAGGGGTCGGGTTCAAGACGATTCGCGAGCGAGGAATCCAATTCTACCAATATCCCTTCTATGCTCCCTATACAATTAGGGGACTGGGGGTCACGTTCTCTTTCGTGTCAACCCACAATCACTTCGTCCTTGACCGTGGCGGCAAGGTATTCAAGCAGTCTGCCCCCGTCATCAAACTCCCCCCCACCGCCACCGAAGACGACCACCTCGACCTGCTGGGCCTACTCAACAGCAGCACCCTGGGGTTTTGGATGAAGCAGGTGTTTCACTGCAAAGGGGCTTCATCGGGTGAAGCAATTCGCAGTGAGGACTGGGAACCCTTCTGGGAATACGACTCCACAAAACTGAAAAAGGCACCCCTCACCACCCAGCACCGCCCTCAGCGTATCGCTATCGCCCGAACTCTCGACTCCACTGCCACCACCCGTGCAGCCTGTCTTCCAGTCGCCATTCTCAAGGCCGAGTGGACTCCCGATTCGATCCACGAAGCGGTCTCAGGGGGTCACGATCGTTACCAGGCGCTCACACACAAGATGGTCGCATTGCAGGAGTAGCTGGACTGGTTGACCTACCACTCCTACGGTCTGCTGAACGTCAATGTCACCGTCCAGCCTGATCAGATTCAGCCATTGGCCCCCGGCCATCGTCCCTTTGAGGTCGCATTCGCCCGAAAGGATGCTCAGGCCCCCGCCAACGAAAAAAGCGCGTGGTGGTCACGTCACGGTCATGACAAGGTCACCGAGATCCCCGACCACTACTCCGACGCTCACAAGGCACGCATTCAACGGCGACTCGACATCATCGCGGCAAATCCGAAGATCGCGCATCTGGAGCAGGCGACCTTCAAGCGCCGCTGGCAGACCCCGGATCTGGCGAAAGAGACCGAGAAGGCAGCCCGAAGCTGGCTGCTCGACCGGTTGGAAGACCTGTTCGCGGAGGAGGGGGATCTCAGCGAGCCGAGTGCGTACACCCTGGAGCAGGTCGTGGCGTCTTGGCGCAGTCCGTGTGTGGTGGCTGTGGTTCAGCTCTGGCGAGGACGAAGCGAGGTCGATCTGACCCTCGCTGCCGAGGAGCTGCTGAACGCCGAGTCGCTGCCCGACAACCCTGAGCGCATCTACTCCGCCAGCGGGAAGGCGGTGCTGGACAAGTGGAAGCACACCTGGCACCTGCAAGACCTCGAAGACGCGGGCACCCCGCCGCCTGAGATTCCGCTCCCGCCCAAGTTCAAGAAGGGTGATTTCGCGAAGGCGGCCTACTACAAAATCCGGGGCAAGCTGAATGTGCCGAGAGAGCGGTTCATTCGGTTCGGTGAGTTGGAGCCCCCTCGTTACGGTTGGAACGGATGGCGTGACCAGCAGCGGTCGTTGGCGCAGGTCGAGGCGTACACCGTGGCCGAAGACGAGAGCGGGATGGCGCTGCCGCTGCCGACCGCCAACGACCCCCGCCGCTGCGGGGCGACCCGCGGACTGTGGGAGAGCCTGGGCGATCTCAAGCGGTGGGGAGAGGCTGAGGTCCACAACGAGATCGAGGCTCTGGCCCAGGAGGTCTGCCAACAGACGCGGTGCCCGTGTGCGCTCGTCGAGCGTTGGCAGGCTTGGAGCAAGGGCGATCTCGAAATCACCACGCCCGAGCCCGAGCCAGAGCTGGCAGTGACGGTGGAGCAGCGGGCGGCCGTGCTGGCCCTGCTGCCTCAGCTCGGGCCGCAGCAGCCGCTGTTGCCGGGCGCGGCGGCGCGACCGGGCACGCAGGTCTCGCTGCCGGCCACAGAGGGGTGGATCGCGCTCTCCACGCTACAGGAACGCTGGCCGGGCGAAGACCTCGAAGCCGTGCTCGATGATCTGGTCGCATCCGGCGACGTCGAGCGCGCCGAGCGCGGGGACCGGCGCCGGTTCCGACGCGCGCGATAACCCACCTCTTTACCAAACCAGCGAGCACGAACCATGCGCATCGCCGATCACCTCGAACCCCCGGAGTCCACCGATCTGGACGCGTTCATCGCGCGGCTCGACGACTCCGATGACCGTATCCGACGCCACCTCCGTCAGTTTGTCTTGGCCCGGTCGGTGCAAGAGCAGCTCGACAGCATGCTCGGCGAAGTCGGCCGCAGACTCGGCGGCGGTAAGGACATCGGTCGGTTCATCTACGGCAGCTTCGGATCCGGTAAGAGCCACCTGCTGACGGTGCTCGGCAAGATGCTGGAGCGGGACGCAGAGGTCTATGACGTCGGTCACCGGGGCCTCAGCGAGCTCCGGGAGTCCAACCCCTGGCTCAGCGAGCGGAAGGTGCTGGTCGTTCGACTCAATATGATGGGCAAGAAGGGGCTGTCCACCGCGCTGTTTGAGGCGTTCAACGACGCGCTGCCCCCCGACGCGCCCAAGATCTCCTTCACCAACGAGGCGCGGGTCTTTGAGCTGATAGAGCGGGACTCAGAGCGAATGGGCGGGCTCGACGGGCTGCTCACCCAGGCCGCGCAGGAGGGCTACCTCAACTTCCCACCAGCACACGCACGAAGGTTCTACGACGTGTTTCGACGTGGCGACCTCGACAAGCGGCTGTCGCTCGCAGCAGGCTTGTTGTCCTGGAGAAACCACGGCGGGCAGGCGGTGACGCCCGACGCGCTCTGGCTCGACGCGCGGGCCGGCTTCGAGCGCCTGGCGCAGCATGCCCACGACCTCGGCTATGAGGCCATCACCTGGCTGGTCGATGAGCTCGTCATCTGGATCCGCGAGAAGGACCGCTCGACCTACATCAAGCAGGTCAATGACCTCTCAGCGCTGGTCGATCACGACGCCCACCGAGCGTTGCCGTTCTTCGTAGCGGTGGCCGTGCAGATGGACATCGCGCAGACCTGCCCGGACGACATCTCGGAGAAGGACTTTCGCGAGCAGCTCGGCTTCATCTCCAACCGGTTCCAGCCCGCGCTGCACCTCGAGGACCAGGATCTCTACGTCGTGGCGAGTCAGCGGGTGTTGGCCCGCCGGCCCGAGCTGAGCGCCGACCAGCTCCGCGCCTTCGAGGCCGCGGTCGATCGCTTCCTCCAAAAGAACGCCAACGCGCTGCGTGCGCTCTCCGGAGACCTGGAGCCCGAGCTGATCCGCAGCCTCTACCCGTTCCACCCCGCCCTTCTGCGGGTGCTGGTGGATGTCACCCAGGCGCTCTCGCGGAACCGTACGGCCATCGCGGCGCTCTATGGAATGCTCGCGGCCTACCCCGAGCTGAAGGTCGGCCAGCTCGTGCCGTTGGCGGCGCTCTGGGACATCCTGTTCACCGCAGACAACATCCAGGCGCTCCGGCAGAACGCCCGCAGCTCCCTGGCCCAGCAGCTGGCGGATACTGCAGAGACATGGCTGCGCTTGGAAGGCAAGGTGGCAGCGGTGGCGCGAGACATGAACACCGGCGAGAAGGAGCTGACCTCGTTGGTGCGCTCTGCGCTGCTCTGTCAGCTCTCGGCGCGGCAGTACTTCCCCGACGGACGCGCCTTGAATGAAGCGGTCACCGCCTCGATGCTGCTGCGACTCAACCAGACCGACGTCCGCGCGGTCACCGAGCGGACCGGCATCGCCAAGGTCGCCCGCATGCTGCGCCGACTCAACGGGATCGCACCGCAGGTGCAGATCATCGGTGAGGGAAATGACCCGCTCATCCGGGTGAAGACCGAGCAGGTCGATATCGAGAAGGTCTTGGCGCGCGCGCGGGCCGAGGTCGGTTTCTCAGACCGCTTCGCCTTTGTGCGCAAGCTGTTGATCGATCAGCTCGGGCTCCGCAGCCTGAAGCGGGGCAACGAAGGCACACAGCGAGTGGTCTGGCGGGGCACCACCCGTGAGGGCCAGGTCAAGATCGTCAACGTGCGAACCCAATCCTACGCCGGGCGGGTCAACGAATTCGATCCGGGGAGCCGAGAGTTCCTCATCCTCATCGACTACCCGTTCGACGAGGAGCCCGGCCGAACCCGACAGGACGACATCGACACCATCAGCCGGGCCCGCGCCCGCGCCTCCCACTGGACGGTCGCGTGGCTGCCGGAGCACTTCTCATCCGCCGAACGTGAGGCGCTGGACAACGCCGCCGCTGTGGAGCTGATCCGCAAGAACGAGCGGGCCTACCTCGAGGACTACGGCGCCCGCGACGCCCGGGAGATCAAGCGCGCGCTGGAGGCCTTCCTGGGCGGTCGTCAGGCCGAGCTGGAGGAGGCGGTCCGGCGTCTGTATTTCGAGCAGGGTCAGGTGGTCGCCCTCAAGGACAAGCTCGGCGTGTTCCGGCTCGACGGGGTGGACCGGGGGAGGGCTCTCGACGCTGTCGGGCGCCATGTGTTGGATGTGCGCTACCCCAACCACCCGCCCTTCGAGCGCCGCGTCGGTCTGAGCGTGCTGATGGAGGTGGGCGACTTCGTGTTCCGAGCCGCGAACACCGGGCAGGCCGTCGATTTGAACGCCGCTCAGCTCGCGCTGGCGGAGGCCATCGCCGTCCCCCTGCAGTTGGTCTACAAGGAGTCCAGCCGAATCAGCCCGCGCACGGACGGGCGTTTCCTCCGACCGGTGCTGGAGTGGGTCAAGGACCGCGCACGTTTCGACGGCCATGAGCTGCGGGCCCTGTTGATGGCCGAGGACGGCTGGGGCTTCGGGCTCTCGAAGGAGGTCGCCAACTTCTTCTTGCTCTACCTGCTCCAGGTGCGGGGCTACGAGGCGCGGGTCGATGACCGCAGCAAGACCGTGCAGGGGCTGCGGGGGATCCCCAAGCGGTTCGTACTGGTCAAGGACGAGGTGGTGGACTCCCCGACCTGGGATCGGGCCCTGCGCGCGGCCGAGCAGCTCCTGGGGCTCCGCGGGCGATCCGATCTGCCGACTTCGCCGGAGCAAGCCAAGCTGGTCCGCGATGTGATCGCCGCCAGCCGCGAGCTGCGGGCCTCGTTGAGTGACGCCATCTCTCGGCTGTCCACCGTGTGTGCGTTCACTCAGGTGATGGGCAGCCGGACACTGGCGGCGCTTCAAGGGCTCTCGGCGCTGCTGGACCGTCTGAACAACGCCGACGGGAACGCCGCGCGTACCCGGACGCTCGCCGACGCATTGGACGACGACGGCTTCTACGCCTGGTCGCTGCTCCGCGCGCATCTGGACGCCGAGGCACAGATGTTGGGCCGCATCGTCGAGAAGCGGAATGCCTTCGAGACTACACAGCAACACGGCACCCCGGCTGAAAAGCGCGCTGTCTGTGTGTCACTCAAGGGCTGGCTCTCCGCACAGGTCTCGGAGGCAAACCTGCTGTCCAAGAAGGCCCTCAAGTGGCCCGCCAAGGCGGATCAGACCCTCGCAGCAATCCTAAGGCGTAAGTTCAAACACCCGCTCGACACGCGTACCTGCACCGGCACAGGTGAGGAGCTACGGGCGGACGCCCTCGCAGCGCTCGAGGCATTGCTCCAGCGGCAAGACGGGGACGGAACCCTGCGCGTGACCATCTCCGTGGGGCCGGCCCGGTGAGTGGTGGTGCGGAGGCCATCCCCTGGCTGGTGCGGAGGTGTCGGCAGGGGCAGTCGCTGACCAGCGATCTCATCCTGGTCCAGGACCTCGAGGGTCTGGAGCCGCTGCCGCCATCTGTGTGCATCTCCGGCGAGGATTGGCCGCTGGTGCGGGCTACCGGAGAGATCTCGCTGCGGGCAGGTCTGCTGGACCGCCCGCGCTGTGTGGCGTTGGTTCCAGAGGAGTTCTCGTTGCCGCGGGATCTGGCCGGGCGTGCCTGGCTCGGACAGAGCCTGACCATCGAGGCCCACGATCGTGTCGCGGCGGTGGCTGGGCGGTTCTGCCAGCCGATCCCGCCCGATCTGGCTGCGGTGGCGCTCGCACACCCCAACGCCCTGCGACTCATCGAGGCGCGCACACTCTCAGCGGGAGTGATCCGGGCTGCGGTGATCGAGGAGATGATCGGTTGCTCGGTGGGTGCCAGCGCGCAGGAGGTGCTCTCGCTCTGGATTGGGCACGGCGCGCCGTCCCTCCACTCGGGACTTCTGCATCAGACGCTCTCCGAAAAACACGGACAGATCGGTCGCATGCTCTCGTGGGTCGCTGGTGATGGAGATCTGGAGAGACTGATGGCCGCAGGGGCCGCTAGCGATGCTGCTGCGGCCTCACGGGTCGCGCCAGGGCTCCCGCTCAGGGACGCGCACCCGGAGCTGCGCCGTCTCGTCGAGCGCACCGTCCGCGATCAGGAGCTGGAACGCTCCGCGTTGATGGAGCGGGCCGAGGGGCTCCTCGCCGCGCTCGATCTGGTCGGTGATTCTCCCATCAAGACCCCGCTCCTTCGGGGAGCCTACGCGCAGGCTCTCTCGAGTTGTATGGCCGCAGCCGCAGAGGGGCGTCCTTCCGATCCCGAACGGCTGGAGGGTCTCCGCGCCAGTCTGCATGCCGACAAGGAGGAGGTCGATCTGGTCTCCGATCTGTCTAGGCTGGCGCGCTTCACAGGCGCGCCGATCCCCGCAGGCGATGCATTCGCCTGGTCGGCGACGAGCGACGCCGCCTGGGCGGATCTGGCCCTGCGCCGCGTGCGAAGAGCCCTCCCGTCGGCGTCCCGCACCATTCAACTCCACGGCGAACAGATCGTCACAGCAGCGCTCGCCCGTCGTGACGCGTGGAACGCAGGCTTCGCGGAGGCGCTCTCCGAAGACTGGGACCGCGTGGCTGCGAATCGCTCCCCCTCAAAGCCCCTGCCGTTGCATCGGGTCTCGCAGGTCTTGCTGCAGCGCCTGGTCGGTGCCGGGCACCATGTCCTTCTCCTCGTCCTCGACGGCTGCGACCTCTCGACGTTCCTGGAGCTGACCGCCGAGCTGGAAGGGGAGGGGATCGGTGTCGTCACTCCCGATGGATTGGAGGGCAGCCTGGCAGACGACGTGCGGCACCTGATGCCGTTCGGTCGTGGCGTCGCGCCGCTCCCCACCGTCACCAGTCACGCGCGTCGGGCGTTGTTCGCTGGAGAGATCCCCGGTGACTCTGCGTTGGACGAGACCGAGGCGCATGCCGCCAACGCCAGCGGAGATCGCGCGGCCTTCGCGCGGAACGCCTCCCTCGGAGACATCCCCCGTCGGCTGTTCTTGAAGGGCGATCTCAGCGATTACACGAAGCTTGGGCAAGCGCTCGCGACGAAGACGGAGAGCCTGCTGGCAGTGGTGCTCAACGCGGTAGACGACAGCCTCTCCAGCAAGGAGGTCACGCCGGCCCCGCCCTGGACGCTCGCAGCCGTCGGGGCGACCGGGATCCTGCGGACCGCGACCCGGAAGGGATGGACGGTGCTGCTCACGGCAGATCACGGCCACACCCCGCATGTCCACGCTGACCGCAAGGCCGGTCAACGTGGCGCGGGGACACGCTTTGACACCGTAGAGCGCGATGGGCTGATTTGCTTCGAGCGTGGGCCGCTGCCGAGCAGGCCGCTCTACCTTGCTCACCGCGTGGGTTGGTGGACCGGCTCCCAGCGGCGCGGCTACCACGGCGGCGCAGGGCTGGAGGAGGTGCTGGTACCCCTGGTGTTCCTCGGCTCGGGAGGACAGCGGCCCCCGCCGCCGGACGGGGGGCCCGGCGCCGCGCCGCTCCACGTCCGCGGCGGGGTGAAGGTACCTGCCGTTGGCGATGATCTCCCCGACGACGTGCAGGTCTGTCTGACGCCCCCTGCGCGTCGGTTGGTCTGCCTGATCCGCGACGCGGGTCGGATCGCCATCCCCGACCTCGCTGAACAGACAGGCCTGGACATCAATCAGGTCTTCGGCGAAGCGTACGGCGCGCTCCGCGCTTTGGGGAATGCGAAGGTGAGACCACCGTTCGAGATCGACGGCGAGGTTCTGATTTGGACTGTGAGTCAGCACTGGAGCGAGCGTCTCCCCGAGGGTCCGCAGCGTACGTTCTTCCTGCACCTGAAGGAGCACGGCTCGATGACTGAGGAAGAGGCCACTCGGCTGTTCGGAAACGCGCGCAAGCTCCGGCGGTTCCGAAGGGCCATGGAGAATCCAGAGGTTCCATTCACCGTCCGCATCGAGCCTGCGCCGAGCGGCGACCTGTTCGTGAGAGATGACCGATGAGCGCCCTTTCTGACCGCGACCATATCTTCGAGGCTTTGCGCGGCGGCCTGGTGCCAGAGACCGGCCTGGACTCCTTCGCCATCGGCGTCGAGGCTGAGCGCGCAGAGATCGGTCGGCAGCTCGAGCTGGTCCAGGGTGGGCAGGGCTCGACCAAGTTTCTGCGGGGCGGCTATGGCTGCGGCAAGACGTTCATGGCCCGGCTGGCTGTGTTGGACGCCCGCGCGCGGGGCTTCGCCACGTCATTCGTGGTCGTCTCCGACAATGATCTGCGCTTTCATCGCTTCGATGATGTCTACCGCAAGGTGGTCTCCGAACTCGGCACGGCCCGCTGTCCCCGCGGCGCGCTCGGCGATGTACTCGACCGCTGGATCGCGCAGGTGGAAGACAAGCTGATCGACGCTGGGGCGGACGAGGACGCGCCAGACTTCGACCGCCAGGTCAGCGCGCGGCTCGATCAGGAGCTGGCTCGCCTGACCGGCGGCAAGGCCCCGGCGGACTTCGTGCGGGTGGTGCAGACCATCTTCCAGCTCAAGCAGGAGGGGCGGCTCGCGGACGCCGGCGCGCTCCTGTCGTGGCTGTCGGGGAGCGGAAACGTGGCGGCGTCCGCGAAGCGCCTGGCGGGGATCAAGGGCGACATCGGCAGCCGCGACGCGATGGACTACCTGCGGGGTCTGGTGGAGATCGTCAAGGAGGCGGGCCACCCCGGCCTGCTGATCGTGATCGATGAGGCCGAGACCATCCTGCGGATGCGCAAGGACGTGCGGCACAAGTCGCTCAACGGCATCCGTCAGATCGCGGACGCTGCGGGCTCCTTCCCTGGACTCCTCTGGTTGTTCACCGGCACGCCGGAGTTCTTCGACGCGCGTAGGGGCGTGGCTGGTTTGGAGCCGCTGCATGCTCGGATCGGGTTCCTCGACTCCGGGCGGTTCACCAACAGGCGGCAGCCTCAGCTCGCGCTGAGACCATTCGACGCGGAGCGATTGGAGCGCGTGGGTGTACGCCTGGCTGAGATCTTCCCAGCGAAGAACCCCGAGCGGGTCTCAGAGCGTCTCGACGCTGTGTTCATTCGCCGGCTGGTAGAGGAGGTCACCACCGGATTCGGCGGCGACGTGGGCATCGTCCCCCGGCAGTTTCTGCGTGAGCTCGTCAACCAACTCGACATCACCGACGATCACGCAGACTACTTTCCAGCCCGACAGTACGGCTTCGCGGCCGGAGAGATGAGTCCTGAGGAGCAGACTCGCCTGTCCACGTCGCCCACACAGGACGATGATGTAGACGATCTGATTCCGGCAGAGGACTCCTGGTGAGCGTCTTCCACCGGTTCCACCCGAGGCTGCGTGAGGCCATCGTCCGCAACCTGGGCTGGCGCTCCCTCCGCGCGGTGCAGGAGGAGACCGGCGAGCTGGTCCTCGGCGGTGGAAACGGCATCGTGCTGGCCCCGACCGCCGGGGGAAAGACCGAGGCGGCCTTCTTCCCGCTGCTCTCTCTGCTGCTGGCAGACGAGCCACCGGGTCTGGGTGTGATCTACATCGCGCCGATCAAGGCGCTTCTCAACAACCAAGCCGAACGTCTGGCCGTCTACACCCGCATGGTGGGTCTCGACCGGTTCGTCTGGCACGGAGACGTGCCCAACTCTGCCCGTCGGCGCTTCCTCGCTGAGCCTCGGACGGTCTTGATGACCACACCCGAGTCCCTGGAAGTGCTGCTGATGTCTGCGCGCGTCGACGAACAGACCCTGTTCGCCGATCTGCGCGCGATCGTCGTCGACGAGATTCATGCCTTGGGGGGCACGGATCGGGGCGCTCATCTGATGAGCGTGCTGGAGCGTTTGACGGCGCTCTCCAGCCACGACGTGCAGCGCCTCGGGCTGAGCGCCACGGTCGGAAACCCCGAGGCCATGCGGGGCTGGTTGCAGGGAACCAGCAAGCGACCCAGTCGCGTGATCAACCCCCGTCACCCTCCCGCGAAGCGCGAGCTTCTGGTCATCTACCGCGCCGATGAAGAGCGGATCGCGCGGGACGCCTCCCGGCTCGTGCGTGGGGTCAAGAGCCTGGCGTTCTGCGGCAGCCGCTCGACCACCGAGTCGGTCGCCCAGACCATGCGGCGCTCAGGCACCGACGTGTATGTCCACCACAGCTCTGTTTCAAAGGACGAACGCGCAGAGGCCGAGGAGCGGTTCTCCCGCGGCCGAGACGCGTGCATCGTCTGTACATCGACGCTGGAGCTGGGTATCGACGTCGGCGATCTGGATAAGGTGCTGCAGATCGACGCCCCAGACACTGTCGGCAGTTTCCTTCAGCGCATGGGCCGCACGGGGCGCCGCGCAGGCACGACGGCCAACACGACGTTCCTCTGTGAAACGCCGGACGCTGTCCTCCAGTCTATCGCCCTTGTCGCGCTGGCGCGGAGCGGTTGGGTCGAGAGTGTGCGGGTCCGGGATCGTTGCTGGCCGGTGCTGGTTCACCAGCTGCTCACGCTCTCTCTGTCCCAGGCCGGGGTGATCAAGGAGCAGGCCTGGGAGCACTTCCAGCGAGTGCCCGACTTCTCGGGCATCTCCCGCGCCGAGTTTGACCGCCTCATCGATTGGATGCTGCGGGACGGCTCCCTCGATCACGCGTCGGGTCGCCTGGTGCTCGGCCCGAAGGCTGAGCGCTTGTACGGCCGGCGGAACTTCATGGAGATCTACGCGGTCTTCGAGAGCCCAGTCTCCTACACCGTCATCCTGAAGCCTTCGAATCGGCCTCTGGGCAGCCTCGGTCAGTCGTTCGTCGATCGTCTGAGCGTTCGGGGTTCATTCGTCCTGAGCGGTCGATCGTGGCGCGTGCTGGACATCGCCCACAAGGGTCGGCAGATCTCGGTCGAACCCGCCCCGGTCGGACGACGCCCGACCTGGGGAGGACACACACCACAGTTCCTCTCCTTTACGCTCTGTCAGCAGATCCGGAATCTGCTCCTCGACGATCAAGAGCCGAGCTTTCTACACGCCTCGGCGCAGAGGGTGCTGGAGGCCGCGCGAGCAGACTTCGAGGGCCTTCTCGAGCGTGACAGTCGGCGAGACATCATCGAGCAGGGTGGGGAGTGGATCTGGTGGACCTTTGCCGGCGGGCAGATCAACCAGACCATCCGCGCTGCGCTTCAAGCCGCAGGGGGCGAGTGGAAGGTCGTAGCCGACAACCTGGCGGTGAAGGTTCGCGGCTGCACAGATCGGAGTCGGTTGATGGCGGCCATCGCAGCCATCTCTGAGACCGAGTTCTGGGAGAACGATGCTATGTGGCGCGAGATCTCCGAGGGCCTGCCCAGCTACCGACTCAGCAAATTCCAGCCTGTCCTACCCAAGTGGATCGAGCAGGAGATGCTCGCGGACTTCCTGCTCGACATCGAGGGCGCGTGGCATTGGGTCTGTGGTCGCCCCTCCGACGAGCGACTGCTGGTGGGAACGACTCCGCCCCCCACTCTCGTGGAGGAGCCCGCCGATTCGATCTACACACCAAAGCGGCCCATCCACTGGATCTCCGATGCTCTGGCGCTGGTTCAACTCTGCGATTCGCTCGCCAGCCAAGCTGTTATCGCGCTCGATGTCGAAACGACACTCCGAAACCGTCAGCTCTGCCTGGTGCAGCTGGGAACGGCTGAGGCCAACTACCTCATCGATCCTCTCGCCATCTCTGATCTCTCTCCGCTCGCACGCCTGATGGCGAACGAGAACGTCGCCAAGGTGATTCACAACGCGTCATTCGAGAAGAGCGTCCTGGGCAAGCAGGGCATGGAGATCATCACCATCATCGACACGCTGAAGCTCTCCCGGCAGAAGCACGGCTACAAGACACCGGGCGGGCATAGCCTCGGCGCAGTCTGCGATCGGGAGATGGGCATCGCACTCGACAAGACCGAGCAGGTCTCCGACTGGAGGCGGCGTCCACTCACAAACTCACAGCGGGATTACGCCGCCATCGACGTGGAGGTCTTGATCGATCTGTATGCCCGCTTGGGGGGGGATCGACAGGGGCGACTGCTGTGACTGAAGGATGGCGACGAAAGGGAGCGGCGCGCCCTACGCAGAGCATGAATGGGCAGCTGTTACGGACACCTCTGGGGCACATCCCCCTCCCGAAACATCCTCCTACGGACCGTAACAGCGCCGGCCATCCCATCGCCGACATCCTCCTCCACCACGCCTGTTACGGCTTCTCATCGGGATCGTCACCATCCGGCGTTGCCTTCCCGCCGCCTCCACTCTCTATCTCCCTAATATCACTCGGGTTTACCCCGATTCCCGCCGCCGATCTGCCCCATTGGGGCAGAAATGGGGCAGGCTCCTGCGTCGAGCACCGCGACGTAGCTGGCCGTGACGCTTGGCCCGAGGTGGGCATAGCGCATGGTCTGCCGGATGTCGGTGTGACCCAACAGTTCCTGAATCCCTCGAATCGGCACGCCCCGCATGGCGAGCTGGCTGGCGAAGGTGTGCCGCATGTCGTGCAGCCGGATCTTGGGGATGCCGGCAGCTCGGATACATGTCCAGAAGGGATGCTTGGTCTTGTTTCGGTCCAGGTAGCCGCCATCCTCCATACAGAACACCAGCTTGCCGCGCAGAGGCCGGTGCGCCTTGAGGGCGGTGAAGACCTCGGGGCTCATGGGCACGACGCGACTCCGGTTTCCCTTCGGGGCGTCCAGCTTGCCGTGGGTCCAGTTCCAGACCACCCGGAGCTTCCGCTGCACGAAGTCCACATCCCGCCAGCGCAGGGCGTACAGCTCGCCGATGCGGAGGCCAGTGCGGAGGGCGCAGAGGAAGAACGTGTACCACTGGGGCCGCAGCTCTTGGACCTTCGCCAGGAAGGCTTCCGACTGATCTGACTCCCAGAAGTCCATCTCCTGGGGCGGCAGCCGGAGGGGCCTGACGCGGGAGACGGGATTGCTATCGGCGTAGCCCCAGGTGACGGCATCGTTGAACAGCTTGGACAGGTAGCCCAGCATGTTGTTGATCGTCTTGGGGGCGTGGCTGTCGATCTTGCTGGCCTTGAACCGCTCGACGTCCTCCACATCGATACTCCGGAGATCGCAATCTTCGAAGAATGGGACGAGGTGGACTCTGTAGGCCTGCTCGGTGCTGCGGAAGGTGCTGTGCTTGCAGTTGACCTTGACGTGCTGGTCGAGGTGATGTCGGGCGAAGCCGCTGAATGCGGCGCGCTTGTTGGGTGTGCTCTCCTCCTTTGGCGGGGTCTCCAGCTCGATGCGGAGCCTCGCCTCGCGCCGTTGGGCCTCCCGTCTATCCTTCGTCCCAAGGGACCGGCGGCAACGCGTGCGGGTGCCGGTCGTCGGGTCGAGGTAGCTGAAGTTGGCCCGGTAGACGCCGTTCTTCCTTCGTTCTGCCATGCTGGTGCTCCTTGACACCTGGCACGGCTGCTTGCCTCAGAAAGGCTAACACCGCCGCGCGCTCAAACCGGTAGGTCTTGGGGCCGAGCTTGAAGTGGGGGAGGGTGCCTCGCCGAGCGAGACGGGTGACATGTTGGGGTGTGATGCGGAGGAGCCTCGCTACCTCTGCAGTGGTGAGCAGCATCTTCGGCCCGGTCGGGTGGCCCATGATCAACCTGCAGCCCAGGAAGATGAGATCCGGGACTCGACCTCAATGGGGACATCGGTGATGTAGTGGGCCATCCCCTCGATCATTCCACTACGCACGACGCGGTTGACTTCATCGGAAACCTCGATGGGAGCCTCAACGACCAGCTCATCATGGACAACGAGGACGACCCGCGCACCAAGCGCTTCGAGACGTGGCGCCAGCAAAACCAACGCCCGCTTCATCCCGTCCGCCCCAGTTCCTTGTACAGGTGTGTTCAGACAGGCTCGCCATGTGCTTCTCAGGTCGCTGTACCAGTTCTTCGAGCCCCTTCTTGATTTGGGCCGTTCAAACAACCGAGCCCTTCCACTCAGGGTACGAGCCTCGATGACACCGCTCTTCCGTTTTACAAGACCCCAAATCCGGTCGTGCCAGCGCCTTACTCCGCGATACCGGTCAAAGAATGCCGTAGCAAACCCGTTTGCCTGCTTTTTCGAGAGGATCAAATCGTACTCCGAACGCGCGAACGGCACAAGGTTAAGAGGCATCATCCCGTAGAGAAGACCGAAGTTGACGGGCTTGGCCAGCGTCCGCTCCTCAGAAACCACGTCGTGCGGCTCCTTACCGAGCATTGCGGCTGCCGTGACGCAGTGGACATCCTCCCCCTGTTGAAAGAGATCAATCAGAAACTCGTC
Source organism: uncultured Enterobacterales bacterium (assembly GCA_964464515.1). Taxonomy (GTDB): domain Bacteria; phylum Myxococcota_A; class UBA796; order UBA796; family UBA2385; genus CAYXGP01. The sequence continues at coordinate 16,040 of CAYXGP010000175.1, forward strand.
ACCGGCAATCTGAGCCGCGATCCGTACTTCGATCGTAGAGTAGTCAGCTACGATGAACATGGTCCCGTCTGCCGGTGTCACTGCAGCTCGGCATCCCCGGGATCGAGGGAATGACAGCAACGCTGGGGATGAGCAGGACATCCTTCCTGTCGGAGCAGAGAGCTGCTTCCAAGACCCGCGGACCCGCCCGTCTTGGGATTGGTCAAGTGCAGTTGTGATTCGTTTTCCGATACCGAAGTTCGCTACCCCCCTGTATCGAAGGAGAGCATCAACTACGGCATCGCCTTGATATGCTGTCAGGGTCTCCTTCTTTACGTTCGGGAGTTCAAGCCCGAGGTGCTTTGAGAGAGCCCTCTTGACCTGCACCGAGGAATTGACGTTGACTCCACTGAGAAGAGACTCCGCTTCCGCCTTCGACCTCGAGGCGCGCACTATCTGCTCCTGGCAGATGTCTCCCCACAGGCTCCGCAGGACTTTCACACCAGCGAGCTCTACGCCCGACATGATGGGAACCAGATCGTTCTCCAACCCAGCAACCTTGGCGAGGCCCTCCCTATTCAGGGACTCGGACATCACTCTCCAGAGGGGGTGAAGCACTGCGACATCCCTTGCCGCGTAGGCAATCTGGCCATCATTCAACGAACCCGACCAGTCTGACTGTTGCTGTTCCTTATCCATTGAAACGGACAGGAGCCGAGCGCAACACCCTGCCAGACTGTGCGGCCCTGGGACAACCTTCCGGCTCGCTCCCAACAGGACCGGCACTTCGGGAGGAACACCCTTCGCGAGAAGTATGCTGGCGAGCATGGTGTCGCGGACTGATGTCGGAACGAACCCCAAATGGTGCGAGAGGAAACGTAGATCGAAGTGGAGGTTGTGACCGATGACCGTTGCCTCGCGGAGAGCGTCTCCGAGGGGACCGATATCCGGAACCGAGAATAGGTCGATCACATGGACCACCCCGTCCGGAAAGCCCAGCTGTAGAAGCCGAGGACGGTGCTCGATGGGGTCCAGACCAGTGGTTTCCACATCGAGGGCGATTGGCTCCCCCGACTCCGTAGCCGTCGTGAGAGACGACGCCACTTCAAGCAGTCCCTCTGCGGACGTGTGAAACACCGGGTCCGGGTAGTCGCCGGGATGTTTCCGGGTAGCGCTCCGAGCACATCCCGGACCGAAAACGACGGTTTGACCAGAAGAGCCGACGGGGTCCGGGTTGTGCGGGGAGTGGGGGGCGGCCCTGACCACCACCAGCCCCCCCCCACTCCGCACGGGGGGAATACCCCCGACGCCAAGCTCATCCTCCACTACCCGGACTACCCGTGACTGGCCGGTATCGGTTGTGGTACCGCTGTTTTCGGTCCGGGATGTTGACGCGTCACCTCCCGGGGCACTACCCGGACTACCCGGTGACGGCTCCGTGTGGGTCATTCCCCCGGGGGAGCCAGGGTTAGCGCGTAGACGGTACCGGTTTGCCTTCCTGCTCTTGCACTCGAACGCTTCCACAGTGAAGCCCTCAGTAGGCCTTCCCATACGGGTGCGCATCGCCTTCCCCAGCCGTATCCGCTGGGAGTTGAAGTGGCCCTTCCCAAGGCAGTTCAGGAGAACGTCTTGGTCATTGCAGAGCTCCACAAGCTGTGTCGCGGATACATCTTGCTCCCGATACCTCTCCCACCACACCGCGATGAAGGTCTGCCACTCGCGGCTTTCGTCATCCGTCGCGTGGTAGAATGTCGAGAGGTTCCCGAGGAAGCCGGGGACGTGTGTGATGTCAAGGATCCCGTTCATCACGCCGGCCCAGTCCTCGTAGCTGCCCAGTGAGCCTTTCCCCCTGGGCATCCCGGCGGCACACCAGTTCTGTATTATGACCAGAATGGCGTGCAAGAGCCGCTCGCGGTTGTCTGCAGTCCACTGCCGGAGGTTCTCATGGCGAAAATCGGTACGGAGCCAGGGCTTAGCAGACCCTGCATCAAGGCGGATCGGCACTACCCGTCGACTGATTTCGTGGCTTGCCGATGGGTTATTGGCCGTGGCCACCCATGCGCAGCGGACTGGCAGATCAATCATCTCCGTGGCACCCAGCCGCCGGTCTGCCCAGATCGATGCGGTAAGTGCGGCGGCCAATGAAGACCCCGCCAGGGTGCGCCAGCTATCGATGTTGTCGAAGAAGATGAGCTGGGGGCCGCGATCAAGCAGTGCTGTGATCTTCTTTCGTACTGCGTCGTCGCTGCGTGGGAGCGTTGTCGCAGCGGGTGACGATCCGGTCAGGCCTCTCCAAATCACCTCGATCAACAGTCCCTTCCCAGTACCGGCGGATGGTGCAGAGATGAGATGCAGAGGTGTGGGTCCGTTGATTGCCGCGCGGACGACCGGGAGTAGTAGGAGTGCGAGGGGGGCGCGTTCGCATTTGGGGGGCACTCCCTGATTCGCTGATCATGCAGCTTT
>CAYXGP010000176.1:0-18478 GCA_964464515.1 uncultured Enterobacterales bacterium
CCTATCAAATCCTCAATGGGACAAAAAATAGGACGAAAAATAGGACGAAAAATGTGTGTGAAAAATAGGGCGAAAAATATGGGCCCGGGGGCGGGCCGGCGCCGCGGGGGGGGGGCGGGGTGGGGGGGGGGGCCCGGGCCTCGGCGCCCGCGGCCCGCCCCCCCCGCCGGCTGCTGAGCGCAGCTCATCAGCTCAGGTGACCGCCCTCGCCCGTCTTCAGGAAGCCGATCGGAGCCTCGGCGAAGCGGGCCCCCTGCCATTCCATCTGCCCCTGGGCCGGCTGGCCCCCGTGGTGGCCGGTGCGTTCACCGGCGCCGAGCGCGCCGACTGGGTTGTCTGCGGTCCCCGAGCGCGCGTCGGAGCGATCCTGCGGGGCTGCGCCGTCGAGCGCCTCGTCGATCCTGCGGCCGGCGCACGGCCGTACCGGCTGGCGCCCTCCGATCCCACCCCCGGCGCCCAGGCGACCACGGCCGTGGGGCTGGCGGTTACCACCGGCGAGCGCGTCCTGTGCATCCTGCTGGACGCCTCGGTCGCCAGCGGCTCCTTTCACGAGGCGCTGAACCTCGCCACACACCTCTCGGCGAACGTCACGTTCCTCGTGGCGCTCCACCCCACCGGCGGGAACGCACCCTTCGCGCGCCAGCTCACCCCCGACCCGACCCGGATCGCCAGCGCCTTCAGCGTGCCGGCGTGGACGAGCGAGCCCACGGTGGATGCCGTCGCGGCGGCCGTCGCCCGGGCGCGCGCCCCCCCCGGCCCGGTCCGCATCGCGACGACCCTGCCCGCCCCCTCCCCCTGAAGTCTCCTTCAGAAGTACCGACAGAAGTCTCCGACAGAAAAGACAATCCAGACAGAGGACTCCCATGGAAACCCGGAAGTACCAGGCCGTCGTCATCGGCGCCGGTCCCGGCGGCTACGTCTGCGCCATCCGCCTCGGCCAGCTCGGCGTCAACACCCTGTGCATCGAGCGCGACAGCTGGGGCGGCGTCTGCCTCAACGTGGGCTGCATCCCCTCCAAGGCGCTGATCACCGCCGGCAAGAAGTACGCGGAGCTGTCCCATCTCTCCACCATGGGCATCAACGTCCCCGACGGGTCGACCCTCGACATGGAGCAGCTCCAGAGCTGGAAGCAGGACATCGTCGGCAAGCTGACCGGCGGCGTAGAGCAGCTCCTCGGCGCCAACAACGTCGACAAGCTGCTCGGTGAGGCCGCGATCATCGACGCCCACACGCTCGACGTCACCACCCCCGACGGCGCCGTGGTGCGGGTCGAGACCGAGCACCTCGTGCTGGCGACCGGCTCGCGGCCGGTGGAGATCCCCGGCTTCTCGTTCTCCGATGAGCGGGTGATGGACTCCACCAAGGCCCTCGCGCTGAACCATGTGCCGAAGCGCCTCGTGGTGATCGGCGGCGGCTACATCGGCCTGGAGCTGGGCCAGATGCTGCGCAACGTCGGCTGCAAGGTCACCGTGGTGGAGATGCAGGACCAGCTGATGCCCGGCTTCGACAAGGACGTCGTCCGCATCGTCGCGCGCAAGCTCAAGAGGTCGAAGGTAGAGGTGCTGCTGAAGAGCGCCGCGAAGGGCTGGGAGGAGACCGGCGACGGCGCGGTGGTGCGCGTGCAGACGCCCAGGGGTCTCCGCGAGATCCCCTGCGACCGCATCCTGGTCACCGTCGGCCGACGGCCCAACTCCGAATGCCTCGCCGCGCTGAACCTGGAGTTGGAGCGCGGCCATGTGGTGATCGACAAGCAGCAGAAGACGTCGGTGCCCGGGGTCTACGCCATCGGCGACGTCGCCACCGGGATGATGCTCGCCCACAAGGCCAGCCACGAGGGCGAGATCGCCGCCGAGGTCATCGCCGGCCACAAGACGTTCAACGACGCGCGCACGGTGCCCGCGGTGGTGTTCACCGATCCCGAGATCGCCTCGGCCGGCCTGCAGGAGCACGAGGCCCGCGCCGCCGGCAAGGAGCTGAAGGTCGGCAAGATCAACTGGGCCGCCAACGGTCGGGCGCTCACCACCGGCGAGACCGATGGCTTCGTCAAGGTCATCGCCGACGCCGCTGATGACCGCGTGCTGGGCATCACCATCATCGGGCCGCACGCCAGCGATCTGATCAGCGAGGCCGCCCTCGCCATCGAGATGGACGCCGAGGCGATGGATATCGGCCTCACCATCCACCCCCACCCCACGCTGGGCGAGGCGGTGATGGAGGCGGCGAAGGCTGCCCTGGGGCAGGCGATCCACGCCGTCAATCGGTAGATGGCACAGGGTCTCTTCATCGTCATCGAGGGCCTCGACGGCTCCGGCGGCACCACCCAGTGCCGCCTGCTTGCCGAGCGGCTGGAGGGCCGAGGGCACGCGGTCGTCCGCACCTGCGAGCCCACCGATGGTCCCGTGGGGCGGTTCATCCGCAAGGCGCTCGCCGCCGACTCCCCGGCGTCGGTGCTCGGCGACGGCGTGCTGCCGTTCCTGTTCGCCGCCGATCGCCGCGATCACCTCGACCGTCGGGTGCTGCCCGCGCTGGACCGCGGCGACGTGGTGATCTCCGACCGCTACCTGCACTCCTCGCTGGCCTACCAGTCGCTCTCGATGGGCCCCACTCTCTGGGAGGGTCTGGAGGCCGTGGCCGCGCTGAACGACGGCTTCCGGGCGCCTGACCTGTGCGTGGTGCTGGACCTGCCCCCCGAAGCCTGTCTGGCGCGAATATACGCCCGCGGCGGGGTCCGCGATCGCTTCGAGACCCTCCCCCGCCTGACCGCCATCGGCCGCGCCTACGAGGCGGTGTGGGCGCGCTGCGTGGCCCGCGGCGATCGGATCGTCCACGTGGACGCGTCGCAGCCGATCGAGGTGGTCCATGCTGACGTTGCCGCGGCGGTCCAGGCCCTGCCGTGACCCTGGATGTCCGGTGGCTCGGGCGCTGCCCGTACACAGAGGTCCACGCGCAGATGGAGGCGCTGGTCGCGGAGGTCGGCGCAGGGCGGGCCCCCGACACCCTGCTCCTCTGTGAGCATGGCCCGGTCTACACCGTCGGACGGCGCCGCGGCGCGCATGGCAACGTGCTCGCGCCGGGGGACGTCCCCGTGATCGACGTCGAGCGCGGCGGCGACGTGACCTGGCACGGCCCGGGACAGCTCGTGGCCTACCCGGTGGTGGCCCTGCGCGAGCGCGACATCCATCGGTGGCTGCGCCGCCTGGAGGAGACGATCATCGCCACCCTGGCGCGCTGGGACGTGCGCGGAGAGCGCGATCCCCGAAACACCGGCGTCTGGGTGGGCGGGCGGAAGATCGCGGCCATCGGGATCGCCTGCCGAGGCTGGGTCTCGTGGCACGGCCTGGCGATCAACCTCACCTGCGATCTGACGGCCTTCTCCCGCATCAACCCCTGCGGCCTGGACGCCGCCTCGGTCACGCGGCTGGCCGATCACGTCACGCCCTGTCCGCCCCTGCGTGAGGTCAAGGACGCGCTGGTTGAGGAGTTCACGGCCTCCTGGGATCAGGAGGAGCGCTCGTCGAAGTAGCGGACGCCCGGCATGTCGCGATCCCAGTCGGCGCGCGAGGCGCAGAAGATGTGGGTCTGGATGCCTACCCCGAGCGGGTCATCGAGCGTGCCCGCCGTCAGGTAGATGTTCTCCTCGTCCTCCTCCGCCGGGAGCGGCGTGCCGCAGGTCTCGCAGCGCGTGATCGACCAGGTCGGACGCGGCGCGTAGGTGACGCGGTGGTCCTCCCCGGAGAGCCAGCGGAACCGCTCCCGCGGGACGATGACGATGGCGTTTCCGGTGCCACCGCTCGCCTTGCGACAATTCGAGCAGTGACACATCCAGACGCCGCCGATCTCGCCTTCGATCTCATAAGTGAGCGCGCCACACAGGCAGCTCCCCCTCCGAGAGGCCTTCTGGATCTGCATCACGACCTTTCAAACATAGTCATCCGGGTAGTCCGGGCACGTCCGGGTTGACGAGCGGGGATACGCGGCTAACCGTATCGCCGGTCGGAAGACCCTGGAGTATCTGATGTTGGATAGAAAGCTGGTCGCGACGAACCCCGAGCGCGTCGCCGACAACCTCACCCGCCGGCGCGCACCGGCGGTCTACGCCGAGCACCTCGAGGAGCTCACGGGGCAGATCGCCCGACGCCGGCACGCCCAGACCGAGACCGACGCTCTCCGCGCCGATCGCAACCGGCTCAGCAAGCAGGTCGGCCAGCTCATGCGCACTGGCCAGCGTGACGCCGCGACCGAGATCCGTCAGGAAGTACGGGGCATCGGCCAGCGCCTGCATACGCTGGAGGCCGAGCTGACCGCGCTCGAGGCGCGGGAGGAGGAGCTGCTCCTCACCCTGCCGAACCTCCTCGACCCGCGCGTCCCGGACGGCGACGGAGAGGCGCAGAACGTCGAGGTCCATCGCTGGGGCGGCGCTCCCACCTTCTCGTTCGAGGTCAAGGATCACGTAGCGGTCGGCGAGGGGCTGGGGATCCTCGACTTCCAGCGCGCGGCGAAGTTGTCGGGGGCGCGGTTCCCCGTGTACCGCGGACTGGGCGCCCGGCTGGAACGCGCGCTGATCAACTGGTTCCTCGATCGGGCAGGGGACAACGGCTACACCGAGATGATCGTGCCCTACATCGTCAACCGCAAGACGATGACCGGCACCGGCCAGCTGCCCAAATTCGAGCACGACCTGTTCCGCATCGCCGGCGAACTCAACGGCTCGGATGCGTTCCTCATCCCCACCGCCGAGGTTCCCGTCACGAACCTCCACGCCGGGGAGATCCTGGCCGGGGCAAAGCTCCCGCTGCGGTACTGCGCGTTCACCCCCTGCTTCCGGGCTGAGGCTGGCAGCTACGGGCGCGACGTCCGGGGGCTCATCCGCCAGCACCAGTTCCACAAGGTCGAGCTGGTCCAGATCTGCACGCCCGAGGAGGGCCCCGCGCAGCACGCCGAGCTGACGCGTCACGCCGAGGGGCTCCTCCAGGAGCTCGGTCTTCACTACCGGGTGATGCGACTGTCGAGCGGCGACACCAGCTTCAGCGCGGCCATCACGCTCGATCTCGAGGTCTGGCTGCCCACGCAGGGGTTCCGCGAGATCTCGAGCTGTTCGCTGTTCACCGACTTCCAGGCCCGCCGCATGAACATGCGGTTCCGCCCGGAGAGAGGCGGCAAGCCCCGGCCCTGCCACACCGTAAATGGCTCGGGGCTGGCCGTGGGCCGGACCGTGGTCGCCATCCTGGAGAACTACCAGCAGCCAGACGGCAGCGTGCTCATTCCCCGGGTGCTCCGGCCGTATGTCGGTGTTGACCGGATCGCGCTTAGTGAATAGCTGGGTGGGGCCTCATCTGGAGGTGTGGCCGAGTGGTCGAAGGCAGCGGTCTTGAAAACCGCAGTTCTGCAAGGAACCGTGGGTTCGAATCCCACCGCCTCCGCCCTTTTCGCTCTTTTCAAGAAGTGCAGGCCCGGTAACTGGACGGGCTAAAAGGACAGGCTCAGACAGGGCCGTTTCATCTGGAGACGTGACCGAGAGGCCGAAGGTGCGCGATTGCTAATCGCGTGAGGGGTCAAAAAGCTCCTCCGAGGGTTCGAATCCCTCCGTCTCCGCTCTGCCCCGCTCCCTCACGGGTTTCGGGTTACAGGCAGCCCCCTTCAGGGCAAGACCCGACTAACAGGGCAGACTGCACCAGGAGGAAAGGCTGCACTACCAGGAAAGGCTGCACTACACAGCCAACACTACGCGCTCATAGCTCAATTGGATAGAGCGTCGGACTACGGATCCGAAGGTTGGGGGTTCGACTCCTCCTGGGCGCACCACTTCAAACACCTCACCATGGACATCGTCTCTGGTGAGGTGTTTTTCTTTGCGAAGACAACGACGCCCACGAGAAGTCGAACCACTAACGCCCCTCTTGAACGCTTCGCGTTCAAGCCTGAAGTGAGCACCGCTCACTTCAGGACGCGTTGTTCCTCTCTGGGCGCACCACTTCAAACACCTCACCATGGACATCGTCTCTGGTGAGGTGTTTTTCTTTGCGAAGACAACGACGCCCACGAGAAGTCGAACCACTAACGCCCCTCTTGAACGCTTCGCGTTCAAGCCTGAAGTGAGCACCGCTCACTTCAGGACGCGTTGTTCCTCCGGGGCTCACCAGTTCAAACGCCCGGCGAGACACCGCCTTGGCAGGGTGTTTCCTCTCGGTGCCTCTGGAATACGGCGGCTCTGAATACGGCTGAACCGGGTCAGGGTCAATCGTCTCTGCGTGTCCGCGATCTCGCGGAGCCGCGGTCTCTCGACTTCGCGATCCACGATCCCACGATCCCACAAGCTCGAACCGCGAGGACGGCGATGAATTCAGCGCTGAAGGGAACTCGAATGGCTGAAGTGAGTTGGGCTCACGACTCCGACACGCCATCAACCGATCGGAACGAACCGCCGCAGCTCCTCGCTCAAGGGCTCCGCGGCGGCAGAGCCGGTCACCAACCTGTACCCGAGCCGCTCCATCATCGGGCCGAAGTGCTGCTGCAGCCGCGCTCCAGGTGCGCCCTGCAGGAGCGTCTGCTGCCCGATCTCTCCCCGACGCACGAACCGCAGCCCGGCCCGGTAAGGCCGCTCCAGGAAAAGAGATATCCAATGATCGGCGTGGAGGCGCGAGCCCATTGGCTCGCCTCGCTCGCAGTCGTATCTGGATACTTCCAGAGCGTGGCGAGCCGAGGGGCGACGCGCATCCGCGTCGAGGGTGGATAGGGGTTTTTCTGGAGCGGCCTAAGCCCCTTGGTACCGTGGATTATAGAACCGCCCGGGGATCTGTTCTCGGATCTCACGCTCCTGCATCTGCTTCATGGCGCTGACGTCTGCCCCGGCGCGAGCAGCCTCGATCTGCTCCGGGCTGCGCTCGATCCCCAGAAACGCACAGATCCGTCCCAGCTCGACCGCGGGTTGGCCGCGCAGATCCTCGAAGCGAACGAGCAGCCCGGGTTGACGCCCCCGCTGCGCCAGCCAGCTCTCGACATTCGCCGACCAGGTTCCGAACCCCAACCTGTCCTGCTTCGGGACCTTGCCGAAGTGCAGCACACCATTGATGTACAGCAGCGTCAGTTCCCGCATGACCTCGACGGCGGGTCGAGCCTGCGCCTCGTCGGCCATCATCTGATCGAACTGGGTCAGCGCGAAGAAGTGGGCGTCGGACAGGATGACATCGGCGGGATGGCGAACCATCTGGATGAACCCGTCGCCCACGCGGTAGCGCTCGGAGTGCGAGCGCTGCTCTCGATGTGTGAGCACGATCCCGCCCCCGATGACCGCCTCTCGCCACAGGGAGGCGTCCTCATCGTGAATGGACGGAAGACGGCGGTCTACGTCCCTCGAACGCTCCGGTGGACCGTGGAGAAGATGATGGAGCAGGAACCGCAGCCAGGTGGAGCCGGACTTCGGAAACGCAGCCAGCCAGATCAGCGGGCTCGGCATGGGGCTCCTCCGTGGAAGATCAGCGGGGCCAACTCTCCACGCTACCATCTCCAGTCGCGGCGATTCGTCCCTGCTCCCCGACCACGCCGGCAGCCAGTCGAACCTGCCCCGCCCCGTCGAAGAACGTCAGCGCAGCGGCGTCCTGGGCGTTGAGTTGGAGCGACGCCCGCGTGGTGCCGCTGCCATCGATCAGGCCGATCGCGGCGGGCGCAGCGTCACCCTTCGCGCCCAGCTCCAGCCGCTCGCGTCCCTCCGCGTCGTAGAAGGTGAGCACCTGCCCGGCGTCCTGGGGCCCGAGCAGCGCGCGTACCCGCCCCTCTTCATCGACCACCTGGTACCCACCGGACATGACGATCGGACCATCAGGTCCGACCCCTAGCTGGAGCCGCGCGCCGCCCTCGGCGTCGAAGAACGTCAGCCACGTGCGGCCCTCGGCGACCCCCAACGAGGCGTGGAGCCGCCCGGCGGCGTCGACCACGTTGAACGCCTCGGCGTTGATGAAGATCTTGCGGCTGGCCTGAGCCGTCAGCCCCCAGCCCAGGGCGCCGGCTCCCAACAGCACACCCATGCCGACCACCGCGCCCCGGAGCAGACGCAGCTCCCGACGGGTGCGCGCCAGCTCCCGCTCCACCGCCGCCCAGCGATCGGGGGCCCAGCGATCGGGGGCCCAGCGATCGGGGGCTCTGTGACCTCGGTCCTGCATGGGTTCAGGCCGCTCCAGGGAAAGAAAGCTCCCATGATAGGCGTGTAGGCGCGAGTCCACTGGCTTGCGGCGCTCGAAATCGTATCTGGATACTGCGAGAGCGTCGCACGCCGGTGGACGAAGTGCATCCGCGTCGAGGGGGGAGATTGCTTTTCATGGAGCGGCCTCAGTCCAGGTAGTAATGGACATCGCCCATGATCGAACCGAAGTGGTGTGACCAGTAGTTCGAGGTGTAGGGCACAGACGCGCCAGCGCCAGCCTCCAGCTTGTTCTCGGTGCTGGAGCGGCGCACCATGAACTTGATGCCGAAGCTGATCACGTTGAACCGGAATGAGCCCAGCACGTCGCTCTGCGCGCCCTTCATGTATGTGGAGGTCTCAGCAAAGATGCGCACGTCCGGGCTGGGAGCGAGCGTGAACGACGCGCCGCCCACCAACCGCGGTGACATCATGCTGCTGTCATCGGACGCCTGCATGAACAGCAGATCGGTGCCGCCCTGGAGCTGCGCGTCCAGGAACATTTCACCGAACGTGAAGCGCTTGCCCAGGCCGAGCTGCGGGCGAACGCCGGGGTGGATGGGGTTCAGGTTGAGGTGCCCGTCGGCCAGGATGGTCACCAACAGGTTGGTCCGCGCGGACTTGACCACCGCATAGCGGAGCCCCGCCTCGAGGTTCTGGCCCGTGTAGCGGCTGCGGAAGACCCCATGCACCGACAGCTCCCGCATGAGCTGGTACTCGCCGCCGGCCATCAGGTTGATGTAGGCCGGAAAGCCCCACTCGAAGCCACCGTGGATGCGCGTGCGGGGATCGATCGACTCGAGCTGGAGCGGCTGGGAGAACTGGATCTCGGCCTTCCCGGCGTCGACGATGCGCTGGTAGCTGTCCTCGATGCGCTCGCTGTACATGTCGCCCGCGAGCTGATCCATTCGGGCGTCGATCCGACTCTTGAACAGCGAATTCGGGTATTTCTTGAGGTAGCGCTCCCAGGCCAGGGATTCCTCGTCCGGGCCCAGATCGCTCACCTTCTCCAGCTCATCTCGGTAGATGCGCGCGGTGTCCTGCCCCGGGCCGGCCACCGAGACCTCGGTGTCGCCCTCATAGCCCTCGTCGTCGAAGTCCAGCTCCTCCTCCTCTTCGGCCTCCTCTTCCCCTCCCTCCTCGGTGGGCACCGCCCACTCGTCGTCATCGTCGGGGTCCATCTCATCGAGGATGTCGTCGTCTTCGACCCGCTTGGTGTCGTCGTCGTCGTCCTCCTCGGCGCCGGACTCGTACAGATCGTCATCGTCATCGGCCCACGCCGTGGGCGACAGGATCGACAGACCGAGCGACAGGCTCAACGCCCATCCGATCTGGGCCCATCCAGTTCGAGCCCATCCGATTCGAGCCCAGTTGATATGAGAGTGGCGCCTCACCGTGCCCCCCGCAGAAGCCTCTGATACGCTGCCCCAATCGCTGGAGAGGACAGGGGTGGAGCGCACCGCAGACACCTACCCCCTGGAAGAGCGCTGGGCCAGCCAGGCAGAAGAGGTGCGGGCCTACCTCGTGCAGATTCGAGGGGGCGCGCCCTTCCTGTCCGGCGCGGACGGCCGCGTGCTGCTCACCCTGCTGGAAGAAGGCGTCCCGGTCCCCGCCATCCTCGCGGCAATCGAGCGCATGGCTGAGCGACGCCGCGGCAAGCGGGTCCGCCGCCGGCTGACCCTGAACGCCTGCAAGAAGCTCCTTGGCGCCCCGGAGCCCCCACCCCTGACGCCACCAGAAGAGTCTCCCGACGGCCTCCTCCTGCTCGCCGAGGAGATCGCCAGACCCACCGTCTCCGAGGAGCTGGCGCCGATCCGCGCGCAGCTCTGCGCCGAGCTGGGGCGCCTGGGTCGCGCCGATCTGCCCGCCGAGTCCCGCGCGGTCGCCGCCATCGCCGCCTGTCGCGCCTTCCACACCGCGGTCTGGGAGGCCGACACGACAGACAGACCCGCGCTCTACGCCGCGGCCACCGCCGAGCTGGAGCCCCTCCGCGCTGGAGTCTCGCCGCGCCTGTTCACCGACCTGCTGGAAGAGGCCGCCCGAGATCGCCTGCGACGCGAATTCCCTCTGGTGTCGGCGAATGAGGTGTGGGATAGGCTGCGGACATCCTCGTCTGCGCAGAATTCCCCATGACCACCGCGGCCCAGCCCGACCCCACCTGCCCGAAGTGCGACGGCCAGGGTTTCTGCGTGCTGCCCATCGGGGAGCGGGCCCAGGCCCGCCTGTGTACCTGTGTGCCCGACTGCGCGCGCTGCGGAGGGTCCGGACGCGTCCAGATCCCCGCTGAAGGCGACCGCGTTCGGGTGGGGCGCTGCCTGTGTCAGAAGATCCCCGATCGCATCCTGCTGTTCAACCAGGCGGGCATCTCCGCCCGCTACGCCCACGCCACCTTCTTCGGGTTCATGTTGGGCGCTGGAGAGATCTCCGACGCCGCCAAGATGGACGCGTGGCAGGTCACCTCGCAGTGGCTGGGTGCCTTCGAGCCGAGGGCCGGCGGGCGCGGCCTGATCCTCCACGGCAAGGTCGGCACCGGAAAGACCCACCTCCTCGTGGGGCTGCTGCGTCAGCTCATCTTCACCAGCGGTGTGCGCTGCAGGTTCATCGAGTTCAGCGGACTGCTGGCGATGCTCAAGGAGGGCTACAGCCAGGGCCAGTCGGACAATCAGGTGCTCGACGAGCTCGCCACGGTGCCGGTGCTGGGCATCGACGAGATCGGCAAGGGTCGGACGACCGGCTGGGAGCTGCAGATCATCGACGACGTGATCAGTCGCCGGTACAACGCCATGGCCATCACGCTGGGTACGACCAACTACCCACCCCAGGCCGCCACCGGCGCCGCTCCGAACAACCTCGCGGTCCGCACGGCCTACGCCCAGACGCTGGGCGATCGCGTGGGCGACCGCGTCCACTCCCGGCTGTGCCAGATGTGTGACTTCGTTCAGATCGGCGGTGTGGACTACCGGGCGATCAGCCGCCGCTGAGCGGTCAGCCCATCCAGGGCGCCCTCAACCCTCAGAGCCCTCCGGCCGCTGGATGCCGAGCGTCTTGTCGCGCGCGGCCTCCGCCCGTCGGCGGGTCCATGGCCGCTGAGCGTCGATCGACAGCGCCGCGCTGAAGTCGAGGTAGGCTCCCTTCCAGTCCTTCGAGGCCATCTTCTCCGTGCCCGAGGCGTCCAGCTCCTCGGCCAGGGGACGCGCCATCTCTCGCAGCTCGTCCAGCCGGTGATCCCAGCGCCGCGCCTTCGCCAGCAGCTCGGCCTTCGCCAGCGCGCCCTGCGCGGACGCCGCCTGCCCCACCCAGCACGCCGCCAGCGCGCTGCGCACCTCAGGCTCGTTCTCGACGATCCACTCCTCATCTGTCAGGCGATGGCGTGTGGCGTCCTTCCACGCCGGCCAGACCTTGTCACACCAGCCCTGCGCGGCCTTGCCGAGCGCGTCCTCCAGGTCATCCTCGGCCGCCGCAGCCGCGCCATGCTCGGCGGACACGGTGACGGTGATTTCGTCCAGCAAGAGCTCGCCCGGCAGGTAACGAACGTCGGCCTCCGGGGCGTCGGTCGCGCGTCGTGGGGCCAGCACGGCGCCGGTCTCCTCGTCGAGCAGCACCACCCCCATCTGGTAGTCGCCGAGCGGGAGGTCGTCTGGCAGGGCCATCCAGAAGCGCCCTGAGACCTCCTCGGTGGCCTTCCACTTGTCCGCGCCGTACCAGTCCCAGCCCGGCGGGAAGGCCTGCACCGTGCGGACGGGCCCATCCAGGAAGACCAGCAACCGGAAGCCGTGGTCGCGCAGGCGGGCCCTCCACGTGGTGTCCAGAAACAGGTGACTGCCGGGGGCCACCACCGGACTGGGCACGTCGAACCGGACGAGCTGTACGTTCCCCTCGAAGCGCACGACCCCCTCCGGGAGCGGGCCCGTCCGCGTGATGAAGGTGTCTCGCCGGATGTGGTTGCCGATGTGCAGCTTGCGGCCGCCGATGGGGTAGCCGGGGATCTCCAGGTATTCGCGACGCCACTCCCGATGCTTGGGGATCTTGCTGGTCCGCGCCCAGCCCGCATGAACGTGCGCGAAGTGGGGCTTGCGCTCCTCGAAGACGTACTGGCGCATGAACGGCTTGGCGTAATCGGAGTGACGCGCCACCGGAACGTCGATCAGTCCAGCGAAGTCGAGGATGTCCCAGCCGGAGTAGTACATGTGCGCCCCCATATCGACGTCCATCAGAACGACGTGATCGAGATCGAGGCGACGCTGCACCCAGCTCATGTACGCCACGCGCCGGTTGATGTCGCGCACAGCCGTCTCGGGGTTCATCGCGAACGCGTAGCTGTGGCGCGCCTCGCTGCCGATCCAGATCATGCAGGGCACGAGCAGCACCAGCAGGCGCGTCGGCACCCGCTCCCCGAACAAGCCCCGCAGGCGCTTCGGCGGTCGCCAGCGCGACAGGTCCGCCGGGATCGCATCGACCATCTCACCCAGCCCGATGGCGAGGAGCGGAAACAGGCTGACCGAGATCAGGTTGAACCAGCGGTGCTGCTTCATCCAGTCGCCGCCGGCGTACAGCGCGAAGAACACCCCGAAGGTGGTGCAGCACCACAGGATGCCGCGCGCGCGCCAGCCCGAGCGGCCCAGCGTAGCCAGCCCCAGCAGCACGCAGGCCGCCGCGATCGACCACACCCGCCCGCGGATCCAGTTGTCCTTCACCGGCTTCCACCAGTCTGGCAGCTCGGGCAGCCCCGCGGCGCCGTCCCAGAAGACGAGCACCGCCAGTATCGGCAGCAGACCGAACGCCAACCACCGGCGCTTCTTCAAGCCCGTGAGCGCCAGCGCGAGCAGCGGCAGCACATACACCACCCCGTGCCCCAGCAGGTAGTTGTTGACGTACTTCCAGCCGGAGGTGTCCCACTTGTAGGGTTTGAAGGTCGTGCCCCGGCCCAGCTTGGCGTAGTAGGTGTTGGGCCACGTCCAGGCGAAGTACCAGTACCGCCACAGGTGGTACAGACCGAACGGCACCGCGAACGCCACGAGCCAGCCGCCCAGCAACCCCAGCCGTCGCCGCGCCGCGGCGTCCAGGAACAGCGCAGCCGCAGCGATGCCCGCATAGACCATCCCCTCCGGACGCGTCATCGCCAGCAGCACGAACATCAGGGCCGACCACGGGCGCCCGCCCCCACCCTCATCTGCGGCGTGCATCTCCGCCAGGATCCGGTGGATGCCCGCCGCGAGCAGCAGGCAGAACAGAGAGTTCTCCAGGCCCGAGGCGTTCCAGATGACGAACTGCGGTGACGCTGCGAGGAGCAGGGGCGCCGCCAGCGCGACATCTCCCGTGCCGTGGGGTCGGGCGCGTCGGACGATTCCGTAGCTCAGCGGGAGCGTGAGCACCCCGAACACCGCCCCGAGGAGCTTGCCGGCTGTCCAGGTGGGGATCCCCACCGCATACAGCAGCGCGATCAGGTAGGTCCACAGCGGGTTGGAGAACCCTTCGACCCGCTCTGCCCCGGGATACGGGACCAGCCCCTCGCCGTCGATGAGGTTCCGGGCATACGCAAAGGAGATTCCCGCATCTTCGATGAAGAACGGCTGCGGGATGCAGAAGACGAGGTAGTGCCCGATGTAGCCGACGCAGAGCAGCGCCAGGACCGAGGCGTGGGCCCGGCCCCGATCATCCAGCCCGGACCACCATCGCATCAGTCTCGGCGGCACATGCCCTCATCCGTGAGCGCCTCGGCGGCTGCTCACATGGTCTTCTTTACAGCCGCCGCTTCTTTCTTGGCCGCCATCTGCTTCTTCATCTGGGCCAGCTTGGCCTTGGCGCCGGCGTTGACGGTCTGGGCGCGGATGTTCGCCAGGCGATCCTCCAGCGAAGCACCGCGGATCTCACCGGAGACGTCGGCCTCGGCCTGGAGCTTGTTGATCGTCTCGCGGACGTTCTCGAGCGCCTTGATGTCGGCGTCGGTGGAGAGCCCGTTGAGCGTGTCCTGGATCTGGATGCGCGCCTGGGCGTTGGCCTTGCGGGCCAGCATCTCGACCTTCTCGCGCTTGAGCTTGCCGATCTCGGCCTGGAACTGGAGCAGCCCGCGTTTGGACTCCTCGGCCTGCTGGCTGATCTTGGTGAGCTCGAGCCGCGCTGCGGCGATCTGGGTCTCCAGCTCCTCCTGCTTCTCCAGCAGGACCAGCGCGGCCTCATCTTCACCCTGCTCGACCGCGATGGGGATCTGCAGGTTGATCTCTGCCAGCTCCCGCTCCTTGGTCTCCAGCTCTCCGGAGATCTTGTTGCGCAGGTAGACGATTCCGCTGACGGCCTTCTTGAGCCCACGATGCTTGGCGATGCGTTCCTCGATCGCAGCCTCGTACACGGCTTCAGGATTTTTGTTCTCGATGTCCGAGATCCAGAGGTTCAGAAACCCCTTCCAAACCTGCGAGAGGCGATCGAAGAAACCCATCTCCATCCTCCAAACAATGCTGATGGGGGTCCCTAGTCGGACCCGGGGCTGCGGGAAACTACTCCCCCACCGCAGCACCCGCAAACAGGGAAGCCGGTTTCACCGGGCTACGGGTGCTCAGGTGTCTTATTGCCAGCGCGTTACGAAGCGGATCCCGGCGGCGGAGGTCGCGATGATGTTCACCTCGATGCTGTCTCTGATCGGAGGCGCCCTCGGTGCGCCGATCGACAGCGTACATGCTCAGCACGCCCTGCAGCCCCCACAGCAATATCCCTCGCAGCGGCACGCCTCGCAGCGGCACGCCGTGGCGCCGCCCGGCGCGCTGGGGGTCGCGGAGAACCTGCCCGAGATCACGGTCTACGGCTACCTGCCGTACTGGGTGGACGACCCCTCCGACGCCGTGCTCTCGCGCCTCACCCACCTGGCGATCTTCAACGTGAACATGGAGCCGGACGGCAGCCTCACCAGCACGTCCAACTGGGACAACATGGCGCCCGATCTGGTGTCGCGGTCGCATGCCCTGGGGGTGAAGGTCCACCTGTGCGTGACCGCGTTCTACGATGACGAGATGTGGGGCGTCCTGCCGTACCCGTCAGTGCGCGCGCAGGTGATCGATGAGCTGGCTGAGCTGGTCGATCGCTACGGCGCGGACGGCGTCAACGTGGACTTCGAGGGGCTGGACTCCGACCTCAAATCCGACATGGTGGCTTTCGTCCAGGAGCTCCAGGCCGCCACGGGAGAGGTCTACCTCGCCACGCCCGCCGTCGACTGGAACGGCGCCTGGGACTACGACGAGCTGTCGGCGGCCTCCGACGGCATGTTCATCATGGGCTACGGCTACCACTGGACCGGCGGCGATCCGGGCCCGGTGGCGCCCCTGTACGGTGGAGATCCGTGGAGCGCATACAGCCTCGAGTGGTCGGTCGAGGACTACCTGACGTACGGCGCCACCGAAGACAAGATCATCTTGGGGATGCCCCTGTACGGCAACGAGTGGCCGACGACGTCCAGCGCGGTCCCTGGCACCGCCACCGACGACGGGTGGGCGGTCACGTTCTCCTCGGCGGTGGACATCGCGGACTCCGAAGGGCGGCTGTGGGACTCATCGTCGCACACACCCTACGTGCTGCGCAGCGGCACCCAGCTGTGGTACGACGACACCGAGAGCATCCAGGATCGCGTGCAGTACGCTCGTCAGGCCGGCATCCAGGGCGTGGGATTCTGGGCGCTGGGCTACACCAGCGAGGACGCCGAATTCTGGACGATGATGTCCGAGGAGACCGAGGGCGGTGGCTCGACCAGCGGCGGGAGCAGCAGCAGCAGCAGCTCCGGCGGCGCGACGACGAGCGGCGGGAGCTCAGGCGGGAGCTCAGGCGGCACCAGCGGCACGACAGGCGGAAGCGGCACCGCAGGCGGGACCTCCAGCGGCGGCACGGCTGACGACCCCGTAGCGCTCGCCGGCCAGCCGCTGATGGCCTACCCGGGAGACACGATCGTCCTCGACGGCTCCGGCTCCTATGATCCGGACGGGCGCAACCTCTCCTGGAGCTGGACGCCGGTGGCCGGGCCTGATGTGACCCTCGATCGGGCCGGCACGTCCAACCCCACCTTCACGGTGGGGGAGGCCGGAACCTACAGCATCGAGCTGATAGTCACCGCCGGAAACGACAGCTCAGCGCCAGACGTGGTGGATGTAATCGCCGTCGATCCCGCGGCGGGAGAGCGGATGGCCTCGGGGGGGTGCCAGGCTGCCCCTGCGCTCGGGGGGCTGGTGCTGGCGCTGCTCGGCGTGGTGCGGCGCCGCGATTGATGGCAGGCGTGTGATGGAAGGGGGGCCGGGTACCGCCGAAGCGAGGATCGACACCTTCGATCCGGTGGCCATCATCCTCGCCACCTGCGCCGGACTGTACGCGGTCGCGGTCTCAGCGGACTGGCGCGCGGTGCTGGAGCCAGCCAGCATGATGGCGCTGGGAGCGCCGAGCAACCGAGCGCTCTACCTGCTGGGGATGACGGGCGGACCACCGTGGGAGTGTGGGCAGTGGTGGACTGTGCTCACCGCCAGCTTTCTACACGGCGGCCTGTTCCACCTCGTCTTCAACGCGCTGTGGATACGCAGCCTCGGTCCCACCACCGCTGCGAACTTCGGACCGGCCCGCTTCTTCGTCATCTACATGCTCTCAGGAACCGGGGGCTTCCTGGTCTCCAACCTCGCCTCGGGCCTCCCCACGATCGGCGCATCGGCGTCGATCTTCGGGCTTCTGGGGGCGCTGATTGGCCTGGGGCTGCGCCACGGCGTCCGCGTCTCGAAGAGAGTGAGCGCCAACGTGCTGAGTCTGGCAGTGATCCTCTTCCTGCTCGGGTTCGCCATGGATGGCGTCAACAACCTGGCGCACGCAGGGGGCTGCTTTACCGGGTTCGGGCTGGCGTTTCTGCTGCCTGAGCAGCAGGCGCATCGAGAGGGCGGGGCGGTGCGCGCGCTCGCCATCCTGCTGCTGTTCGCCCTCGGGCTTGGCTTTGGGATGTCACTGTGGAGGAACTGGGGGTTCTACGCCCAGGGACTGCCCATGTGTTGAGCAGGCCCATGATTGAGCAGGCCCATGTGTTGAGCCGGACTGTGCTTGATCACGGGCAGACCTCGTTGTCCGCCCCCGGTGTCCCGTAGTCGCCATCCCCGTAGGTGCTGGACGACGTCTCGCACCAGTTCGTGCCGTCGTCGTTGCTGGTGTCGTCGATCGCGCTAGTGTCGAGGTTCATCGAGGCCCCGGTGGGGTCAGGGAACGTTGCGCCGCTGTCCCAGATCACTTCGTCGATCACATCGCCCGCTGGCGTCGTGAGCTCCACGCCATCGGTGCCGTTCGCCAGATCAGTCCCTCCCCCCCAGCTTACATCGACCGGCGCGCCACCATTGATGCTGATGTCATCCGAGGCCCCGATCACCAGGTAATCCCCCTGGGAGACCACGGTGTAGTCAGTGATCTCGGTCACCTGGCTGGTACCATTGTCATCGCTGATCGTCAGGCCCTTCAGGTCGATGTCGCCATCGCTGAACTGCACCACGATCTCCAGCCACTCGCCGACGGTGTCCAGCACCGCGTCGGGATTCTGCATGACCTCGGTGATCACCAGATCGCCAGCTACGAGATCCTCGCTGCTGTAGTCAGCGTCGTAGCCGTCGCAGTCCTGGTCTGTTCCGTCACCGCTGGTCTCCGTGGCGGCCGGGCTCACCGCGGCGTCGATGTCATCGCAGTCGGTGCTGTTGGTGGTCGTGTAGGAGCCGGTGGTGGAGCAATAGCAGGCTGAGTCTGCGGAGTCTCCGTAGCCGTCCTCATCAGTATCTGCGTAATAGGTGGTGCAGCTCGTCGCGTCCAGCTCATTCGCGGTGCCGTCGCAGTCATCATCATAGAGCGTGGCACACGTCTCGGAGGCATCCGTATTCACCGCTGCACGAGAGTCATCGCAGTCCGTCCCGCTGTAGGAGTCGCTGTCGAAGCCATCCGAGTCTGCGTCGTAGTCGGAGGCGCCGTCGCAGTCGCCGTCGGTGCCGTCGTACCAGATCTCGGTGGCCGCTGTGTTCACAGAGGCGCTTGAGTCGTCACAGTCGGTTCCGGAGTAGGCGTCGCTGTTGTAGCCGTCGGAGTCCGCGTCGTAGTCGGAGTCGTTGTCGCAGTCCTGGTCGGTGCCGTCGTACCAGCTCTCGGTAGCGGCGGTGTTGATGCTCGCCGCAGATACTCCGCCGGGGTTGCCATCGCTATCGGCGCTGGTGCCCTCGTAGCAGTCGCTGCCGCCGTGCGCCTCGTGGTCGTAGCCGTCGGAGTCGGCGTCGTAGTCGGAGGCGCCGTCGCAGTCGCCGTCGGTGCCGTCGTACCAGATCT
>CAYXGP010000177.1:0-18234 GCA_964464515.1 uncultured Enterobacterales bacterium
CCGCACCGTTCACCGCTGCGGACCTGATGCCGTATCGTGATGCTCGACCACCCCCGATACAGCAAGAGGTCCGGCGCCGACATCACATTCAACGACGCGCCCGCTCCCGACTGATGCGCCCGGAACTTCTCATGGAGCTGGAGCAGCGCTACACCGAGCTGTTTTAGCCGTATTCGGAGTCACTGTCTATATTCAGAGGCCATCTTGTTTCTCCACCTCTCCACTATCGGGAGGATTTCAGGTTCAAACAGGGCACTGCGCTTATCGGCGGTGCTGAGGTCCGCTATCGTTGGAGGCTGCCACGAGCAACCCTGGGGAGCACAATATCGGTGCTGCCAATTGCAACACCCCTCCCAATCTGCAGACAAGCCCCCCCTACGCAATCGAGCGCATTCATATGCTTCGCAGCACAAAGCTGCTGGGGTAACGAAGACCGGTTCCTGGTGGTCGTTCTCCTTGGAAGGGGGATTGGGGACGCTCGGCGACATGCCCGTCACAGAAGAAAAGGAGAATCCGGCCGTTCTGTGACCTCGACCGACTTTCCCTGACATTTTCCTGACAAATCCGAGGTAATGAGGGCCCGGCCACCCAGCGGCGACCGGACCCGGGGATCCTCCCAGGAAGCGGGGGCGACAACGGATGCCCCCCGGGAGGAACGGGAGCCCGGTCCTTGGTGGAGGATGCGGGGTAGAGACAGCCATAGGCGGGCCCACGAACTCGCCTGGGCAGGCTCCGGTCATCGTACCGGCCAGAGGCCGGCTCGATGACCTACGCGCCTTTTCTTGGGGGGCTCCGATTCTCTTGTCGGGACGTAGACTCCCCACGGTCTGTACGGACCCCTGTCCGACAGCGACCCGGTCCCTCCAGACCCGGTCTGGACGGACCCGGTCTGGACGGACCCGGTCTGGAGGGGACCGGGCCTACCCCCATCTTCGGCGCCTGACGGGCCCGGGGGCCGCCCTCAGACCCTGACCGCTCTGGCGGCCCGGAAAAACAACCCGGGTTTGGCCATCGGAATCGCCCAGGTTGCCGGGACGATGACCCGGGGCCTGGCTGTACTAAAGCGTCCTCGCTCGAATTTCACGAGAACCCATCTTCGACCGATGCTCTGGGCGCTCACTACGGGGCCCATATGCAACATCGAGGTCGACTCTACGCAATCAGGGCGCTTTGGAGAGCGACCGCGCCAGCCGCAGCCCCAGATCGTCGAAACTCCCGACCGGCGAGAACCCCGCCCGCCCCGCCACCCGGCAGTGCGTCGCCGATCCGCTCCACGAGCCCCCGCGCACCACGCGCCCCGAGCCGCTCTCGGCGCCGGTCGGGTTGGCGGCGTCCTCCGGAGGGTAGGCGCGGTCGTAGCGATCCCACACCCACTCCCAGACGTTTCCACTCATGTCGTGCAGTCCCCATGCGTTGGCGGGCTTGCGGGCCGGCGGGTGGCTCTTGCGTTCGCTGTTGTCTCGGTACCAGGCGCACTCCGCGATCGAGTCGTCGCCGGCGTAGCGGGTGGGCACGCCCGCGCGCGCTGCGTACTCCCACTCCGCCTCGGTGGGCAGCCGGTACCCCTCGCAGACCAGACCGCTCGGCCACTCGACGTTCTCTCCTTCGATGGTGTAGCAGGCCCCCAGCCCCTCCATCTGTGACAGCGTGTTCACGAACTTCACGGCGTCCATCCACGTCACCTGCTCCACCGGGCAGCTCTTGCCGCAGATCTGGAACCGCGAGGGGTTGGCTCCGGTCACGGCCGTCCACAGCCCCTGCGGGACCTCCGTCACGCCCAACGTGAACCCATCCACCGTGACGGAGTGCTGCGTCTCGTCGTCTCTTCGGCCGCGCTCGGAGGCCGGTGATCCCATCTGGAACGAGCCACCCCGAATCTCCACCATCTGGTAGCCGTGCTGTTCGAGGAGCGGCACCGGGGCTTCGTCGGGCTGGGTCGTCAGCACCAGGGCGGCGCCCCCCCCCACGAACACCACTCCCACGAGGCCGATCAGCGCCAGCGTGAGCCCCCGGCCCTGCGTGCCCGAGCTCAACGTGTCTGCGTCGTCGTAGAAGACCGGGTCGAACTCGGCCTCCGGGGCGGACGCGCCGGCAACGGTCTCGGGATCGCTGGACATGACTGCCTCCTGATGCGGCAGCCTAACGAGGCCGGGGGCCGCGCTCACCCGCCGACTGAAGCGCCCTCCGGCAGCCCCACCGCCGCAGGCCACCCCGCTTCACCCGCGTACGTCCCGAATGCCCGATCGATCAGCGGCAGCATAGACGAGAAATTCCCGCAGCGGTCATCCCGCACATGGTGCCAGTGGTGAAAGCGCGGCCCGGCGATCCATCGCTCCCAGCTGCCCGACGGCAGCCGGACGTTGGCATGCACCAGCGCGGTGTGGAACTTCTGCAGCAGCACGAAGCCCAGCACCGCGCCGGTGTCGAACCCCAGCGCCACCACCGGCAGGTTGGTGACCCCCAGGAGCAGGAGGGCCTCGAGCGGGTGCTGTCGATGCGCCGACAGCCAGTCCAGCTCTGCGCTGGAGTGGTGTACGCGATGCAGGCGCCACAGCAGCGGGTTGGCGTGGCTGGCGCGATGCACCCAGTAGGCGCACAGCTCAGAGAGTGCCAGGATGATCGCGAGCTGCGCGGGCAGCGGGAGCGCCCCGAGCGCCTCTGCTGCGCTGCGCGGGACCGCGGCGCCGAGCGCCAGACCCAGGCCAGCCAGCACCGCGCCACCCAGCAGCGCCAGGGTCGCGGTGACCAGGCCGGCGTAGCCCAGATCGGTGAGCAGTCCCCGCCGCAGCCGCCGCTGCCCCGGGCGCGCCGGCGCAAGCATCTCCGCGGGAGTGAGCAGCGCCCCGAACAGCAGGAGCTGTCGCAGCAGGTCCAACGCTATGTCCATCAATACCCGCCGAAGTCCTCGACCGGGAGCATCTTCTCAGCGAGGCTCGCCGCGTCGACCGGCGCTGGATCGGCCAGCTCCGCAGCGTCGTTGTCCGGAGCTGCGACCTCCGAGAAGATGCTCCCCGGAGCGAGGCTCGCCGCGTCCATCGTCTCTGCCTCGGGCGGCGGGGTGTCCGTGGGGAGCAGCGCCTCGCCGCCGTTGATGAGCGCCTCCAGGGCGTCGATGTGCGAGAGCGGGATGTGCGAGAGGGCGTCGGGCGACGCCGCCTCGAGCGTCTTCTGACCCGGGGAGGGGCCGGAGTCCGCGGCGGCGGTAGGGAGCAGCAACGCCAGGAGCGCCGCGTGGGTGAGGCCGACCGCGAGCGCGACGACAGCGCGCGGAAGGAGGGTGGTGGAGCGTGTGGTCATGGGGAGCCTCCTGCTCTCTGCCGACAGCACCCCCGACGCGTGGTTCCCCGAAGACCCCGAAGACCTGCCTCCGATGATATGGCAGGCCCACCGCCCCCGACGTGAGGAGCCCCCTTGATCGCTGTGGTCCTGATGGCCTCCGCGTGGGCCACCCCCCCCGCCGAGCAGCCCGCCCTCGAGCTGAGCTACGCCGCGCTGCTCGAGCGAGCGGTCGCCGCCAACCCCGCCCTTCAGCTCTCGGCGATCGATCTGCGCAGCGCCGAGGGAGCCCTGCTGGCTGCGCGCGGCACGTTCGACCCCACCCTCTCCGCGGGGGTCGGCCTGGGCGCGGTCACCGGCGAGAGCATCCGCGAGTTCGGCGAGGTCTACAGCGAGCTCACGTCCCGGGACTGGAGCAGCAGCCTGTCGTGGTTCGCCCCCACAGGCACCACCGCGGCCCTCACCGCTTCATCCACGCGCAGCGAGTTCCTGTACCGGCTCGTCTCCTCCGGGGTGGAGGTCGACTCCGAAGATCCCGCCTACAGCACCCGCCTGGGCGCGTCACTCAGCCAGCCGCTGCTGGAGGGGGCCCTCCTCGCCCACAACCTCCAGGGCGTGCGCAGCGCCGAGCGCGCCCGCGACACCGCCGCGCTGTATCTGGAGCTTCAGCGCCAGCAGACCCTCGCGGACGCCGCCAACGCCTACTGGGGCCTGTGGTCGGCGCAGGCGCTGGTGGACATCGCCCGGCAGTCGCTGGCCGTCGCCGTGGAGGAGGCGCGGCTGGTGAAGGCCCGGGTCGACCTGGGGGAGCTCGCGCCGATCGAGCAGATGCGGGTCGACGCCGCGGTCATCTCCGCCCGCAGCGGACTGGCTGCGGCCGAGCGCTCTGCGCACGACACCTCGGACATTCTGCTGGTGCTCATCGCCGAGCCGCCGGGATCGGTCCCGAGCCTGAGCACCCCCCCCCGCGATCCCGTGCCGCTCACGCTGTCGGCGGCTCAGGTGGTGGAGGTCGCCCTGGTCAGCAGCCCCACGCTGATGCTCGCTCGCCGGGCCGAAGAGACCGCGCGGCTCGACCTGGTGGTGGAGAAGCACGGCATGCGCCCCCAGCTCGACCTGAGCGGCAGCGCCGCGCTCAACGGCTACGAGAGCGCCCAGTCGACGGCCTGGGCCGAGACGTTCGGCGCCACCCTGCCCGAGTGGGGGGTGGGACTCGACCTCACGGTGCCGCTCGCCAACCGGGCCGATCGCGGCAGCCTGAACACCGCCCAGGCCGCCGTGAGTCGCGCCAGAAAAGAGCGCGAGATCGCCGAGCGGGACCTCGCGCGCAACGTCCACGCCCAGGTCCGCGCGCTGGAGGGCGCCCGACTCACGGTGGAGCTGGAGCAGGCCAACCTGAGGCTGGCTGAAGAGACGCTGCGGGCCGAGCGCTCGCTGGTGGCCGTCGGTCGCGGGCTGCAGCGCGACGTGCTGGAGGCGATCAAGGGGGTGGACGACGCCCGGGTCAAGGTGGAGCGCGCGCGGGCCGACTTCCAGCTCGCGATCATCGAGCTCGAGCGTCTCAAGGGGAGCCTGTAGACACGATGAAGATACTGATCATCGGCGCCGGCGCGGTCGGCCAGACCTACGGCCGCGCGCTCCAGCGCGGCGGCGCGAAGGTGAGCGTGTATGTTCGCGAGAAATACGCCGCCGAGGCGCGCTCGGGGTACGTCGTTCACTGGCTGAGTTGGCCCAGAGGCGCTCAGACCGACCGTTTCGTGCCCGATAGCGTGATCACCTCGGCCGCGCAGGTGGCCCGCCAGCATTGGGACCAGCTCTGGCTCTGTGTGTCTTCACCAGCGCTCCGTGGGCGGTGGCTGATCGAGCTGATCGAGGCCATGGGCAAGGCCACCCTGGTCACCCTCCAGCCCGGCCTGTCCGATCGCGCGCTGCTGCTCGAGCTGTGCCCGGAAGACCGTCTGCTGACAGGGATGATCGCGTTCATCGCCTACAGTAGCCCGCTGCCCGGCGAGACCCGCGATCCCCCCGGGGTGGCGGCGTGGTGCCCCTGGGTTGCGCCGAGTCCGTTCTCCGGTCCGCCCGAGGCCGCGCGACAGGTAGTGCAGACACTGAAGCGTGGGGGCTGCCCGGCGAAGGTCGTGGGCGAGGTCCGCGATCAGGCGGTCAAGGGATCGGCGGTGCTGCTCACCGCGATCGCTGCCCTGGAGGCGACGGGCTGGTCGCTAGCGCGGTTCCGGGCCGAGCGCGCGAACCTGGCGACCGCCGCGGCGAGAGAAGCCCTGGCGGCGAGCGGGAGCAGCGCGGCCACCCCGCCAGCGTTCCTGCTGAAATTGGCGTCGGTCGTGGGGCCATGGGTGCTCCCCCTGCCCTTCGAGCCCTACCTGGAGTACCACTTCACCAAGGTAGGAGACCAGACGCGCATGGCGCTCGAGGAATGGATCGCGGAGGGGGAGCGTCTGGGCACATCCACCGCGCAGCTCCAGGAGCTGCGGGGGCTCCTGCCGGGGTAAGGAGACGTCCGCCAAGGAGGTTTCCATGTCCAACGCCGACCGCTCCCTCGCCCTCCTCGCCCGGATGCATGCAGAGCGGGCGTCGGATCTGTTCTTGTGCGTGGGCAAGCCCCCCGCGCTGCGCGTCGACGGGCGCATCGTGATGCTGGACGAGCCGGCGACCACCGATCCCGAGCTGAAGGCCCTCGGCTCTCGCGCGCTGCCGCCCCACGCCCGGGAGGAATTCAAGCGCAGCGGCGACGCCGACATCGGCCTGTCGCTGGACACCGAGCGCCGGTTCCGCCTCAATTTCTCGCGTCAGCAGGGTCAGCTCAGCGTGGTGGCGCGGGCCGTGCCCAGCGGCGCCGTGACCTTCGCCGAGCTGGAGCTGCCCGAGGTGCTGCGAGAGCTCGCAGAGTCTCCCCGCGGGCTGGTGCTGGTCACCGGCGCCACGGGCTCCGGCAAATCCACCACGCTGGCCGCGATGCTGCATCACATCAACGCCACTCGCGACGCGCACATCGTCACGATCGAAGACCCCATCGAGTTCGTGCATCGCGACGTCCGCTCGCGGGTCAGCCAGCGGGAGATCGGCGGCGACACCCGCAGCTTCGCCGCTGCGCTGCGCCACGTGGTCCGCCAGAGCCCCGACGTCATCCTGATCGGCGAGATGCGCGACGCAGAGACGATGCAGGTGGCGCTGTCGGCGGCGCTGACCGGCCACCTCGTGCTGGCGACCCTGCACACCATCGACGCCACGCAGACACTCCAGCGGATCCTCTCGTACTTCTCCGAGCGCTCCCGCGGACAGGCCGCCAGCGACCTCTCGATGAGTCTGCGCGGGATCATCAGCCAGCGTCTTCTGCCGCGCGCCGATCGCCCCGGCCGGGTGGTGGCGACCGAGGTCCTCACGGCAGGCCCCGCGGTGGCGCGCCTGCTCCGGGAGCAGCGGATCGAAGAGCTGGCCGACCTCATGCGCATGCTGGCCTCCCCGGGCATGATGACCTTCAACCGCTGCATGCTGGGGCTGCTGCGCCGCGAGGCCATCACCTACGAGACGGGGCTGTCGTACAGCTCCAACCCCGACGCCTTCGCGCTGATGGCCAAGGGCATGGCCACGGGCAGCGACACCTTCCGCAAGAGCGCCAAGGCAGACATCAGCGGCTTCGACATGCGCGCGCTGCTGAAGGCAGCCCTGGAGCGGGGAGCGAGCGATCTGCACCTCACCGTGGGGCGGCCGCCCATCCTGCGCATCTCCGGAGATCTGGTCGCGATGGGCACGGCGACGCTGTCCGAGGCCGACATGCGCATGCTGCTGTTCTCCATCATGAGCGGGCGGCAGCGCAGCACGTACGAGATCGAGCGGGAGATCGACTTCGCGCTGGCGCTGGGAGACGGGCAGCGCTTCCGAGTCAACTCCTACTTCCAGAAGGGAAAGATGGCCTCCGCGCTCCGCGCGATCCCCCGCGACATCCCCACCGCCGAGCTCCTGGGCATTCCCCAGACGGTGCTGCGGCTCGGCGAGCGCCCCCAGGGCCTCGTGCTCGTGGTCGGTCCCACCGGATCGGGCAAGTCCACCACGCTGGCATGCCTCACCGATCGCATCAACCGATCGCGAAAGTGCAGAATCATGACCATCGAGGACCCGGTGGAGTACGTCCACGACAGCCAGATGGCCACGGTCGATCAGCGGGAGGTCGGCGACGACACCCGCAGCTTCTCCGCCGCGCTCAAGTACATCCTGCGGCAGGACCCGGACGTGGTGCTCGTCGGCGAGATGCGAGACCTCGAGACGATCTCCGCGGTTCTCACCGCAGCCGAGACCGGCCACCTCGTGCTCGCGACCCTCCACAGCAACGACGCCGCGCAGGCCATCGATCGCATCATCGACGTCTTCCCGTCGCATCAGCAGGGGCAGGCCCGCGCGCAGCTCTCCGCGAGCCTGCTCGGGGTCATCTCTCAGCGTCTCCTGCCTACCCCGGAGGGGAACAGCCGGGTGGCGGTGTTCGAGGTGCTGATCGCCACCCCCGCGATCCGCACGCTCGTCCGCGACCGCAAGCTCCAGCAGGTGCACGGCATGATGGAGGCCAGCCGGCGCGAGGGCATGATCACCCTCGATCACGCGCTCAAGGAGGCCTATGAGGGCGGTCTCATCTCCTACGATGACGCCCTGCGCTACATCAAGAACCCGAAGATGCTGATCCCTCCGCGGGCGCCGGGCGCCGAGCCGATCGCCGAGACGGCGCCCCAGACCGCGCCCGCCAGCGCCGGCCAGCGCGCGCCCCGTCACGATCCCCCAGCAGACGATCGCGGGGCGGGCAAGCGACGGTTCCCGTGGAGTCGTTGATCCTGGGGAGTCGTTGATCCGGGGCTCGCAGGTTAGCTCGCCGGTCAACCCGGAGTCCCGATGACCCTCTCCACCGAACGCCAGATCGCGATCGCCGCCGTCCGCGAGGCGTGCCACCTCACCCGCATCGTCCAGTCCCGCCTGGTCGCAGGCGCCACCCTCGCCAAGAAGGACCGCTCGCCCGTCACCGTCGCAGACTTCGGCGCGCAGGCCCTCGTCAGCCACCGGCTCGCCGTCGCCCTGGACGATCCGCTGGTCGGCGAGGAAGACGCCGCCGCCCTCCGCGCCGATCCCGCCATGGCCGAAAAAGTGGTCTCTTCGGTGCAGGCGCGTGAGTCCTCGCTCTCCGCCGCCGCGGTGCTCGACGCGATCGATCGCGGCACCCACGCTGGCGGTCCCTCGGGTCGCTTCTGGACGCTCGACCCAATCGACGGCACCAGGGGCTTCCTGCGGATGGCCCAGTACGCGGTGGCGCTGGCGCTGATCGAAGACGGTCAGGTGCAGCTCGGCGTGCTGGGGTGCCCCGCGTTGGATTGGAACGGACAGAAGGGCTGCATCTTCGCCGCGGTCCGCGGCCAGGGCGCGTTCGTTCGCGGGATCGACGACGACGCAGAGACGCCTGTCCACGTCACCGACATCACTGAGGCCGCGCAGGCCCGATTCTGCGAGTCGGTGGAGAAGGCCCACTCCAAGCACTCCGACTCTGCCCGCATCGCTGAGCTGCTGGGCATCACCCAGCCGCCCTACCGAATCGACAGCCAGTGCAAGTACGCCGCGGTCGCTCTGGGAGATGCATCCATCTACCTGCGGCTGCCCACCCGCAAGGACTACGTCGAGCGCATCTGGGACCACGCCGCTGGCGTCGCGGTGGTCACCGAGGCCGGCGGGCGGGTGACCGACATCCGCGGGAACGCGCTGGACTTCTCACAGGGACGCGGGCTGGAGCGGAACAAGGGGGTGATCACCACCAACGGGCATCTGCATGATGCGACGCTCTCTGCTGTGGGGCGGGTGCTCGACTTTTGAGCCGCTCGGCTGGTGGCTGACCGCCGCGGCGGTTGCTCATGCCGGCCCCGGTCATCGCACTGGCACCTCGGGATCGACCTCGGAGCCCCCAGCGCGCCAGACCTTCAGCAGCTCCCAGGCCATCGTCGCCAGACCGTAGCTCAAGCCGGCGACCACCCCCACATCGATGACGCCTCTCCAGGGCTGCGCCAGCACCCGCACGCCGAACACGAAGCCCACGATCATCGCGACCAGCGCCCAGCTCGCGATCTGCCGGCGCGGCGTCGCATGGACCAGCGCCATCAGCGTGAGCGGCGCGAGGAGCTGGGCGTGCAGGGGCATGGTGCCGATCACCGCTGTGCGCACAGCCAGCCGGGGCGAGAACTTCTGCTGGAAGCCCTTGTACCCCTCGGTGAAGAGCATGAACAGCGTGAAGCTGATCGCGATCGCCCACTGCAGCGGCGTGAGCCCCATGTTCAGCGCCTCCGCCGCCTCGCTGCCCAGGCGGGTGATGGCCTGCACCAGCAGCAGCACGACCCCGGCCACCCCCCAGAGCTGCGCCCAATGAAAGCGGGCGGGGTGAAAGCGAGCGGGGGGGAGCCGAGCGCTCACTCCGGGGGCTGCTGTCCCGGAACGGTTGTCTTCCCGAACTCATCTCCGCCCCAACACACCGCGTACCCGTCGGAGCGCACCGCGCACCCGTGGTCGTGCCCGACGTCGAACTGCACGAACTCTCCGTCCGGGGGCAGCGTCTCTCCAGACTTGTCCCGCCCCCAGCAGGTGACGATCCCGATGTCGTCGAGTCCGCAGCTCACGTAGGTCCCTGTCGCGACCTGCTCGAACGCCTCTTCTGGCGCGGCCGCCTGGCCGTCATCGTCGCGTCCCCAGCACACGACGGCGCCGTCTTCATCCAACGCACAGGCGTGGTGGTAGGCGCTGTCAACCTGCACGAACACCCCCGAGGTGGGCGCGTCGCTCACCTGACCGTAGGAGCCGGTGGTGTTGACGTCCTCCATCCCCCAGCACGCCAGCGCGCCCGCTGTGTCGATGGCGCAGGAGTGGTACCAGCTCGCGTTGACGGCTGTGTAGGATCCTGAAGAAGGCGCGCCGGAGGCCTGCCCCGCGTCGAACCCCTCCGAGGGCGTGCCCCAGCACGCGACGGAGCCGTCCTCTGCCACGGCACACGAGTGGTACATCCCCGCCCCGACGTCGATGTATGACCCGCTCGGCGGGGAGCTCTGCCCGAACTCGTCGTTGCCCCAGCAGGCCAGCTCCCCGTCGGTGCCCAGCGCGCAGATGTGCTCGTACCCCGACGTCAGCTTCTGGTAGGTGCCGGCCGGCACACCGGAGATCTGCCCCTCGTCGCTGCTGGAACCGTCGCTGACGCCCCAACACTCCACGGCGCCGTCGAGACGAATTCCGCATGAATGCAGGCTGCCGACGACCACCTCGGTCCACGGGCACTCTGCGTTCCAGTCGGCCAGGTAGTCCACGCAGTCACCGCCCTGCTCGATGCGGTCGGCGGGGACCTCGCAGCCCGACTCAGCGGTCGCCGGATCGCCGTAGCCGTCGCCGTCGCGATCTTCGTACCAGGTCTTCGCGTCGGACAGCGCCGGATCGTCCTCGTCGATCAGATCGTCGCAGTTGTTGTCGATGTCGTCACAGAGCTCGGGCGCCGCGGGGTGGATCTCCGGATCGTCGTCGTCGCAGTCTTCCGGCGGCGAGTGCCCGTCGCCGTCGTCGTCGATGACGGGCTCGGTGGTGGTGGTCGTCCCCGTCTTCCAGCTGGTGGTGGGCTGCGTCACGGTGCCTGTGCCGCCGCTGCCCCCCCCCGTTGTGCCGACGCCGGTCGCTGTGCCCGCGGTCGTCTCGTTGGACCCCGCGGTGCGGCATGCGGCCAGGGTGATGAGCAGGAGCGAGCAGCGCATGAGACCTCCACGGCTCCACCCTACCGCGGGCGGTCAGATCTCGTCGCCCGCGTCTCTGCCCTTCCTGCCCTCCCTCATGTCTGGGGGCCTCATGTCAGGAGCTGCCGCAGCCGTACCACTGCGCGACCCTCGGAGACCCTCGATGCTCACCGCCCTCATGATCGCCGGCACCACTCACGCCTACATGCTGAAGTACAACAGCTCCGGCAGCGAGATGCGCTGGCCCCAGGGCGCGATCCCCTTCCGCATCAACACCGACGGCGACCACGGGC
This sequence comes from uncultured Enterobacterales bacterium, assembly GCA_964464515.1. Lineage (GTDB taxonomy): Bacteria > Myxococcota_A > UBA796 > UBA796 > UBA2385 > CAYXGP01. The sequence continues at coordinate 11,318 of CAYXGP010000177.1, forward strand.
TGAGCCCGGAGCGGATCGAGTCGGTCGCCGAGCTCGCTGCCGCCCAGTACGAGGGCGTGTCCGGCGCCGAGCTGAACTTCGACTACCGCGGCCGCACCCAGAACGCGGCCCGCGCGCTGGACAACGTGAACGCCATCTTCTTCGACGAAGACTGGCAAGAAGACCCCGACCTGCTGATGATCACCGACGTCTACTCCGAGGCCGACGGCACCATCGTCGAGTTCGACATCGCGATCAACGCCACGCACCACTGGTGGAGCACCGACGGCGACGAGGAGAGCAACGACCTGCTCAACACCCTCACCCACGAGCTGGGGCACGCGGTCGGCCTCGATCACTCCACCGACGAAGAGGCGTCGATGTTCGGCACCACCGACGAGGGTGAGCTGATCAAGCGCGACCTCCACAACGACGATCGCCAGGCCCTCCGGTACCTGTACAGCGCCGACGGCGAGGCCGCGCAGGGCTGCGCCACGGTGCGCGCGGGCCCCACCCCGGTGCTCGGTGTGTTCGGCCTGCTGCTCTGCATGGGGCTGGTGCGCCGCGACGACTGAGGGCGCACAGGCCGCGCTGCTGGAACCCGAGCTGGTCCTGACTCCTGGATTGGTGTAGGGAGCAACGAGTCCAGGGGTCACCTTGTCACGCAACATTGCGATCATCACCCTCGGCGCCCTCGGCGTGATCACATCATGGGCGCTGTTCGTGCCCAGCGCGATCGACCGCGGATTCATCGCCTCCTGGGTGGCGGCGTTCACCGCCGATCCGTTCGGCCTGGGGTTGCACCTCGATCTGGTGTTCTCGGCCGCGCTCATGGTGACGATAGCGGCGCTCGATCGCGACCGCCTCGGACCGCGCTACGCGATCGGCACCGTCGTGATGGCCTGCGTCTTCGGCGTGTGTGCGGCCATCGCGGTCTACTGGATCGGGCTGCGTCGAGGTCGGGGGGCAAGCGACTGAGCGCAGGCGCCCTGTGCGCCCCACACGTGTGCCCCGCTGCGTGCCCCTCTGCGCGAGCGCACCGAAGCGGTCGGTTCCGCCTCTTGCGGCCATGCGGGCTGATTACAGACCTCGTGGTCCCTGGTCGGCAGCGATCGATCGGTGGAAGAAGCGAGGCGCCCATGTACCAGATCACCCGCCGCGAGCAGCTCTCCGAGACGACCTTCCTGTGGGACGTCTTCGCGCCCGACGTGGCCCGAGCCGCCAGGCCCGGCCAATTCGTGATGATCCGTCTGCACGCGGGCAGCGAGCGCATCCCGCTCACCATCGCCGACCATGACGCCGCGCGGGGCACGATCACAATGGTCATCGCGGCCCTGGGCAAGTCCACCCGCGAGATGATGCGGATGCCCGAGGGAGACTGGTTCGCCGACTTCGTGGGACCGCTGGGCCTGCCCAGCGAGGTGGAGAAGCTGGGCCACGTGGTGCTGGTGGGCGGCGGCCTGGGCGTAGCGCCCATCTACCCGCAGGTGGCGGCCTTCGCGGCGGCGGGCTGCCGGGTGACCACCATCGTGGGCTTCCGCAACAAGGACGCGATCTTCTGGGAGGAGCGCTTCCGGCCGCACTCCGCGGAGCTGATCGTGTGCACCGACGACGGCTCCTACGGCCGCGCGGGCTTCGTGACGGTGGCGCTGGAAGAGCTCGTGCGCCAGCAGCCGGCCCCGGACCGTGTCATCGCCATCGGACCCATGCCGATGATGCGGGCCTGCGCGGAGGTCACGCGCCCCTACGCCGTGCCCACCGTGGTGAGCCTGGACGCCATCATGGTCGACGGCACGGGCATGTGCGGCTCCTGCCGGGTGACGGTGGGTGACAAGGTCCGTTTCGCGTGCGTCGACGGCCCCGAATTCGACGCCCATCAAGTGCGCTTCGACGAGCTGAAGGCCCGGCAGCGCCGCTTCGTGGGGCACGAGTGCAAGGCCCAGCGAGAAGCCGACAAGGTGTCCGAGCTTCGCGGACTGCTCGTGGACCGCGGCAAGCGCAACTACAAGAAATTCAAGCAGCTCGCCCGCGAAGCCACGCCCATGCCGGAGCGAGACGCGAAGGAGCGCGCGCACAACTTCCACGAGGTGAACCTCGGCTACACCATGGCCCAGGCGCTCGAGGAGGCTGAGCGCTGCATCCAGTGCAAGGTGCCCACATGCGTCGCCGGCTGCCCCGTAGCCATCGACATCCCGGGCTTCATCCGGCAGCTCCTGGTCCGCGACCTGGGCGCCGCCCGAGACGTCATCGCGCTGAGCAACGCGTTCCCCTCCATCTGCGGGCGGGTCTGTCCCCAGGAGCAGCAGTGCGAGGCGCAGTGCATCCTGATCAAGAAGATGGAGCCCGTGGCCATCGGGCGGCTGGAGCGGTTCGTCGGCGACCAGGCGCCCTCGGTCGTCCGCCCGCCCCCGGCGCGTGACCCCTCTCTGGGCAAGGTGGCCGTGGTGGGCTCGGGGCCCGCAGGGCTGGCATGCCCCGCCGATCTCCCGCCCGCCGGCGCGGAGGTGGTGGTCTACGAGGCCCTGCACGTGGTCGGCGGCGTGCTCCGCTACGGGATCCCCGCGTTCCGTCTGCCGCGCGGCGCCATCGATCGAGAGGTCGCCAGCCTCGAGCACATGGGGGTTCGCTTCGAGACCAACAAGGTCGTCGGTCTGACCTTCACCATCGCCCAGCTGCGGGACGAGATGGGCTTCGGAGCGGTCTTCGTGGGCACGGGCGCCGGCTACCCGATGTTCCTGGGCCTGGAGGGAGAGTCGGCGGGCGGCGTGCTCAGCGCCAACGAGTTCCTCACCCGCGTCAACCTGATGGGCGGCGACCGCTTCCCGTACCTCGACACCCCCGTGGGCATGGGCGGGTCGGTGGTGGTCATCGGCGCGGGCAACACCGCCATGGACTGCCTGCGCGTCGCCAGGAGACTCGGGGCGACCTCTGTGCGCTGCGTCTACCGCCGCACCGAGGCCGAGGCGCCGGCCCGCGTCGAGGAGCTGCGCCACGCCAGGGAGGAGGGCGTGCGCTTCCACTTCCTGCGCAGCCCGCTGGGCATCGACGTGGACGAAGGCGGCGCGATCACCGGCATCCGGTGCCAGCGCATGCAGCTCGGCGAGCCGGACGCCAGCGGGCGGCGACGCCCCGTGCCGGTCGAAGGAGCGGTGGAGACCATCCCCTGCGACACGGTCATCTACGCGCTGGGGACGCGGGCGAACCCCATCATCGGGCGCTCGACTCCAGATCTCGCGCTGAACCGCTGGGGCTACATCGAGGCCGACGACGGCTCACAGGCCACCAACCTCCCCGGCGTGTTCGCAGGAGGCGACATCGTGACCGGCGGCGCGACGGTGATCCTCGCGATGGGCGCTGGCCGACGCGCAGCCCGCGGCATCCTGAGCTGGCTCAGAGAGGGGTTCTGGCCACCGGCGCTCGCGGAGGCCGGACTCGCCGCGGTCACGCCCGACCGCTGCCCCCGCTGCCACGGAGATCTGGCCCCCGGAGAGCGCTACATCTGCTGCGCCGGCGAGACCCTGCAGTGGCGCTGCGACGGCTGTCATCGGGTCTCGGAGGGCTTCGCCTTCCCGTTCGGCCTGTGTCCCTCCTGCGGCGGTCACCTGCGGCGCACAGAGACCGGAACGGTGGACGCCCGAGAGGTCGTGCGGCAGGCCATGGAGATCGAGCTGGGCGGGACGGCGTTCTATCGACGCGGCGCCGGGGCGACGCCGGACCCCGCGCTGCGTTCGCTGTTTCTTCGCCTGGCCGCGATGGAGCAGGAGCACCTCGATCTGCTCTCTCGTCGGTACCACCTCCCCGCGCCCTCATGGGTCAACGAGGGCGCCAGCACCGCTCACCTCGCTGTCTACGCGGGAATGGAGGCAGACGTGGACGGCGTGGTCGATCTGCTGGAGCTCGCTCTGGAGCTGGAGCGCCGCGCTCGGGACTTCTTCGCGGAGCGATCCCGAGAGCTGAAGGAGGGCAGCCCCGAGTGGCGTCTGTGTCGAGAGCTGGAGGCCGAGGAGTATGGTCACGTCGCGTTGCTGGAGACGGAGCTGGAGCGGCGGAGGGAGGGACGCGCTGGTATTCTGTAGCGCCGCGGTCAGAGCCAACCAAACCCAAGTCCGAACACCGCGATCCCCACCAACACGAGCCCATAGATGGCCGCGACCACCTGCGCCTTTCGACGCACGGTCGGCAGGTCATGGACCCAGAACGCCACCAGGTTGAAGTGGAGATACCCGAACGGGACGATCAGCCAGACGTGCGGGAAGCTCCAGAACGGATACTCCCAGACCAGCAGCCCGGCCTGATTCAGCAGTATCTCGACAAGGACACAGAAGATCGAGTTGCCCAGTCCCCAGAACAAGCGATTCGGCAGCCCCAGGACCTTCACCCGCGGATCTGCCGGGAGCATCTTGGCGAACGTGATCCCGGCGATCGAGAACATGAAGCAGATCTCGATGTTGAGCCCGACCATGATCAGATAGGCGCTCTCTGCGGGAGCGGTCCACAGCCCCGAGCGGCCCGAGACATGCAGGATCACGCTGTTGGCGATCTCGTTCAGCCAGTCCATTCCCCAGAAGGCCAGCCCGGCGAACACCAGGTTCCAGTTTCGACGCTCGATCTCGACGGCGTAGACGTAGACGCTCAGCGCCAGCAGCGGGACGACGATCCAGCTCAGCGTGGTCGAATCACGCAGATTCTCCAGCGCGAGCTGGGAGGCTTCGGTGTACATCTCGGTCCTCGATGGGAGGTCGGGCTCCGCTAGCTATCCTCCGAATCGACACCGCCGGCCTGAGCCAAGTCATGCCACGTCGAGAACGCCCCCTATTCCGAGCGAGCCCGCGAACGCCGCCGGGCGCCTCCCTTCCGCAGCCGATACTCGACCTGCTCACGCTGCCGCTGTTTGTAGTAGACGTGCGCGTTCTCACCCAGATCATTGTGCTCGGTGGTGGCCTGGTCGATGACCTGGAACTCGACCAATGCGTAGACACACTTCCCCGTTGATACGCTGCCCCGGTACGCCCGCAGGTGGTCGATGCGGACCGGGAAGTCCACGATGAAATTGATGATCTTGTAGCTCTGCCCCGACGCCGGGTTGCGGTTGTCGCCCGGGTCGAGGTCGCGGACAGAGCTGAGGGAGGCCAGCAGCTCGGGCGAGACCGCCGGGTCGGTCGTCAGGTCGATCAGCGAGTTGTGGCTCTGCCCCGGGATCACGTAGTTGAACGGGAACAGGTGCCGCGTGAGCCAACGGAGCGAGGGCACGACGTCCTCAGCCGTCTCGGTGACCAGCCGAAACCGCAGCTTGTCGAAGATGGTCGCGGCGGTGTTCTCCTTCTTGGCCAGGAGCTTGGTGATGAGACTGGGGCGCGTCTTTCGGCCGCCGTGAAAGCTCACGATTGGGTGGCCCTCGCGGATCATCCGGGCGGCCGCGGCGTCGATGCGCTCCTTGGCCAGACCCAGCACCACCGCCTCGGACAGGGAGGTCTGGAAGCGGAGGTCCGCCGCCTCGAGGTGGTTGATGACGTGCATCAGCTTGAGGATGGCGCAGGCGAGGATCTGCCGCCTCCGAAACCCCTGCGCCTGGCTGGCCTGCATGAAGATGTGGCGGATATCGGTGGGGTGCCGCAGATCGGCCGGAAAGTGCAGCCCGATGTGCTGCTCGAGGTACTCCGCGGCCTGATCGAAGACGAAGCGCAGCCGCGCGCGATCCTCGGCGTCGCCGGAATCCAGCATATGCAGACGGAGGTACTGATCGACGTCCCTCAGGGTCTCGAAGTGCGCGCGGTTCCAGTCGACGATCGACGTCCCGTGCAGCAGGAGCTGGATCGCTTCGAGATCTCCCAGTCGGAGGGAGTCATCGGGGACCTGGCTCAAGGCGCTGTGGATTTCGAGCAGGGGGGCGGTGTCCAGCGGTCCCTCCTCGCCGATGATGGGCGATGATCGGTTTCAAATCCCCTACCCCAGCGAGGCGGGTGCTGCGGAACACGGCCGGTCTCCCGCTCCCTGCGGGCGCACCCGGTTAAGGGGCGACGCCATGCGATTTCCTACGATCTCCCGTGTCAAGGCAGCCGTCACCGCAGCCACCGGCACCCTCCTGCGCAGCTTCGCGCCCGCGCTGGCATTCGCGCTCGCCGGCGCCCTCATCCTGGCACCGGTGGACTACTTCCTGGCCGAGGCCATCTCGGGCGGCGGCGGGCAGAGCGATCAGAACCTGCCGCTCGCGGTCTTCCTGTCGTGGTTCGCCGCCTACCTCGTGATGACCGTCCTGTACGGTCCGCTGATGAGCGCGGCTGCGGTGTACATGAGCCGCGCCCACGCGCAGGGGCAGCGCGCGGGCCTGTACCACACCCTCAACTTCGCGCTGGGCCGCTACCGCAGGGTGTTCTGGCCGCACATGGGCGCCTGGCTGAGCATCCTCATCGGCATGCAGGCGCTGGTGCCCGGCATCCTGTTCATGTGCCAGTACGCCTTCGTCGACGCCGTGGCGTGCCTCGAAGACGAGCGCTGGCCGATGGGGCGCAGCAAGCGGCTGACGAAGGGCCGACGCAAGACGGTGCTGCTGTTCGCGCTGCCGTTCATCCTCGTGACGACCCCCAAGATCTTCATCGATCTGGCGGCGCTCGAGGAGGGACTGCTGGTGTTCACCGCCGAGTACACGCTCTCGTTCCTGCTGGAGATCTGGCTGGCGATGGGCTTCGCGCACCTGTACCTGCGTCGGGTGGGCTTCGGCTCGGTGGCGAGGTGGCATGCAGCGGGCGAGGCGCGCGGACTGAGCGGCGAAGACGATCGCACCCTCACGGGGACCATCGACGGCCTCGACGTCCGACTGGAGCGCGCTGCCGCCGCGGAGGATCGCTGGCGGGTGGTGCTGAGCGTCGCCCACGGCGCTGCGCTGCCCGGCGACCTGATGGTGCGCGGCGAGCAGAAGAAGAAGGATGAAGGAGCGCTCA
>CAYXGP010000178.1:0-18100 GCA_964464515.1 uncultured Enterobacterales bacterium
GTGGTACGGGATCCCCGCCATCGGGATGGGGTCCGGGTCCTTCTTGTTGCGGCTGGTCAGCGTGAGATCGAGCAGCTCCGCGGCCTCTCGCGCGTCGTCGAAGAACAGCTCGTAGAAGTCGCCCATGCGGTAGAACAGCAGCGCGTCGGGGACCTGCGCCTTCAGCTCCAGGTACTGCCTCATCATGGGCGTGTCGGCGGCGTTGCCCATCGGATCTCCGTTCGTCGTGGCCCCCCTCTCTATCGCGGCGCCGCCCTTTCCCCCCGTCTGAGCCGGACAGGATCTGTCCTTCCGTTCACAACAGGCTCTCTCCTGGTGACGCGGTCGGTTCTTCTCCGAGGATGTCCTCGGCGGCGCGCACTCCATGCCACGCGGCTTCTTCGAACAGGCTGATCCCCGACAGATCGGCGTGGGCGATCCGGACCCGCCCGATGCGCTCCGCTGCGCCGTCCAGCGCGCCCACTGAGTGCAAGCCCACCACCGGCCGCGCAGTCCCGTGTCCCCAGTGGAGGATGTCCACCCGCTCCACCACCTCCCGCAGATCCGGATGCGCCGGGGACAGCTCGCCGAGGACGTCATCGACCTCCGCGGACCACTCGGCCTCCAGCAGCGACCGCCGACCCTGCGCGGGAGGGCCGGTCAGCGGCTGGTACCACGTGAGGACCACCGGTCCGGTGCCGCGGCTCGTCTGGTGCCGGTTGCTGACGTACCCCAGCCCACGGCCCCCGTAGATCACGCTGTCCCACGCCACCGAGAGTCCTCGGCCGAACGGCATCCGTCGGCAGTGGAGCTGGGCGACCCTCCACGGGGCGAGATCTGCGCGGAGCCCCGCGGGTCGCTCCACCAGCCGATCGACCACCCGCGCGGGGACCGCCAGCACGATGTGTCGCGCGTCCAGCCGCCGCAGCGCGCCGCCCTCTTCCACCCAGAGGCGTCCGGTGTCCGGCTCGACCTTCCGCACCAGCGCTCCTGGCACGAACGCCGCTCGCGCGCGCTCCATCAGCCGCGCGACGAGCCAGCCGTTGCCCTCGGGCCACGTCAGCACGTGGGTAGCCAGGTCGCGCGTGGATGGATCGGGCCGCCGCGAGCAGTGGTAGTGCAGACCGGCCCACGCGCTGGTCTCGTCGATGCTGGCGCCGTAGTCGTCGCGGCACGCGTAGTCGATCAGCCACCGCAGGCGCTCGGAGGTGTAGCCACGCTCCTCCATCCACTGCGACATCGTTCGGTCGGTGAGGGCGCGGATCCGGGGATCGCGAGAGCTCGAAGCCACCGGGATCGCGAACGCCGGCAGTCCGTCGTCGCCGAGCCGGTCGGTCCACTGCGCGCAGCGTTCCTGGAAGTCCTCGTACTCCTCATGGTCGGCTGCGCTCGCGCCGTCGCCAGGCCACAGCCCCTGCCACCAGCTCCCGCCGATGAACAGCCGCTCCTGCGGCGCGTGGCAGAGCGCCGTGGGGTCGTACCGAGGCCTCCCGTCGGGATCAAGGTCGGTGATCACGCCCAGCTCTGCCAGGAGCGCCCGCATGTGCCTGCACTCCGGGCTGGGAAGCGTGATGTAGTGCGCGCCCAGGGGGAAGACCTGGTCTTCGCGGTGGGCGCTCGCGGAGGTCCCGCCCGGTCGATCCGAGAGATCGAGCAGGGTGATGGTGCCCGCGAACCCCCCGCGGCGGAGCCGCCAGGCTGCCGTGAGTCCCGCGACCCCCGCGCCCACGATCGCCACGTCGGTCGCCTGCGGAGCTCCGGTGGTCTGCGAGACATCCACCGGCTGCCGCACGCGGTGTCCCGTGCTTGCCCGCCCCGCGCCGAGGTGGCCGCCGGAAGGGGGGGGAATCGTCGTCGCGCAGCCCGCACCCGCAGCGGCGCCCACTGTGACGCCCACGGCGCTGCCTGCTGTGGCGCCGACGGCGGCCAGTGTGGCGCCGAGCACCTGGCGGCGGGTCCACGGGGGCGCGCTCACCCGGGGAGCGCCGCGCCCAGCCGGCCGAACAGGACCAGCGCCATCAGCGCGATCAGCATGAGCAGTCCGCCGATCCCCCCGACGAGCAGCAGCCGTGACAGGGGGTTCCTGCCGTCCCACTCCTTGCCGCCCTCAGGCGGGCGCTTCCACCACGCGATCAGGTGATCGCGCAGGCGAGTCGGCGCGCGGTGCTGCAGGACCACCACCGCGCAGGTCAGCAGCCCGACGATGATCACCCCGCCGGTGCCCGCGAGCACGCCGACCGCCGCTGTCAGGCCCAGGGCCGCCGCGATCAGCAGGCGACGACGCTCCGCGAAGCCCGCGCCGACCGCGCACAGCAGCACGAGCCCCGCCAGCGCCAGCAGCAGCGGACCCTTCAGCCAGCTCCGCGCCGACCACACCGAGACGGTCACCGGCGCGCTCTCGGAGAGCCAGTACCGGCTCCACGTCAGCCGCTTGCCCTGCTTCGGTAGCGTGATGCGCACCGGCAGCGCGCCGGCATCGCCAGCGGTGAGCGCCTGTCCGCCCACCTGCGCGCCGCCGAGAGGCAACCCGCCGAGGAGCGCTCCGCCGAGATCGGCGTTTCCTGACGAGGTGGTCGACACCGACTGCGTGTGCCAGCTCCCCGCGCCCGACAGGTGCTGGGGCTCCACGTCGCTCTCCAGCGCCGTGTAGTCGTTGCGGGCCGGGAGCTGAACCGTCCATCGCAGAGACGAGACGGGCAGGTCGATCGACGGGAGCGTCAGGCTCTGGTGGGCCAGCAGACCCAGCCGCGGGATCTCACTCTCCAGGACGAGCTGGAGCGTGAACGCCTCGTCGCCGCTGGAGCGTCGCAGCGGGAGCAGGAGCGCTCCGTCTGAGCCCGCGCTGGGCTTCACCGGCTCGCCGTCGAGCAACGCCGAGCGAACGGTCATCCCCTCAGGCGGACGCACGCCCAACGTGGGGCGGAAGCGGTTGCGCAGGGTGATCTGCATGTCCGTGAGCACCCGCCCCTCGGTGGCGACCACGGTGGTGGCCTGCACGGTGTCCACCGATCCCGGGCCGGACTCCTTCTCCGGCAGCCGCACTCCGCTCAGTCGGACACGCGCGTCGGGCGAGTGGAAGCGGTAGGCCTCCAGGATCGGGCTCACCGCGTTCTGCACCAGCTCCCAGGGGAGCTGCCGCACGTCGATGGCGAGGGCGTCGGACCGCTCCAGCTCCTCCAGCTTCAGCCGCCCGGTGACCTCCACGCCGAGCCAGCCATACTCGCGCGCGACCCCCTGGCTGCGCGGCAGGGTCAGATCGAGGTTCTCATCGCCGCGCTCTACCGCTCGCCTGAGACGCAGGGAGATCTCGTAGGCGTTGCGGATGGGGAACGCCGTCTCCCCAGCGATCAGCGTGCCTCCCTCGGTCTCCTGCACCGTGTAGCGGAACGCCCCGGCGCCCTCCGCGGAGATCACCTGGAAGCCGGGCGGCACGAGGATGGGGAACGACCTCGAGCCCGCGTAGAGGATCTTGTACCGAACGACCGTGAACAGGTCGATCGCCCCCTCGTCGACGCTCAGCAGGTGGAGGCTCTCGGCGTAGACGCTCGCCGAGCGCTGATCGTCCGCGCCCTGATCGCGGTAGCCAACGAGGTGGATGCGGCTCGTGGGCGCCAGGCTTGCCTGCAGGTGGGTGCGCGCGGCGTCGGAGCTGATCTCCGCCTGGATCGCCGAGCGCAGCCGGGGCTCCAGATCGGGGCTGTCGAAGTCGCAGGCGAACCCGGTCACCGGGGTGCGCGCCACCAGGAAGTCGTACTCCAGGGAGCCGCGGCGCCCGCGGGAGGGCACCAGCAGGTCGAGATCGACCGTGATCTCGCCGGTCTGCTGCGTGACCCACACGTGGTAGCCGTTGCGACGCGACAGCGGCACCGGCCGACCGTTCACGCGCGCGGCGACCACCACCGTCTCTTCGCCGACCAGCGGCACGGTCTTCCAGCGATCCAGTCCGCCCAGGGTGACCTGCAGCTCCAGGGCCAGCTCGAGCGCGCCGTCGATGGCCTGCCCTGTGTACCGGGAGGCGCCGAGCACCACCAGGGGAGCGGTCCTCCGCCCCTCCTCCTCGCCGAGCGCCTTCAGCTCGTCGCGCAGCGCCGCGTAGTCCTTCAGCTCCAGCTCCACCTCGGGGACCTCTGGCGCCGGGACGATCGTCGGCGCGATGGACGCGGGGGAGGTGGCGACCGCAGCAGCTCCGGCCTGCGCGGGGGCCGCCTGCCTGGACTTCCCGAGCCTTCGCGCGGGGAGCTCGTTGGACTGCATGATGGTGTTGAAGTTGTCTTCGGCGTAGGCGTCGCGCTCTTGCTGCCAGATCTCGTCGCTCTCCGCGAACGCAGGCAGCCACAGGGCGATCAGGAGCAGCAGGGCGGTCATGCGCGCCTCCAGCTCAGCGCCGTGAGGATGAGGAAGGCGGTGGTGGACAGCAGCAGCGGCATGGTGTTCACGACCATCAGCGCGAAGGCCGCGATCGCGACGCGGAACAGGGTGCGCCAGCTCAGCAGGTCGAGCGGAGCGCGTCGATCGGCCAGGAGTCGGCTCGGTCCCCCCTTCCGTCGGAGGCGCATCGCCAGGTGGACGAGGAGCGCCAGGTCGAGCGCCCAAAGCAGCCGCCTGTGGACGCCGAGGATGTGGTGACCCAGCACCAGGAGTGCCAGCACCCCCGGCAGGCAGAGCAGGAGGCGTCTTCGTCGCCCCTCACCGGGCTGGAGTCCGATCAGCGCCAGCACCAGCGCAGCGCCGGCTGCGCCCCAGCGCACCCACGGGATGACCTCTGCGGTGATGTAGCGGAGCGCCACCTGTGGGGTCTCGCGCCCAGCGAGGATCCGCTTGAAGCGGTAGCGCTCACCAACCAGCGGGAAGCTCGAGAGCACCTCCTGGCTCTGGACGCGCTGCTCGGCGCGGTAGATGGACTTTCGGCGGGTCAGGATGCTCTGATACTCCTGGCCGTATTCGCTGTTTCCCGACCACTCCGAGCTGCCGGCCCAGGCCCCCTTGCCGCGGAGCGCGCGGCTGAGGAACATCCGCAACCTCCGGACGGGGTCGTAGCGGATGTGCGAGTGCTGGGTGAGGTTGCCTGAGAACGCCAGCGGCTCGATCGCGTGCGGCAGGTAGATGTGCCAGTTCACCGTCATCGCGTCGACGTCGAGGGTGGGGAGCTGGAGGTCGATGCGGCCGAGGGGGCCGAGGCGCGCCCGCTGCCGGCGCCACGCCAGCTCAACCACGAAGCTGGTCTCCTCCATGGCGCCGCGGAGCCCCGGGATGACCAGCTCCGCCCCCACCGGAATCTCACCGGCAGAGTAGAGCGTTCCCGGGTTCGCCTCGAAGACCGCATTCCAGCGGGTGGCGTCGGAGTAGTAGTGCCGGGCGATGGCGCCCAGGGTCTCTCCCGCCTGGATGCGATGACGCTGACCCTGGCCCGGTGGGAGACGCTCGCTCTGACGGAGCGGCACGAGCAGCGCCTCGGTGGCGCCCTGATCGACCACGCCGGGACGGATGGGCCGCCCGTCGACCATCGACTGGGTCAGCTCGGAGCCCTGGGGCAGCACCACCGACAGGTACTGGCGGGTGTTGTTGCGCATCCGCAGGCGCACCTTGGCGATCTCGGTGCCGTCCTCCAGCACCATGGTCGACCCCTGGATGTCATCGATGATGGTGCTGGTGAGCGCGATCTCGCTGTGACGCTCCAGTCCCAGCCGCACCTCGGGTGTGCGGGAGAACCCGAACCCGAGCAGCAGCGGCTGAGAGGTGAGGCCGGTCAGCTCCGGGGGCAGCTCGCGGGGGGCCAGCTCCTGGGCCTGCGCGACGTGCGCGACCTCCACCTGCAGGCCCGCGGGGCCCTGCACCCCGATGGCGCCGGTGATGGGCGCCTCGCCGGCGGGCATGGGCTGACGGAGCGCCACCTCCTCGTCGAGGTCGATGGGGTACTGAAAGTGCACCGACACCGCCGCGGACTCGGACACCAGGTAGCGCAGCAGCACGCCCACGCCGCCCGTCTCCGAGCGCCACTGCAGGACGTCGTCGCCGACCACGTCAACCACCTCGACCCCCTCGGGGAGCGTCAGATCGATGCGATCGATCTCGCCCTCCAGCACCGCGGTGTCGATGACCGTCACGCCTCGCACCAGCGCCTCGTGGAGGGTGAACAGCGTGTTGACGGTGGCCTCCGTGCGCACATCGGCGTCGGCCTGGTGGGTCACCCGCCGGCTCCACGTCAGATCGAGGGCGCCGCGGGCGTCGAGCTGACCGCGGATCACGCTGCCGCCGCGGGTCTCGTCGACCGCGGTGATCGCGCCGCCGTCGAGCTTGGCGGTGATCTCGTGCTCGTCTACGGCGACGGCCAGCGCGGTGGCCCCCGAGGGCGGCAGGCGCATCTGCAGGCGTCGGGTGAACCGATCGCTGTCGCGGCCATGCAGGAACGCTACCTCGATGCGGTGATCGCCGGGGCTGTCGACCCCGACGGTGTACATGTGCCCTTCGGCCAGCAGCGACGTCGGACGACCGTCGAGGCGGACCTCGCGGATCGAGCTGCGGCTGTCGAGCACCGGCACCCGCACATGCTCGTCGTCTTCTCCCAGCACCCGGAAGCTCGCTGAGAGCGTGCCCTCGAATACCCCGCGGTGGAACGCGCCGGTGATGTCGGCTCGGGAGCGGAGCACGCGCTCCGGAGGGGCGTCGGGCCGCGCGGCCGCGTCCAGCCGGTCGACCATGCCCTCCCAGGTGGAGAGGGGGATGGAGACCTCTCCCGCTGCGCTGGCGACGCCGGGCAGGCTGGCCAGCAGCGACAGCACGAGCAGGTGAAGCAGGCGCAGGGTGGCGATCGGATGATCCGTCATGGACGGTCCGCTGTGGGGGTGGGTGGTGTGCGCTGTGGGGCTCTGAGATTGTAATAAGCCGGGTGCGGACAGACCCGGACAGGGAACGTCCGGTTCCCCCGATGTTTCGGGAGCCCCCGGTTTCAGGAGCCCCATTGTTTCAGGAGAAGGGCATGCGGCTCAGCAGATGGCATCGCAGCGCATACGAGACCGACGCGGAGCTGGCGGAGCAGTCCGCGCGCCTCCAGGATCACGTCACCGCGCTCCCGCAGCGACAGGACGCCGAGATCGTGGTGGTCACGAGCGGGCTGCGGGTGGACGAAGCGTTCCTGGAGAAGACCCCCTCGGCGCGCCTGGTGATCACCACCACCAGCGGCTCCGACCACCTCGATCTGCCTCTCCTCGCCTCCCGGAGGATCCGCGCGGTTCGCCTGCCGCTGGCCCGGCGCGACGCGGTGGTCGAGGCGGCGCTCGGGTTGCTGCTGGCTGGTCTGCGGCGGATCGGTACGCATCGCGCCGACGCCGCCGCCGGGCGGTGGAGCCGGGCAGGACTGCCCACCAGCGGGATCGGCTCGCTGCGGGGCTCTGCCGTGGGCGTGGTGGGCCTGGGCGTGATCGGTTCGCAGATGGCCGCGGTGCTCCGCGCGTTGGGCGCGGAGGTCTGGGGGGTGGATCCCCACGTCTGGCTGCATGGGCGGGATCGCCTGGATGGGCGGGGTCGGCTGGATGGTGTCCACCGTGTGTCTCTGGACGACGCGCTGGCCGGCTGCGTCGCGGTGACGCTGCACTGCGATCTCAACCCCTCTTCAGCGGGGATGATCTCCGCCGCTCGGCTGGAGCGTTCGCGTCCCGGGTTGGTGCTGGTCAACACCGCTCGCGGCGGACTGGTCGACGTCGACGCCGCTGTCTCTGCGCTCTGCGCTGGTCGGCTCGGCGGACTGGGGCTGGATGTCTTTCCGCAGGAGCCCTACCCGCAGCTCGCTCGTGTCTCTGCGCATCCAGATCTGTGGTTCGCGCCGCACGCAGCCGGGTACCACCCGGGGCTCGGTCGGATGATCGGGGACGGGATCGTCTCTGCGGTCTCTGCGTTCGTGGAGGGACGCCCCCTACCCCATCAGCTCTGTTGAGGGAGAACGATCGCATCCACCTCGATCTCCAACAACCACTCCGGGTCCAACAGACCCGCGGCGATCACGAAACTACACGCCGGCGGGTGGTCGCTGAACACCTCACCGTGAACCCGCCCGACCGCCTCCCAGTCATCTCGACGCGTGAGATAGACGCGGGTGCGAACGACGTCGGCGACGTCTCCACCCAGCGCGCGGACGGCCCGCAGCGCGACGAACAGGCACCGTCGCGCCTGCCCGGCCGGATCGCCGACGCAGGCGTTGCTGCCGTCGTCGTTGATCGGCGCCGTACCCGATACGCAGATCCGATCGCCGGACCGTATCGCCCGGCAATAGCCGACGACCGGCTCGTATCGCGAGCCGCTCTGGACGCGCCTGGGCACGGCTGTGCCTCTACGCCGAGAGCTCTCCGCCATCCAGCGCTATCACCTGCCCGTTGATCCCGGCGGCGTCTTCAGACGCCAGGAATGCCACCACGCCGGCGATCTCGTCGGGGTTGTGGGCCCGGCCCTGCGGCGAGCGGCTGATGAGCTGCGCGCGCATCCCCTCTTCGGTGATATCGGTCTTCTCGGCCAGCGTGGCGATGAGGCTGTCCATCAGCGGGCTGTTGACGTAGCCGGGGCTGACTGCGTTGACCGTGACCCCCTGGGGCCCCACCTCTGTGGCCAGCGCGCGCGTGAAGCCGATGAGCCCCGCCTTGCTGGAGCTGTACGCGGCGAGCCCGGCGATGCCGCGGTTGCCGTAGGTGCTGGCGATGTTGATGATGCGCCCGCGACCGCGGGAGATCATGCTGGGCAGCACCTTGAGGGAGCACAGGAACGAGCCGGTGAGGTTGACCTTGAGGTGCTCCTCCCAGACCCGCACGTCCGTCTTGAGCACCACGCTGGGGCGCACCATTCCGGCGTTGTTGACGAGGACATCCACCGGCCCCGCGGCCATGAACGCGGCCTCGACGCTGGCGGGATCGCCGACGTCGACGCGAACGGCGTACGCCTCGATCTCGTCGGCGAGCGGCTCGATCTCGCTGCGGGTGCGCGCCATCAGCGTGACGCGATACCCAAGGGTCTTGAAGCGACGGGCCGTTGCTGCACCGATGCCCCTTCCGCCGCCGGTAACTACAGCGTGTTTCGCTTTTGCCATCCGAATGCTCCCGATCGAGCGGCCCATGTAACACGCTGCGAGCGTGGGCTCTGGTCATCGCTCCAGCAAGAGACCCGCTGATGACCAGCGGGCTCCTTCTGGCGAGGGCGGAGCCTCGCCGCGAAGCAGCGATGCTACCGCACTCTCGTGCAGTTGACGGATCGAGCCCTCTGCGCGGCGTGCCTGCTCCTCCGCCGCGCTGCCGCCGACCTGGGCGCGACCTCGCGCGGCGTGCCTCTGGCGCGTCAGCGTTGTGAGGAGATTATCAGGGTGGCCGGAAGGATGACCGGAGAACCGAGCGCGGCAATCGCCCCTCGAACCCGTCGCCCGCCCTGCCCTCCCCGGAGTACCTGTCATGACCGCGCCGCGCTCACCCGCTCGAGGCAACCTGCGCATCGTCACCGCGGCGTCCCTGTTCGACGGTCACGACGCGGCGATCAACATCATGCGGCGCCTCATCCAGGACAGCGGCGCGGAGGTGATCCACCTCGGTCACAACCGCTCGGTGCACGAGATCGTGAAGGCCGCGGTGGAGGAGGACGCCCAGGCCATCGCCATCAGCTCGTACCAGGGCGGGCACAACGAGTTCTTCCGCTACCTCCATGACCTCCTGGCCGAGCGGGGTGCGCCGCACGTGCGCATCTTCGGCGGCGGCGGCGGGGTGATCGTCCCCGACGAGATCCGCGCCCTGCAGGCCTACGGGATCGCTCGCATCTACTCTCCGGAAGACGGCCGCCGGATGGGCCTGGTGGGCATGATCGCCGATCTCGTTGAGCGCGCGCGCGCCGTGGAGCTCACGGGCCGCCCCCTCACCTGGGAGGCGCTCCGCTCCGGCGATCGCGTGACCCTCGCCCGACTGATCACCCTGATGGAGAGCGGCGCTGCCATCCCCGAGGACATCCGCGCGGGGCTCGCCGCCAGCGAGCGCACCGCCAACGTGGTGGGATTGACCGGACCAGGCGGCGCGGGAAAATCGTCGCTGACCGATGAGCTGATCCGGCGCGCTCTTCGAGATGATCCCGACGGGCAGATCGCGGTGATCTGCGTCGATCCCACGCGTCGCCGCACCGGCGGAGCGCTCCTGGGAGATCGCCTGCGTATGAACGCGGTGCGCTCAGAGCGCGTGTACCTGCGGTCCATGGCCACCCGCGAGGCCGGCGGTGAGCTGTCTGCGGCGGTCAGCGACGTCATCGCGGCGTGCTCCGCGGCGGGCTTCGGGCTGGTGCTCGTCGAGAGCAGCGGCGTGGGCCAGGGCAGCAGCGCCATCGTCGATGTCTCGGACGTGCGCGTGTACGTGATGACGCCCGAGTATGGCGCCCCCAGCCAGCTCGAGAAGATCGACATGCTGGACTTCGCCGACGTTGTGGTGCTCAACAAGGGCGACCGCCGTGGGGCCGAGGACGCCCTGCGCGATGTGCGCCGGCAGGTGCGCCGCAACCGCAAGGAGTGGCATGCCCCGCTGGAGTCGCTGCCGGTGTTCGCGACCGTCGCCGCGCGCTTCGGCGATCCGGGAGTGGACCGCGTCTACCAGCACCTCCGCGATCTGATCGAGCGCCGTCAGGTGGCGGGAGAGGCCGGACTTCTGGAGACGGGGCCTTTGGAGACGGGGCCTTTGGAGACGGGAACTGGTGAGAGCGGGCCCTGGGAGAACGTCCCGATCATCCCGGTGGCGCGCCAGAGCTACCTGCGGGAGATCGCAGCGTCCGTGAGAGACCACCACGCCCACGCCGAGGCGCAGGGTGTCGTGGCCCGGCGGGTGGCGAGCCTGCGGGCCGCCGCCGAGGAGATGGACGAGCCCACGGCGATCGCCCTGCGGCAGCGCGCGGACGCCGTCGCGGAGGACCTGACCCGTGAGTCACGCGAGATCATCGACGGCTGGGACGGCCGGATCGAGCGCTACCGGAGCGCGGAGTTCGTCTACTCCGTGCGCGGCCGGGAAATCCGCCAGCCGCTGTTCTCGGAGAGCCTCAGTCACCTGCCCATCCCCCGGGTGGCCGTGCCGCGATTGACCGACCCGGGCGATCGGCTCCGGTGGACCCTGGTGGAGAACTTCCCGGGGTCGTTCCCGTACACCGCGGGCGTCTTCCCGCTGAAGCGCCGCGCGGAGGAGCCGAAGCGGATGTTCGCCGGCGAGGGCGGACCGGCGAAGACCAACGCGCGCTTCCATTACATGTGCAAGGGTGAGGACGTCGCGCGCCTGAGCACCGCCTTCGACTCGGTGACGCTGTACGGCGAGGACCCCGACGAGCGCCCCGATATCTACGGAAAGGTCGGCGAGTCCGGGGTGAGCATCGCCACCCTCGATGACATGAAGGCGCTGTACGACGGCTTCGACCTGTGCGCGAAGACCACCTCGGTGTCGATGACGATCAACGGGCCCGCGCCGATCATCCTGGCGATGTTCCTGTCTGCTGCCATCGACCAGCAGATCGCCGCGTTCACCGGCGCCCGCGGACGCGCCCCCACCGAGGCAGAGGCCGCCGACGTCGCTGCGGGCGCCCTCCGCAGGGTCCGCGGGACCGTGCAGGCGGACATCCTCAAGGAAGATCAGGCGCAGAACACCTGCATCTTCTCGCTGGACTTCGCGCTGCGCATGATGGGCGACATCCAGCAGTACTTCATCGATCACGGGGTGCGGAACTACTACTCGGTGTCCGTCAGCGGCTACCACATCGCGGAGGCCGGCGCGAACCCCGTCACGCAGCTCGCGTTCACCCTGGCGAACGGCTTCACGCTGGCCGAGTACTACCTGTCGCGGGGCATGGACGTCGACGCCTTCGCGCCCAACATCTCGTTCTTCTTCTCCAACGGGATGGATCCTGAGTACACGGTGATCGGCCGCGTCGCGCGCCGCATCTGGGCCGTCGCGATGCGCGAGCGCTACCACGCCTCGGAGCGCAGCCAGAAGCTCAAGTACCACATCCAGACGTCTGGCCGTTCCCTGCACGCGCGTGAGATACAGTTCAACGACATCCGCACAACCCTTCAGGCTTTGTTAGCATTGTCTGACAACTGTAACAGTCTACACACCAACGCCTACGACGAGGCGATCACCACTCCCACCGAAGAGAGCGTGCGCCGGGCGATGGCGATCCAGAAGATCTGCAACCGCGAATTCGGGCTGCTCTCCAACGAGAACAGTCTCCAGGGGTCGTTCATCGTGGACGAGCTGACGGCGCTGGTCGAAGAGGCGGTGCTGGAGGAATTCGACCGGCTCGATCGCCGCGGGGGTGTGCTGGGGGCGATGGAGACGCAGTACCAGCGCGGGCGCATCCAGGAGGAGAGCCTGCACTATGAACGCCGAAAGGACAGCGGCGAGCTTCCCATCATCGGCGTCAACACCTTCCTCGATCCCACCACGACGCACGACGACTGGGAGCCCCCGGAGATCGAACTGCGCCGCTGCACCCCCGAAGAGAAGAACGCGCAGATCGCGCGCCTGCGGGCGTTCCAGACGCGCTGCGCGGGCGATGCGCCGGCCGCTCTGAATCGACTGGCCGAGACTGCGCGAAGCGGCGGTAATATCTTCGCCGAGTTGATGCGGACCGTACGTGTGGCGAGTCTCGGGCAGATCACCCGGACCCTGTACGAGGTCGGCGGCGAATATCGTAGGAATGTCTGAAGCCATGGCCCCACGCGAGCAATTTCTGGCCCCTGGAGCGCCCGTGACCTCTCGCACCGGTCATCGCGTCGGTCCCTTTGAGGTCCGCGAGGCCCTCGGTGGGAACTCCCGCTACTCACTCTGGCGCGCCGTGCGGCCGCTGGGATCTCGCCCGCCGCGGGTCGCCGCTGTGCGCTTCTCCGCCCAGCCGGAGGATCGCCAGACGCAGCACTGGATCCGCCACGAGTACGAGATCCTCCGCGCGCTCGGCGGTCGCGGCACCCCCGAGGTCATCGGGATGTACAGCGGCCACGGCGCGGTGGCGATGGCCTACGTCAAGGGGATCACCCTCGCGGACGTGTTCGCGGTGCGCGCGCAGGGACACCTGACGATAGACCTCGCAACGACGCTCGATCTCACGCTGTCGATCGCCCGCGTCCTGCGGCACGCCCACGAGACCCCATCTCCCGGAAGGAGCGGTTCTCCCGGGGGGACATCCGATGGCGGTCGCGTGGTCCACGGGCAGCTGTCGCCGTCTCGGATCCGCCTGGGGTCCGCTGGCGAGGTGGTCCTGTTCGGCTTCGGCGTCGAGCCCGAGGGGATGATCTCCGGCTACGCCCCGCCCGAGCAGGTGGGCGCCGCCTTCGTCGACGCGCGCAGCGACCAGTGGTCTCTGGGGGCGCTGCTGGTGGAGATGATCCTGGGGCGTCGTTTGTACGAGCGCTCCGCAGCGGCCTTCGCGCAGACCGGTCGGGTAGAGCCCTGGATCTCCAAGATCGAAGAGACCCTGCCGGCGGTGGCGCGCACCCTGCGCCGGATGCTCGCGCCGGCCGCCGGCGATCGCTTCGCCAGCGACGACGCGCTCATCACCGAGCTGCTCACGCTCTGCAGGATCGCTGGAGGTGTCGCCGATCCCGCGCGCCTGGTGTCGGTGGTGCAGGCCTTCCGGCGTCCGCCCGAGCCCACCGCTGGTCCCGCGCAGCCCCGACGGTCCCCGCAGCCCGCGCCGTCCTCGAGCGCCCCCATCGACAACCCGGGCGCTGGTGCCGCGCAGGCATCTGGCGCTGCGTCACCCAACTGGTCCTCTCGCCGCCCGCCCGCCTCTCTCCCGCGACTCGCCGAGCCGACCGGTCGTCGCCCCATCCCCCGCGCGCCGGATCCCACCGCGCGCGAGTCCGAGGTGCGCCGGCCCGAGGCCTGGTCGGGTGAGGGACCGCTGGCGGCGTCTCGCGACGCGCGGTCGGCCCGCCCGATGCCCGCGCAGCGCTGGGACGCCCCGAGCGAGGTCGCCCCGGAGCGCGCCCGCGACGCCCGCTTGATGCGTCCGGTGCCGCGTGACCCTCCGGCTCCCATCCCTCCGACGGAAGACCCCCCTCGATCTTCCCAGCCGCACCGCTCCCGCCCGCCCCTCAACATCGATGAGGAAGACACTGGCTCCCTGCTCCCCACCTCGGTGGGTGGGATCGACGAAGACGACACCGCGCGTCTGTCGTCGGCGGATCGTCCGGGCAGCTTCACGCGCCGTCCGCCGCGGCTGGGCCCGAGGCGTCGAACCCCGTCTCCCCTGCTCCCTGATCCGGCGCTGTCCCCGGGCGGGCTGTCCTCGGGACCAAAGCGGGCGCCGAGCGTGGATCCCGCGGGCCCCGATGCAGCCCACCAGAGGCGGAGCTCCTCACCTCATCGGGCCCCCCTTCCCAGGGCACCTGTCTCGGAGCCGGCTCCGCCGCTCGCTGTCATGCAGGCCGAGCGCACCGACGCAGAGATCACCCACGCAGACATCACCCACGCTGAGATCACCCACGCAGAGATCACCCACGCTGAGATCACCCACGCTGAGATCACCCACGCGGAGATCACCCACGCGGAGAACACCTCTGCGGTGCCTACCTACGCGGAGGTCACGGATTCGGAGGTGACTCAGCTCGAGGTGACTCAGCTCGAGGCCACCCAAGCGGCGAGACCACCGACACCGGGTGATCCGTCGCCGACATCCGAGGCACGTGCGCCTGACGTCGCGGCCGCCGAGCCGGTCGTCGAGCCACCCGGCTGGCTGACCGCTCCCTGGACTGGTCCGGCCGCGCTCGCGCCGGCGTGGACACGCGCGCAGGAGGCTGGGGCCTGGCTGTATCGGCTCTCCCTGCCGGAGCGAGCGGCGGTGATGACGACGGCGGTGTTCACCGTCGCCGGGCTGGCCTGGCTGGCCTGGCGGTTCCTCTGAACGAAGCTCCGTTGACGGACGTCTTCAGCATGCCTCGGCGCGAGCTGTTCGTGGGCGTCTCGGTGTGTCCGGTCCGCACGCCGACCCTCCCGCCGGCCACGCACACCAACACGTGGATCCTGGGAGCGGGGTCGGGATCGCGCAGCCCGGGATCGCGCGGGGTCACCGTGATCGATCCGGCCAGCCCGTGGAGCGACGAGCAGGAGCGACTCCATGGGTTCCTCGACGACGTGGAGGTGGAGCGGATCGTCCTGACGCACCACCACCACGATCACACGGGAGGGGCAGCGGCGCTCCGGGAGGCTACGGGCGCGCCCGTCCTCGCCCACGCTGAGACGGCCGCGCGGGTGCCGCTGGACGTCGACGGGCTCCTGAAAGCGGGGAACGTGCTCGAGGTGCAGGGCGCAGAGTGGAGGGTGATGTTCACGCCCGGACACGCCCCGGGCCATGTCTGCCTGGTTCGCGAAGACCCCGATGGACGGATCATCGTGGCCGGCGACATGATCGCGGGCGTGGGCACCATCGTGCTGGCTCCGCCGGAGGGAGATCTCGCGCTGTACCTCGACAGCCTGGAACGGCTGGCGGCCCTCGGACCGTCGGTGCTCCTGCCCGCCCACGGGCCCGCCATCCCGGACGGGGTGGCGTACCTGCGCCACTACCGGGACCATCGCAACATGCGCACGCGGCAGATCGTCGCGGCGTTGGCAGGGGGAGCGGCGAGCCCGATGGAGATCGTGCCGCGCATCTACCCGGACATCCCGACGGCGGTGCACCCGCTGGCTGCGAGTCAGATCCGGTGTCATCTGAGCTGGCTCCAAGCGGCGGGCCGGGTGACGTGGAGCGGCGAGCGGGCCGCGCTGGCTGAGGGGGTGTCGTGAGCGACGATCGGGACGGGCGGTCGGAGTTGGCCGAAGGGCTGCACCGGATGAGCCGGGTGGCAGAGGGCGTGGCGACGCGGCTGCTGGGCTCTCGGGTGACCGGGCGTCCGCAGCGTGAGGATCGGCCCATCCTGGGCGAGGAGGCCGACGCGCAGCTCGATCGCCTCGGCGCGCGGGTCGGGCGCCTGCTGAGCGCGGCCGGTGACGGACTGAAGGCGCACCCGGTCAATCCCATCGAGGCCCTGGAGCACACGCTCTCCGAGCGGGATCAGGATCTGGAGATCCCCGAGGGCGACGGGCCGATCACCGTGGGGCTGCAGAGCCTCGCGGGCGGGGTCTACAAGTCCGCAGAGGCCCTGCTGGACGTGGTGGCGCCGCGAAAGACTCCGTCCTCTCAGGCAGACGATGGGGAGGCAGATGATGGGGAGGCAGATGATGGGGAGGTGGATGGCGGAGACGCCGGATGATCAGGGTCCCGCTGTGACGAACGGCCGCAGCGCCTCCACGGTGGCCGGACCGATCCCCTTGACCCGCGTGAGCGCGTCGACGTCGGTGAAGGGGCCGCCGCCAGCGCGCTCCGCGATGATCGCCGCCGCCCGACCCGCGCCGACGCCGGGGATCGCCTCCAGCGCCGCGGTGCTGGCCGTGTTGACGTCGACCGGCAGGCCGATGACCAGCAGCTCATCCATGGGCTCCAGGATCAGCCCGCGAGCGGTGAGCCGCAGGCGCGTCCCCTCTGAGATGACCGCCTCCGGGTGACCCGCGGGATCGGCTCCGGCCGCCCGCAGCGCGTCGTGGGTGCTGACCGGCGGCTCCAGTGGGTAGTAGCCGGGCGAGGGCACGTCTCCGCGGACCTCCACGATCACCTCGTGGTCGATCGCTGCGCGTCGCAGCCACAGGGAGCGGACATGCAGCAGCCCCGCGGCGACGACCAGCATCACCGAGAGCACCACCACGCGGGCGCGGATCTCCGGCGTGGCGCCGCGGCGGCCGAAGCGGGGACGGTCATCTGCCATGCGCGGCCTCGTGGTGGGCTCGCCAGGCTGCGAGCTGCGCGCGGCTTCGGGGACCGCGGGCGGTGATCTGTGCCAGCCGGCCTCCCAATTCATCGGTCAACTCCAGCACAAGGTGATCGGGCGGGAGGAGAGCGGGGAAGCGATCGGCCCACTCCACGAGCGCGATCCCCTCCCAGGCGTCAAGCTCTTCGTCCAGGCCGATCCCCAGGGCCTCTTCCATGTGCTCGAGCCGGTAGAGGTCGGCGTGCAGAAGCGGGCCCTCCGGGTACACCGCCACCAACGCGAACGTCGGGCTGACGACCGCTTCTTCCAGCTCAAGTGCCGCGCCGACCCCCTGCGCGAAGCAGGTCTTTCCGGCCCCCAGATCACCGATCAGCGCTACCGTGGCTGGCGTCCCGGCAGCGACGAGCGATCCCCCCAGCCGGCGGGTGTGTTCAGGGGTCTCACAGCGCAGTGTCCACATGGCCCCCATGATCATCGCGCTCGGCCCCGGGTCAACCCCGAATCCCTGCGCGCGGGCGGTGGCAACATCGAGGTCATCCTCCGGTCTTTCGCGATAGGGCGGGGAGGGCCTGCCTTGGAGGATCTCCCGCTTGAACGAGCTGGTGCTGCGCTACGGATTGGTGGCCGTGTTCGTGGCGCTGATCCTGACGCCGCTCGGCCTGCCCATCCCCGAGGATGTGACGCTCCTCGCTGCCGGCATGCTGACGGAGCTGACGGATGTCCCGGTCCGCGATGCGCTCGTGGTCGGGTATATCGGTGTGCTGGGCGGAGATGTCATCGGCTGGACGTTCGGTCGGCGGGTGGGCCTGCACCCCACGGGGTTCATCGCGCGCCTGGTCGGCCCCGAGGACATCGAGCGGATCAGCAAGTTCTACAGGCGGTACGGAGCGTGGGCCATCGTGCTGGCGAGGCAGGTCCCCGGGATGCGCCTGCCGGCGTTCTTCTTCGCCGGCGCCAGCGGCGTCCCGCTGCCGCGCTTCCTGGTGATCGACGGCGCTGCCGCGGTGATCACGGTCGGCGTGTTCGTCTCGCTGGGCCGGATGTTCGCCGATGATCTCGGTCGGGTCATCGCGTGGCTGGAGGGGTTTCGGACCGTGGGGGGGGTCGGCTTCGCGGCGCTCGTCGGCTTCGGCGTCTGGCGCATCATCCGTCGCCGCATTCGCCGGAAGAAGAAGAGGGAGAAGGAGAAGAATGCCTTGTAGGCCAAGCGGCCCCGGTCATCACACCGGTCATTCGGCCGATTCCCATGGTTGAAACTGGACTGTTTTTCCGGTCCGCGAGAGCGGTCCGGGCCTGAGGGCGGCCCCCGGGCTCGCAAGCCGCTGCAGACACAGC
>CAYXGP010000179.1:0-18050 GCA_964464515.1 uncultured Enterobacterales bacterium
TAACAGCCACCTTCGTGCACTCCCCGTCCGCGTCAGGCTCCAGATCGGCGTTGAGGTATAGCAGGCTCTCCAGCAGCGGCTTCAGCTCCGGGTCGACGTTCTCCTCGGCGGCGATCTGCAGCACATACGCGATGTCGAGCCCCCCCGCGAAGTGACCCGCGAAGCTACCGTCCGCGGCGATGTCGGCCGAGAACGCGCCGTCCTCGATGTCGAACGACAGCGAGACGTCGAACACCTGGAGCGGCAGGGAGATCGTGAGCGGCCGGGCGACCAGTCGTCCGTCGATCACCTCCATCGCGTCGAGCGCGGTGCTGGGAGAGTCCGGATCGCGGGCCAGCGTCTGGCCCCACAGCAGCTCCCCGTCGGTGCCGATCAGCGGCTCGCCCGTGCCCTGAAGCATCCCGAACCCGACGCAGTCGTCGTCTTGTGGATCATCCAGCCCGAGGATCTCGAACATGAGCAGCAGCTCACCGCTGGTGATGGCGTTCTCCAGCAGCCCCTCGACGGCCTGGGCCTCGGTCTGCTCCAGCGCCGGAATGAGCCGCGCGAAGGCGTTGTCGATGCCCGGGGTGCCATCCGGATCGACGTAGTCGCCGATGCCGCACCCGGAGCTGTCGCCAGCGTCGGTCACCTCCCCGTCCAGGTCGAAGCCGGCCGAGATCCCTTCGTCGGTGGCGCGCGAGAACGTCATCGCAGACATCAAGCCGACGTAGCTGGGTCCCGAGGCGTCACATGTGGCCGCAGCCGCGCCCGTGTCCGACGAGATAAGTGTCTGGGTCGCTGTGACGGTGGCTCCATCGCCGACGCCATCGCCCGGCGTGCAGCCCGCGGCGAACAGCAGCAGCGCGCTACAGCATGAGCTCTGAGAGCACTTGATCGGTCCACGCATCATCTGTGCCGAACTCCCCGGCGAGGATCCCCATCGCCTGCAGAATCGTGAGCATCACCTTGGAGGCGCTCTCCTGTGAGTAGGAGGCGTAGTGGTAGCCGGGCAGGAGGGCGCCGCCAGCCCCGCCGGCCAGCAGGATGGGCATGTCATCCAGCGAGTGGGTCTGGCCGAGCGAGACCTCGGAGACGCCGAGCACCGCGCAGTTATCGAGCAGCGTTCCGTCTCCCTCCGGGATGGACCGGAGCGCCGTGAGCAGGTAGGCGTACTCCTCGATGCACTGTAGTGTGATCGCGAAACACTCGGGCTGGTCGCCGCTCTCATTGTGGGTGAGGTCGTGGTGGCCGGCCGAGGCGTCGGGAAACAGCACATCGCTCACCGGATCGGTGAGGTAGTGACCGAAGATGCGCGTCTGGTCGCAGGCCAGGCTCATCGCGAGCAGATCGCACATCGCGCGGCTGCGCGCGGAGATCTGCGGACGCCCCTCCTCGTCGGGGTACGACGCCGACGGCGCAGCGGCGCGCGCGCACGACTCCAGATCAGGGGGATCCTCCTGCAGCCGCGCCAGCCGCTGCTCCAGCTCGCGGATCCCATCGAGGTGCTGCTCCAGGCGCTCGCTGTCGGCGGAACCCAGGCGCCCTTGCAGGGCGGAGATGTCGTCCATCACGGCGTCGAGGATGCTGCGCCGCAGGCCGAGGGCGGGATCGACGACCCCCTCCTCGCCAGGCTCCAGGAAGGTGTCACCGAACAGCCGCTCATAGAGCGCGTAGGGATCGGTCTCGGGCGGGTTGAGGCTGCTGGGGCCGTTGTAGGACACCCCCGAGACGTCCGTCGCGCCGGTCTGCAGCGACCGATACAGCGTCTCACCGCCGATCTCGTCGGCGATCACCTGATCGATGCTGGGCCCCGCGAACGTCGTGTCGTCCCCCACGAGCTCCAGGGCGGCGCCGGACAGCAGGCCCGCGGCGCCGGACCCGTGGGCCTCGGTGTTCTCGACCTTCACGGTCATCCCGCTGATGACAGAGACGACGTCCGTGAGCCCCTTCAGCGGCTCCAGCAGCGGCGAGGGGGTCCACTCCGATCCGGTCCCCTCCGGGGTCCAGTGATCGGGCAGGTTGCCGTTGCCCCAGTAGTACAGCCCGAAGCGGCGCGGAAAGCCCGCTCCGGCGCGTGCCTGCCGGCCCATCGAGATCTCGAGGAGGGGCAGACTCAGCGCCACGGCGCTCCCCTGAAACACCCCGCGTAACAGCGTGCGGCGGGTGATCGGTGAGCTGCGATCCGAGGCTGAAGGACCCCGCGCGAGCCGGCGACGGGGGCGAAGCAGTCGCGCCTTGATGACCGGCATGTCAATCCCTCTGGCGGCGGGTATCGGCGGGGGCCCGCAAGGTGCGAAAGCCCGGGCTGAGCGCGATGTCTTCAACCATCGCGAGCATCCGGAAGTCACTCTCCGCGAACCCCTCTTCGTGCCAGTTGACCAGGGTGATGTCGTCGGCAGTGACGAGGCTGCCGGTGGCGTACGCGTACAGCTTCTCTACCACGCAGGCGGGCAGCGCCGAGTGCTCCGCCAGCGCCTGCCCCAGCTCGACAGCGTCTGCGAATGCGCGGCCGTCCAGCTCGCCGCTGGCGTCGATCGTCACGTCGTTCTCGGTGGTCCGCCAGCCCCCCATCCCGTCGAAGTTCTCCAGGCCCAGCCCGATGGGGTCCGTGATCGAGTGACAAGCGGCGCAGACGGGATCTTCAAGGTGAACAGCCACGCGCTCGCGCATGGTGGGCAGATCTTCGGAGGCCTCTGGGATCGCGGCGTCGATGTCTGCGGGGGGCGAGCCGATCGCCTGACACAGCAGGCTCTGGCGAACGAAGACGCCCCGACGCGTCACCGACGTCGACACCGGATGCGCATGCAGCGCGAGGACGGACGCCTGACCGAGCAGCCCAGCCCGCCCGCCATCCTCGGGCAGCCACACCTCACCGAAGCCCTCCTCCGCGGGGGCCTGCACCCGATACAGGGCGGCCAGCTCGCGATCGACGAACGTACGCCGAGACGTGAACAGCTCGCGCAGATCGCCGTCGTCGTCCCAGACCAGCGCGTCGATCGACAGGAGCGTCTCCTCGCGGGCCGCCGGGCCCAGGGTGTCCGAGGCATGGACGAAGACGTTCGGATCCTTCGAGAGATCGTCCAGCTCGTGAAGCCCGAGCATCTCGGTGAAGAAGTTTCGCAGACCGTTCTCGGCGGTGGGCTGGTCGAGCATGCGCTCCAACTGGCTCTGAAGACCCGCGTCGGTGACCAGCTCGCCGGCCTCCGCGGCGTCCAGCAGCTCCGCGTCCGGGATGCTGTCCCACAGAAGAAAGCTGAGTCGGGAGGCCATCTCCCAGTCGGTGTATCGGAGCTCCTCGCCCGCCTCCGTCGGCTCGCCGGTCTCGACCCGGTACAGGAAGTGCGGGCTCTGGAGCAGCGCGGCGTAGCCGAACACCAGGCCGTCGTCGAAGTCGTCGTAGATCTCCGCGGCCGCGAGCGCGATCGCAGACAGCGTCTCCACCTCGCCCGCCGTGAGCGGGCGGCGCCAGGCGAACCGCCCGAGGGTGGAGAGGGCCAGCTCGGCGCAGTCGGCGTCTGCGGGGCCCAGGGGGGTGCAGGGCCGCCACCGCTCCACCAGCGCCTCGTCCTCCATCACCTGCTCGGCGATGTCGAAGGCGGCGCCCTCGTACTGCTCGACGCCCAGCGGAGAGATGGTGGACATCGAGGCGCCCACCGCGAACAGCCCCTCCACCTCCGCGTCGGGCTCGAGGCTCGCGGGCAGGACGATCTCGTCGCCGAACAGATCGCGCATCGCGTTTACGTACTGAGCGGTCGTGAGCCGCCGTAACACCGGCTCGGAAGGGGTGAATTCGGGCGCGTCTCCCCGCGGGATCGGAGCGCGGGTGACCGGGGTGGTCTCCTGCTGACAGGCGGCCAGGAGAGCGAACAGGGCGGCGACGGGCATGGCGATCAATGTAGTGCCACCTCAACCCTGGCGCACCTCCCGCGGATCGACCCCCAGCGCGGAACACCAGCGATACACCGTGTTCCGTGAGACGCCGAGCTGCTCGGCGAGCGCCTTCATGTTCCCCCCGTTGTCCGCCAGCAGCGCCTCCAGCTCCGCGCGCTCCGGGCGGCTGCGGCGCGGCTGCGCTCGCCGCGAGGCCGCCGCGGGCTGCTGTGGGGCAACCTGCTGCGGGGCGGGCTGCTGCGGGGCGGGCTGCTGCGGGGGCCACCCGCGCGGTAGCCCCACCGGCCCCTCCCCCGGCCATGCCACCGCCATCCGCTCCACCAGCGCGTCCAGCTCCCGCACGTTTCCGGGCCAGCGGTGTTCGAGCAATCCGCGGACCGTAACAGCCGTGAGCCCCGACTCTTCATCGATGTGATGACCGAGAAACCGCCGTAACAGGAGCGTGATGTCTTCGGGGCGCTCCCGCAGCGGCGCCAGGAGGATCTCCCACCTCGCCAGGCGGTTTCGCAGGTCATCCCGAAACCCGTCTCCCGTGAGCGCGCGGTGGGTCGCCGCGATGATCCGGCAGTCGGCAGTGCGCTCGCGATCTGCGCCCACCGGCCGGTACCGCCGCTCCTGGAGCAGCCGCAGCAGGGCCACCTGGAGGCGCGGTGAGGCGTCGCCGATCTCGTCGAGCAGCAGGGTGCCGCCCGCGGCCGCCTCGATCAGCCCCGACCGGCGACGATCCGCGCCGGTGAACGCCCCCCGCGTGTGGCCGAACAGCTCGCTCGCCAGCACGTCATCGCCGACGGCGCCGCAATTGACGGCGACGAACGCCCCGCGTCGGCCGCTGGCGGCGTGAATGGCGCGGGCGACGACCTCCTTTCCGGTCCCCGTCTCCCCCCGCAGCAGCACCGTGGTGTCTCGGGGCGCCACGAGCGCGATCTGGCGGTCCACCTCTGCGATCGACGCGGAGACCCCCACCAGACCCGGCGGGCCTTCCGTCGCCGCGCGGAGCGGCAGGGTGCGTCGGACGAGCCACAGGGCGCCGCCCGCTCCCAGGATGTCCCCTTCCTCCAGCGCCGACTCGGAGATGCGCTCGCCGCCCACGCGGGTGCCGTTCGTGCTGTCCAGGTCGGTCACCGTGAGCTGCCGGCTCCGCCAGGTCAGCGCGGCGTGCCTGCGGGACAGTCGTGGATCGTCCAGCGCGCCTCTGCCCAGATCGTCGCGGCCCCGGCCGATCACCGCGCCGTCCAGGCGCGGGGGCCACCAGTATCGACCGCTCAGCGTCGGGTTCGGATGGTGGACCAGCACGAGCGCCAGGCGCGGTCGCGCCGCGGAGGCAGCCGCCTCGGTCGGATCGCGCAGCGTGTGGTCGGTCACCGCTCCTCCTCTCCGAGATGGAACTCAGTCCGCGTGACGTCCACCATCGCCGCAGAGCCCTCTCTCACCCGCCGGGCCGCCCAGGCCCGAAGCTGCCGCGCGTCGGCCCCGGACGCCCAGGCCCGCTCCGCGATCTGGCCCGCTGTCGGGCGTTGTCTCGGATCCCAGTCGAGCATCTGCCGCGCCAGCTCGCGGAGCACCCGGGGACCGACCAGCCCGAGTCGGTGGTCCACCGCGGCGGCGTGGGCCTGCGGTGACGTGGCGGCGCCCGGCCCCGCGCCCCCGAGCATCTGGACCAGCACCACCCCCAGGGCGTAGATGTCCGACGCGGGATCGTCGTGGACCCCCAGCCGCCGCTCCGGCGCCAGGTACCCGGGAGTGCCCGGCGCGTGGTGCCGCGTGAGCGCCTCTCGCGCGGCGAGCTCGGCCCGGGCGATCCCGAAGTCGAGGATCTTGACCTCGCCGAGCGCCGTGACCCGGAGGTTGCTGGGCTTGATGTCGCGGTGGACCGCCCGCAGCGGCGCGCCGTCGATCTGCGTGCTGTAGGCGACCTGCAGCGCGCTGGCGACGCCGGCCGTGATCTCGGCGGCGACGGCGGGCGGCACCGGCGCGTCGAGGAGCTGGCCCAGGTCGAGCCCCGGGACCAGCTCCATCACCAGCGCCGCGCGGCCGTCGATCTCCGTGAGGTCCAGCGCATGCACGATCGCGGGGTGGCGCAGCAGACCCAGGATGCGCGCCTCGTCCCGCAGGCGCGCGAGCACGGTGGGCTCGTCGGCGCAGTGGGCATGCAGCAGCTTGATCGCCACCGGTCGCGTGAACCCCGACGGTCCCTGGAGCGTGCCCGCGTAGACCACCCCGAACCCGCCCCGGCCCAGGCAGTCGCCCAGCACATACCGGCGCGTGCTCGGGGCGGCAGCGTCCGAATCGGGGCTGCCCGGATCGGGGCTGCCCGGAGCCGCCTGGAGATCGGTGACCACGGGCGCGCCGTCGCCCCACCCGCGCCGCCGCAGGTGATCGGCCAGCAGCGGAACGCTGAGCCGACCCGCGGTTGAGAGCAGCCCGGCCCGCATCAGCGACGACCGCCACGGCAGCAGCCCATCCGGGAGCATCCCCCCCGCCAGGAGGTGCTCGATCACGCGCCGCTCGGACGGAGAGGTCCGCCGGAGGTCTTCGGCGAACGCCCAGCTCGCGGCGTGGCTGTCCAGCGCGCTGCGCAGCGCCCCGGAGGCGTCGCGGGCGCGGCCCTCGCGCAGCTCCAGGCACGCGACCTGGAGCAGGTAGGGATGTCCCCCGGTGCGGGCCACCAGCTCATCGCAGAGTCCCGCGGAGAGGGCCGCAGCCCCCGCGCCGTTTCGTCGGGTCAGTCCCACCAGCGCGCGCGCGTCTTCGCGTGAGAGGACCGGAGACAGCAGGCGCTGCGAGAAGCCCGCCAGGAACGGATCGCCGCCGCCGCCGTCGATCTGCGCCAGCTCCAGAACTGTCCGCCCCCCGCTGAGCACCGCGCGTTTGAGAGAAGACCGCTGGTCGAGCCACCGCCGGAACCGCGCCAGGTCTTCGGGCTCGCGCTGGCGCGCGCCCGCGAGCAGCTCCGCCTCCTCCCCCAGCACCACCAGCCACCCGCCCCCCAGCCCCGCCACGCGCTCGACACCCCCCCCCCCCCCCCCCATGGGCGCCGCGTCCAGCGCGTCGTCGTCCAGCCCCTCCCCCGACAGCTCCCACAGCAGGGCGTCGACCCCGTCCGCCACCGCGTCTCGAAGCCGACCGGCGCTCTGGAGCTGGATGACCAGCGGCAGCTGCCCCGCGTCAGCGGCGCGCCGCTCCAGCGCGCGCAGCACCGACGTCTTCCCGGTCCTGCGCAGCCCCATCAGCGCCACGAGCCGATCCGGCCCCCCCAGGAGCGCGCCGATCAGCGAGTCGCGTCCGTAGAGGTCGGCGTCGTCTTCGATGACACCGCCAGCGATGTACATGGCTCACCCCGATCTCCCGAAGACCCTCATACCCCGGAAGCGCGGGAACCACCGGAGCCATCGCCAGCCCGACGCGCCTCTTGTAGTTGCGATATCCGCGCCTGGAGCCGATGGGGATCCAGACCCGCGAGATCGGCCCCGCGCTCCCGGTCCGCCGTGGAGGCCAGGATGTGCTCCAGGGCCGCCCGCCCCACCAGTACGTGGGACTGACCCAGCCGGGTGACGCCCCCAAGCAGCGCGGCCTCCAGCGCCTCCAGCGCGATCTGCCGCGCCACCTCGCCGTCACCCCGGGACAGCCGGTGCAGCAGCTCCAGGGCCGCCCCGTCCATCCGCATCCCCCGGGGGAGGCGCCCGCGGACCCACCCGGTCAGCTCCGGCAGGGACAGCGGCGGGATGCGGCGCACCAGGTAGTGGTTGTACCAGGGGCTGTCATCGAGAGCTTCGCCTGTGGGGCCGATGGTCTCGGCGGTCGCCAGGAAGGCCAGCCGCCGCACCGGGACGGCCTGCAGCACCCCCCGTAGCTGCTGCCGCGCCGCGGGAAAGCGGGCGACCTCGTCCAGCCCAGCCACCATCAGGAGCGGGTGGACGTCGCCCTGCGGAGACCGCCGCAGCAGACGGCCGAGCGACCGCGGACCCGCGCGGCGGAGATCTCCGCCCTGGGCAGCCCCTCCGAGAGCCTCGGTGAGCCGGCGCCACAGATCGGCGGGCTCGGTGAGGCCCACCAGGGAGCAGCGATGGACGACGCACGGACGACCGGCCAGCCCCCCCGACGCCAAGCGCGCGGCGATCACGTCAAGCACCCCGTCGCGACCCGCCCACGCCGAGCCGAGCAGCACCACCCGGTTCCGGGGCAGCGCCCGCAGCGCCTCGTCGATCAGCGCCAGCGCTGCGAGAGGTCCCTGCGTGGGGTCTTCGGGGAAGGGGTCATCGAAGGGGTTGTCGGGCCGGGTGAACAGCGCCCGCCGCCGCCGCCGGCTCACGGCGACCAGCCCCGCGATGCCCACCGCGCAGACGCCGAGCAGCGCCAGATCCATCCACAGACCAGGCATCTCTGCGCGCTCCCGCGCGGCGGTCGCGACGGAGGCTCGGCTCCGCGGATCGAGCGGCGTGCGCGTCAAGAGCAGCGCCGTGGTGTGCGGGAGCCACTCGGGCAGGGGCGGCGGCGGCGCGCGGGGGCCCACCTCGGCGCCGGAGAGGTATCCCCGGGCGTAGACGGCCCGCAGCGGGAGCCACTCCTGATCTCCGTCCGGGCCCGCTGAGAGTGGCCCCGCTGGGTGTGACCCTGCCGAGCGCGCTGGGCGCCAGAGCGCGGGGTTCAGGGAACCGTCAACCGTCCAGATGGTGTCCCGGCGCGCAGGATCCCGCGCCATCGCCGCGACCTGCTCCGGCAGGTGCCCCTCCGCCGGGCCCAGGCCCCAGGGGGCTACTGCGGCCCGAACGGGGACCGGCAGGTCCTCTGAAAGCAAGGCGTAACGCCGTGTGACGCCGTCCATTCCGCGGACGTGCAGCGCGGGTCCGGGATCCAGCGCGAGCGCCATGGGGCGCCCCGACACCGACAGATCGAACATCCGCTCACCGTCGCGCCAGAAGCTCACCCGACCGGCCAGGGGGTGCGCGGCGATCAGCCACGCGCCGACTGTCACGGCGTCTTCAGTGGTCGCGCCCAGGGCTCCTGCGGGGGCGCCGTCCGTCGCGATCAGCTCGCCGGTCAGCCGCACCGCGTGGGGGACGCCGAGGTCTACCAGCGCGCGCAGACTCCGCGCGCCGAAGCGCGCCTGCGGCTTCCAGTCATCGGCGGCTGACAGGTGACGCAGCCCGTTCGGGGCCGCACACCACGCTCCGTCCGCGGCGGGACTCGTGAGGTCCGGGAGGAGATCACGACAGCTCGCCTCCAGTCGCCACCGCACCTCCTCCCGCAGATCCGGCAGCGACCAGACCCGCACGTGCCCATCATCATCGGCGCCGACCAGATGATCGCCTGCCACCGTCAGCGTCGCGGCGCTCGCGGGAGGGACAGGGAGCGCCACCATCGCCACCAGCGCCGCAGCCCAGCGCCGGTGACGATGGATCTCCAGCAGCGCCCGCTGCTCCGCCCAGTCCTCGGGAGGCTCGGCCTGGCCAGCCTCCTGGATGCTCCGCCAGGAGCCCTCCGCGATGGGCAGCGCCGCGTGAACGTCGCGCAGACCGAGCAGCGGCAGGCGACGGCCCCTCCCCCGCTCCACAAGGTACAGCCCCAGGAGCTGCGCCCGCATGGGCCGCCCGCGCGACTCCGCGACGAGGAGCCGACGCGCGGCAGGGGTGAGGCGCAGGCCGGCCCGCCGCAGGCCGCTGCGCAGCAGCTCTGCGACGGCGTCCGCGTGCAGGGGAGGCACCGGAACGGTCACGATCGCCGGCCAGTCGGCGAGCTCCAGCTCAGTGCCTGCGAGCACCGCGACCGCTCCTTCGAGGAGCGTCTGGAGCGCTCGACGATCTGCCGCGGGCATCCGGGAGAGGGCCCGCACCTCGTCGATCGCCAGCAGCGGCACCCCCTCACCGCCGGGGAGGGCGTCGCGGATGCGCCCGAGCACGGCGTCGCTGGGCACACCCTCGAGATCGATGAACACGGAGGGCAGACCGCGCTCCTGCCAGCGCGCCACCAGGCACAGCAGCGAGGAGGTCTTGCCGATCCGTCGCTCGCCGCGGAGAAAGACCGAGCGCCCTCTCCGAAGCTGCGTCTCCACCGCGTCCAGCAGCGGCTCTCGGCCGAACAGCTCGTCTGCCGCGCGGATCGGCGCGCCGGTGACGAACGGGTTGGCCCGCAGCGCGCCGGTCGGTCTGCGACGCGCCACCGTCAGGACGACGAGGAGACCCACCGCGGTCGCGGGGATGACGAACTGACGAAGCCGCCGCAGCACCCACCCGCGGCGCCACGCCCGCCGCAGGCGCGGGGCCTCCCCCGCCGACGTCCCGGCCATGGAGCGGGCCACCTCCGCCACCCCGAGCGCCGCGTCCGCGCTCCGCAGATCACCCCGCCCGAGGAACGCCTCGGCGCGTCGCAGCGCCTGCTGCTGCTCGTACGACCACCGCTCATGCAGCCGCCAGTCGTGCAGGGTCAGCAGGGCCTGACGCGGGTCTTCGGCAGGCCCCAGGGCGCGCTCCGCCTGCGCCCGCAGCCAGGCGTCCCCGCCCTCCGCAGGCAGCTCTGCCAGCTCCGCGGGGGGCTCGCGATCTCCGTCGAGCAGTGGGATCCGCGCGTGGGTCCCGGCCCGCACCGCGAGCGACAAGGCCAGGCTCAGCGACACCACCGGATTACGCCTCCCATGGAGGGCTCCCATGACCCGACCCGACTGCATCGGCAACTACCGCGACTTCATCGACCCCGACGACTGCCACTACCCGGGCAGCGCCGAGCTGCTCTCAATCGGCGCGCCCATCGGGCGAAAGCTCGGGCTTCAGCGCATCGGTCTGCACGTCGAGACGCTCCCTCCCGGGCGCCGCACGTCCTGGCCGCACGCCGAGGAGCGTGAAGAGGAGTTCGTCTTCGTGCTGGAGGGGTGGCCCCAGGTGTGGCTGGACGGCGCCGTCTACGACCTGCAGCCCGGCGATCTGGTGGCGCTGCCCGCCGGCACCGGGATCGCCCACACCGTGCTCAACAACACCGCGCAGACCGTGCGGCTGCTGGTGGGCGGCGAGGCCAGCAAGCCCGGC
Source organism: uncultured Enterobacterales bacterium (assembly GCA_964464515.1). GTDB lineage: Bacteria > Myxococcota_A > UBA796 > UBA796 > UBA2385 > CAYXGP01. Next base: position 10,890 of record CAYXGP010000179.1, read on the forward strand.
AATCGCATCAACTACCCCATGCACCCCGAGCGAAACGCGCACTGCCGAGAGAAGGGCTGGCTGTGGGAGGGCGCGCCCGAGAGGGCGCTGGGGCCACACGACGGGATGCCCGATGCGCTCCGAGACGCTCCCGTGGACCCGCCCCAGGTGGAGCAACCGGCTCCCGAGCGCCCTGAGGATCCCAGCTGAACATCCCTGGGATCGGGGGCTCCCTTCTTCAGGCCGTTTGCGGTAGGAAGTCGGTGTTACAAAATTGGATCGTACGAGGGTATCCATGAAGATCTGCCCCGCCTGTAAACGCAGCTACCCCGATGACGCGGCGTTCTGCATGTTGGACGGCCGCAAGCTGAATTCTCCTTCGACGACCTCTGACCCCCTGGTCACGGCCGTCATCAATGATCGCTACACCCTGAAGCGGCGGCTGGGCAGGGGCGGCGCAGGGACGGTCTACAGCGCGCGCGACGGGCGCCTGGAGCGGGACGTGGCGGTCAAGGTGCTCAACCGCACGAAGGACGGCACGAGCGATCGCGTCCGTCAGCGCTTCGAGTTCGAGATGCGCGCGGTCGCCGCCGTCGATCACCCGCATGTGGTGAAGGTGTTCGACTTCGGGCACGACGCCGCGATCGGCCCGTACCTGGTCATGGCGCTGCTCGAAGGCCAGAGCCTCGCCAGGCGCCTGCGGCTGGGCCCGCCGCTCTCGATGCTGGAGATGCTCGCGATCGCCCAGGAGATCTGCTCGGCCCTGACCGCCGTCCACGAAGGCGGCATCATCCATCGCGACGTCAAGCCCTCCAACCTCTTCCTCCAGCTGGCTCCAGAGCGCGCGCTGCAATTCTCCGTGCAGCTGCTGGACTTCGGCATCGCCAAGGTGTTCTCCCTCCCGAAGGTCGAGCACCTCCGCGACGTCGAGGTCACCACCACCGGCTCGTTCGTGGGCTCGGCTTCGGTCGTGGCGCCGGAGCAGATCCTCGGTACCCCCCTCACACCGGCATGCGACATCTACAGCCTGGGCGTGGTGTTCTACCGGATGCTGACAGGGACCTACCCGTTCCGAGGCGACGCGCAGCAGGTCTACCGGATGCACCTGAGCGTCCCCCCCGAGCGACCCTCCACGCGTCCGGGCGCGCACTGGCTCCCGCCCGAGATCGATCGGCTGCTGATGAAGATGCTCGCCAAGGCGCCGGGCAGTCGGCCCCAGTCCACGCGCGAGGTCGTCTACGCGCTCCGCGACGTCCGGCAGCCGCTGCTCTCTGCCTGGGCCGACCACTTCCTGGGGGGCACCGAGAGCGACGCGTCTCTCAGTACCCGGCCCGACTTCCTCCACACCACCTTCACGCAGGCGGACACCGACACCGACACCCCCAGAGCGTTGAAACCCCCCATCCTGATCATCGACGACGAAGAGGCCATCGTCGATCTGATGCGCCTGGTGCTCGAAGACGCCGGCTACAATGTCGTGGTGGCCCTGAACGGCGAGGAGGCGCTGGAGCACCTGCGCAACCGCGAGCGGCCTGAGGCGATGGTGATGGACCTGATGATGCCCGGCATGGACGGCATCAGCACCATCGAGGCCTGCAGGCGGAACGGCTACGATGGTCTGGTGGTGCTCTGCTCCACGATCCGCTCACCGAACGTGCGCGCGCGCGCCGAGGCCCTGGAGAATGTCACCTTCGTAGACAAGGGCCCGAAACTCCATCAGCTCCCGAGCGTCCTGTCGGCCTTCGGTGTCTTGCCGTGATCCGGGCCGCTCTCCGCGGGCACCGCCGCAGCACCTGGCGAGCCGTGTGGTGCAGGAAATCCCCTCCATGAAGACGCCCGAGATCCCCGAAAACGAAGCGGCGCGCCAGGCCGCGCTGGACTCCTACCTGATCCTCGACACGCCGCGCGAAGACGCCTTCGACGCGCTGACCCGTCTCGCCGCGCACATCGCAGCGGCGCCCATCGCGCTCGTCTCGCTGGTGGACCGCGGCCGCCAGTGGTTCAAGTCGCGCTACGGCCTGGAGGCACCGCAGACGCCGCGCGACGTCTCCTTCTGCGCGCACGTGGTAGCGACAGACGCCCCCCTCGTCGTGGAGAACGCCGAGACGGATCCGCGCTTCGCGGGCACCCCCCTGGTGACCGGAGAGCCGCGCATCGTCTTCTACGCGGGCATCCCGCTGACGACGCGCGAGGGCTTCGCGCTCGGATCGCTCTGCGTAGTCGACCATGTGCCCCGCACCCTCTCGGCCGCGCAGCTCGCCATGCTTGAGCTGCTGGCGCGTCAGGTGGTCGATCAGCTCGAGCTGCGCCGCCAGACCCTGAGGCTCCAGACCCACCGCAACTTCTTCGAGCTCAGCCTGAGCCTGCTGTGCACCGCGACGACGGACTTCCGCTTCGACACGCTCAACCCTGCCTTTGAGCGCGTGCTCGGCTGGTCGCTCGATGAGCTGCGCGGCCGGCTCTTCACCGACTTCGTGCACCCCGATGACCTCGATCGCACGGTCGCCGAGGCGAACCGGATGCTGGAGCGCGATCTCAACGCGGTCAACTTCCGCAATCGCTACCGCCACAAGAACGGCAGCTGGGTCTGGCTGTCGTGGACGGCGAGCGTGCGCGGCGGCACCTTCTACGCGGTCGCCAGCGACCTCTCCGAGTACGTCGAGAAGGAGGACGCGCTCAGCTCTGCGCTGCAGCGCCTCCAGGCCCTGATCGAGGGAGCCGACGACGGCATCATCACCAAGACCATCGACGGCGTGATCGAGAGCTGGAACCCGGGGGCCGAGAAGCTCTTCGGCTACGCGGCCGATGAGGCCATCGGCCAGTCCATCTCGCTGCTCTTCCCCTCGGACCGGATCGACGAGGAGCCCCAGATCGTCGAGCGCCTGCTCGCGGGTGAGACGGTGGACCACTTCGATACGGTGCGCCTGCGCAAGGACGGCCGACCGATCGACGTCTCGGTCACGATCTCGCCGCTGCGCGACCGTGCCGGCGCGGTCGTCGCGGCCTCGAAGATCGTGCGCGACATCACGAAGCAGAAGCAGCTCGAGGGGCTGAAGTCAGAATTCGTTTCCACCGTCAGCCACGAGCTGCGCACTCCGCTCACCTCGATCCGCGGCGCGCTGGGGCTGGTGAGCGCCGGCGTCATGGGCGAGCTGCCCGGCGAGGCCAGGGAGTACGTCGACATCGCGCTCTCCAACAGCGAGCGCCTTGTGCGTCTGATCAACGACATCCTCGACATCGAGAAGATTCGATCTGGAGAGATAGACTTCCGGATCGTCCCGCTGCTGCTCGATCAGCTGATCGAGGAAGGAACCGCCGCGAACGAGCCCTACGCCTCCGCGCACGGCGTGCGTCTCGCGCGGACCCGCCCGCCCGTCGGGCTGGAGGTGCTGGCAGATCGCGATCGGCTCCTGCAGGTGCTGACCAACCTGCTCTCCAACGCGGTTAAATTCTCCCCGCCGGGGCAGCAGGTGGAGATCTCGACGATCCGCACGGGCCACAACGTGCGGGTGCAGGTGCGCGATCACGGCGAAGGCGTCCCCGAGGAATTCCGCCCGCGGATCTTCCAGCGATTCGCCCAGGCCGACGCCTCGGCGACCCGCAGCAGGGACGGCACGGGGCTGGGGCTGCACATCTCCCGCGCCATCATCCAGCGACTCGGCGGACGCATCGATTTCGAGGACGCCGAGGGCGGCGGTACGCGCTTCTTCTTTGAGCTGCCGCTGCTCAACCCGGTGGGCGCGCGCGGGACAACCTCAAGACCGAGCGAGATGGTCGCGCCGCGGGTGCTGCACGTCGAAGACGATCAAGACCTGGCCCGTATCGTGCGGCGTACGCTGCCTGAGTCCTGGCGGATCGACTCGGCCTCCAGCCTGAAGGAGGCGCATGCTGCGCTTCAAGAGAAACAGTACGAGATCATCCTGCTGGACCTCGATCTACCCGACGGCCGCGGCGAGGAGCTGATCGGGCACGTGGGCGACGCCCAGGTGGTGATCTTCTCCGCCCAGGACACCTCGGCGAAGCTCGGCCAGCGCGTATCCGCGGCGCTGGTCAAGTCCCGTGCCCAGCCGGTCAGCATTCGCGACACGGTCAACGCGCTGCTCAGCGAACGGGGAACCACCCCCGACTGACGACCCGAGCATCGAAGACGCAGCGATCCCGGCCGCTGAGTAGTCCAGCCCCCTGCCTGACCCCTTCGGCGCCTGGTGAGCGCTACGTGAGCGGCGCGCGTCGCACCCGAGCGTCGCGCAGCAGTCCGGCCAGACCGGACACCCAGGCCGGGCTGCTGCCCACGCACGAGACCACCTGGAGGGCCTCACCGCCCGCCGCCTCGAACGTCTCCCGCCCGCGAATCTGGAGCTCCTCCAGTGTCTCCAAACAGTCCGCGACGAACGATGGCGCGAGGATCGCCAGGCGCTTCGCGCCGCCGCAGCGGTCCTTCAGCCGCGACTCCGTGGACGGACCGATCCACACCTGCCGCCCCACCCTCGACTGGTAGCTCACCGACCAGCGTTCGGCGGGCAGCGCGAGCCTCTCCGCGAGCGCCCGCGCCGTTGCGACGCACTGCGCCTTGTAGCACCAGCGCGCTGGCCCCGTGGGCAGATCGCAGCACCCCTCCCGGGTGAGACAGTGGCTCTTCGTGGCGTCCGTCGCGCGGATGTGCGACTCCGGCAGCCCATGAAAGCTGAACAGCACGTGATCGGCGCGGAACGACTCCAGCTCGGGCCGCGCCACGGCCGCCACAGCGTCGAGGAACTCCGGGCGATCGAAGAACGCCGGCAGCACCGTGACAGGGGGGATCACCTCGCGCGGGGCCAGCAGAGCCATCACGCGCTCCACGGTGCTCCCCGTGGTGGAGGAGGCATACTGCGGGTAGAGCGGCGCGACGATGAGCTGGTCGAGCGGCTCGGCCAACAGGCGGTCCAGCGCGTCAGGCAGTGAGGGGTTGCCGTACCGCATCGCCAGCTCCACCCGCCAGCCCTGCCCCAGCTCCGCGGCGATCCCGGCCGCAAGGTCCTCTCCGTGGAAGATCAGCGGCGAGCCGCGGGGGGTCCAGATCTCCTCGTAGGCGCTGCGCGTGAGGTGGGGGCGCAGCGGCAGGATGACGCCGTACAGCAGCAGCGCTCGGAAGGGGGCGGGCATCTCCAGCACCCTACGGTCCCACAGAAACTCCGCCAGGAACCGCCGGACCGCCCAGATGGTGGGCGCGTCTGGTGAGCCCAGGTTGACGAGGAGCACACCGATCATCGCGGAGTCCGGGCAGCGGGTCCAGTCGGGAGCGCCGACGGGCGAGAGCGTTCAACCGGGGATTCAACGCTGTGCAAAGCGCACCGGGTAGTCGAAGGTGAACCCGTCGGGCATATCGTGCGCGGGGAAAGCGGCGTACCGCAGCGTGTCCGCGACGCACGCTGCCTCGGGCAGTCCTCCGTCGTCGGCGATCTCCACGGACGCCACCTGGCCGGTGCAGGCCACGTTGAGGGTGAGTCGCACCACCCCCACCGCCGGCTCGTCATCGCGAGAGAGGCATCGCGCCAGGTTCGGCTCGAACGCGCGCAGCGCGGCGTTCACCTGCCGCTGATCGAGGCCCGCTGACGCCGCCATCATCGGCTCGTCCCCATCATCGCTGTCTGCCGCGTCGCTATCGGCCAGATCGCTGGGGCCTGCCAGGCAGTCCATCGCGTTCGGTCGCGTCAGCTTCGACAGGCCACCCGCCGCCTCCTGCACCTGCGCGGGTGGCGCCGTCCGACCCCGTCCCTTCTGAGAGGCCCGTCTCCGGGAGGTCCTCCTCCCGGAGGTGCGTTCTGCAGACGACCCGGCCGCGGCAGCCTCTCCGGGCTCCGCGGTGTGAACCAGCAACACCTGCCCCACCTCGATGCGGTCTCCATCCAGCGCGTTCCAGCTCTGGATCTGCTCGACCGTCACCGCGTGGTCGCGGGCCAGCGCCCACAAGGTGTCGCCGCGCTTCACGGTGACCTCCAGCGGCGGCGGCGGTCGCTGCAGCCGCCACGCCACGCCCGCCACGAGCAGGGCCCCCAACCCCAGCGCGATCGTCCGCCCCCACTTCACGCGCGCACCCGGTCGCGAGCGCCCATCCGCGCGCTTCGGATACGCCCACCGGAACCGTCAGGGAGTCTCCCGATGTCCATCCTCATCCTGTCCCCCCTCGCGCTCGCCAGCCTCGCCGCCTGCGGGGGAGAGAGCCCCGGCGACACGGCACAGACCGCTACCTCATCGGCGACCGAGACGCCCACCGAGACGACCACGGAGACGACCACTGCCGAAGCCGTCACCGCCGACGCCCTCCACCTCCCCGGACCCTACGCCGTGGGCTACCGCGCGGACACCGTGAGCTACGCCGACGCCTTCTCCGGGCAGACCCGTGCGCTGAACGTGGGCGTCTGGTATCCGACCGACGACGCCTCGGGTGAGCCTGCCGTCTACCTGGAGGTCATCGAGGATCCCGACTCGTGGGCCGACGCCACCCCCGCCGCCGGCCCCTGGCCGCTCGCGCTGTACTCACACGGCAGCGCCGGCTATGCCGAGGCGAGCAGCTTCCTGATGCGCCACCTCGCCTCCCACGGCTTCGTGGTCGCCGCACCAGAACACGCCGGCAACACCACCTGGGACGGCGCCGATCGCACCGCCGACATCTACACCCAGCGGCCCGTCGATGTCTCGACCCTGCTGGACCACATGACCTCGACCGACCTCGATCTTACCGAGAAAGCGGTGGGCGTGGGGCACAGCTTTGGCGGATACACGCTGCATGCGCTGGCCGGCGCCGCGTACGACACCGAGGCCATCTCGGAGCGCTGCGAGTCCGCGGATAGCGATCTGTGCGACGGCCTCTCCGACGCCCACCTCGACGCCATGGCCGCCGGCTTCATCGAGCCGCGGCTCTCCGCGTTCGTCTCGATGGCCCCGGGTGACTTCGATCTGTTCGGGGCCGCAGGGTTGGGCGCGACCGGCATGCCCATTCTGCACATGTCCGGCGCCCTCGATCCCCAGGGAGAGGAGATGGAGCGGATCTGGGAGGCGCTCCAGGGAGGCGGGAACCGCCGCGTCCACCTGCTGACTGGAGGCCACCAGACGTTCACTGACTTCAGCGGCATCCTCGAGAGCGGCGACGACCTCATCTCCGCCGAGGACGGCTTCGACATCGTAGGCGCATACACATTGGCG
>CAYXGP010000180.1:0-18021 GCA_964464515.1 uncultured Enterobacterales bacterium
GCGGTGCTCCACAGCGGTGCTCCACAGCGGTGCTCCACAGCGGTGCTCCACAGCGGGGGGAGGCGTCACAGCAAGGAGCCGAGACGCGACCAGGGGTTCTACAGACCCGGTCTGCGAGACCCGGTCTGTCTGGACCGGACCCGAGGGCAAGCGAGGGGTTGTCAACCTGAACGCTCACCGCTGTCAGCACGCATCGCGGGTCTGTCGCGTCAGGGGTCGAATCGATACCCCAAACCATGAACAGTTCTGATGTGCCGGGGTGAGCTGGGGTCAGCCTCGAGCTTTGAGCGTAACCGGAGCACGGTGTTGTCGACTGTGCGAAGGACGATCGATGGATTGTAGGCCCAGACCACCTGGAGCAGCTCGGAGCGCATCACCAGCTGGCCCTGGTGCTTTACCAGATATGCGAGCAGATCGCCCTCCCTGGTGGACAACTTGATGGTCTCAGAGCCACGCTGGACCCGGCGCTGTCTCAGGTGTACGACAGACGCCGTAAGTTCCAGGGTTTGGTGGAGATCATGATAATCGCGGAGCTGCACACTCACCCGGGCAAGGAGTTCCTTGATGGCGAACGGCTTGCACAGGTAGTCGCTCGCCCCCGCCTCCAAGCCGCACACACGGTCCTCTACACCGCCTCGAGCGGTCACCACGATCACTGGGATGGTGACACCGCGAGCCCGCCACTCCTGGAGGACAGACAGGCCGCCGCGACCCGGGAGCCTCCTGTCGAGCAGCACCAGATCAGGCGGTGAGGTGAGCATCAAGTCGTTGGCCTCTTCGGCCGATCCGACCGCGGATATGCGGTACCCCGCGTTGCGGAGTTGAGTGACCAGCGCAGTTCGCTGCCTGAAGTCGTCCTCAACAATCAGTAAGTGTGGTTTCGACATGTGAGCCTCATCACTCAGTGCCGGTCATATCCACGATGATCTATAGTGATACGGGCCGGCAAGTGACTATTTGGGACGAAGTCATGAAATTGATGTCGCACCCCTCGTCGTGCTGGTTCACCTTCGGCTGGGGCAACCTGATGAGGAGACTCCTGGTGTTGCATCGGTCAAGTGCGACGCGGCGGTGCCCATCGCAGACAGGCACGGCGCGGTTGCCTCTCCCGGCCCGAGCATTGCGGTGGAGTGGTGGGCTGAACGGCCCGTCGCACGGAGAAGCTCAGTCGGAACCGGCACGCGGCTCAGCCCGAGCTCCAGGTCGGCATCAGGCGCGCCCAGATCACCGGCGAAGATCGAGGAGAGCACGGCAGATCAGCGCGCAGTGAGATCAGCGCGTAGTGAGATCAGCGCTGTGAGATCAGGAGCCGGTCAAGAACGCCGCCATCACCTGATGCCATCGTTCGATCCCCTCACTCTTCGACGAGACAGCGTCGCCCCCCGCATCCTGGGCTTGGCGCACCAGATCCTCAGAGATGGGCCCTGACGTGTTGAGCATGATCTTGAGCGCGCTCGTGTTTGAAGAGGCGCGCAGCGCACGCGTCAGCTCCAGGCCATCCATTCCGAGCATCTGCAGGTCTGTGATGACGTGAGAGAACCGCTGCTCGCGCGCCAGAGCCAGGGCCTGAGCGCCATCCCTGGCAGTGAGCACCTGGTATCCCCACGCCTTCAGCACCAACCGGAGGTACTCTCGGAGCGTCGCGCTGTCGTCGACGACCAGCACCAACGTGCCGTGCTCCTTCTCCTCCGTCATTGCGCCTCCACCGCCTGATCCTAACAGATTCGCCGGATCTCAGGTCGCGTGGGTGTTGGGGTTCGTCCCGCCACTTCTACCGCCGAGCCACCGACGGAGATAAGGTGCGCGGTGAGTCGGGCAGCAGGAGGCGCCTTCCATGGGCATGAGCACCGGCGGTGACGACCACGGCATGATGGCGGAGATCAACGTCACCCCCTTCGTGGACGTGATGCTGGTGCTGCTCATCATCTTCATGGTGACCGCGCCGATGATGACGCAGGGCCTCGAGCTGGAGCTGCCCCGCGCCGACGCCCCAGCGCTGCCGAGCGACGACGACGAGCAGCTCATCCTGTCGATCACCAAGGACCTTACCTACCACATCGGCGAGCACCCGTTCACCTTCGAGGAGCTGCGCACCAAGCTCACGGCCATCGCCGAGAGCAACCCGGGGCAGGACATCTTCCTGAAGGCCGACGGTGATGTACGCTACGAGAACGTCGCCCGCGTCCTGGCGCTGTGTAAGCAGATCGGCCTGCCGCGCGTCGGCATGGTGACGCAGCCGGGCAGCTTGGAGGTCGAGCTGCCGGACGTACCCGACGGGGAGGCACCATGAAGCGACGCGACACCCCTCCCTGGGCCATGTTCGTCTCGTTCATGGGCCACGTGGTGCTGGCCGTCGTGATGGCGAACGCCGAGGGCTGCGGGTCGGCGGACGCCGCGCCCCTCATCAACCCCGACGACGTGATCATCGTGCAGGCCGTGGCGCTTCCGAAGCAGACCACCGCGCTGCCTGAGCTGCCCACGCGCACGCCTGATCCGCCCGCGGGCGAGCCCGAGGCCGCCGAGCCTCCCCCGCCGCCTACCGCCTCCGACATGGTCATCCCCACGAAGGACAAGACCAGCAAGGGGGCGAAGAGACCGCAGCGCAACAACCGCGATGAGCGCGCGGAGCTCCTCAAGCAGCTCAAGCGGAAGGCGCTGGTGGACGAGTCGGCGCGCATCGGCCAGGTCGATCGCATGCGCACCGCCGAGGACGGCGTGGCGCTGGACGACGCGGTGCTGGCCTCGGGGCTGGACGGCGTCAACGACCCCGAGCTGGCTCGCTGGCGCGCGGCGGTGGAGGCGGAGATCAAGGCCAATTGGGCGCCGCTGCCGACCACCATCAAGGCGCACCCTGATTACGTGGTGATCATCGAGGTGCGCGTGGCGGCCGACGGCAGCCTGGGCAAGACCCGCGTGTTGAAGGGCTCCGGCGACGCCGGGTTCGACCGCTCCGCGGAGATCGCCGTGGCGAAGACCGGCCGCATCCCGCCGCCACCGGAGCGCATCCGAGCCAGCGTGGCTCGGGGCCTGGAGATCGAGTTCCCCGCGAAGATGAAACTATGAAGTCCCGCCTGCTGCTACCGCTGCTCGTATTCCCGCTGCTCGCACCCGGCCCCGTCGCGCCCCCGGGCGAGATCAAGCGCAAGGTCCGCATCGTCGTCTCGGAGCCGGGGGAGAACAAGATCCCCATCGCGCTGCCCGCACCCAGCGGCTCGGAGCCCGAGGAGAAGGCCTTCCACGACATCCTCGTGCGCGATCTCACGCTGTCGGGATGGTTCGAGGTCATCTCTTCCGACGCCTACATCGAGCCCGACGGCGCGGGCCTCCAGCCCGGTCAGTTCAAGTACGAGGACTGGGAGGTGCCCGGCGCGGCAGCGCTGGCGAAGACGGGCCTGGCGCGGAAGGGCAGCGCGCTGCGCTCCGAGGTGTGGGTCTACGACGTCGCCGGTCGACGCAAGATCGGCGCCAAGGCGTTCTCGGCTGAGCCGAAGGCGCTGCGCACGCTGGCGCACAAGACCGCCAACGAGATCATCGTGCGGATCACCGGCGAGCAGGGGCTGTTCAACACCCGCTTCGCCGCGGTGAAGAAGGCCGGCAACAAGGAGATCGTGCTGGTCGACTTCGACGGCCACGGCCTCACGCCGATCACCCGGAACGGCTCGATCAACATCCAGCCGGCGTGGTCGCCGAGCGGCTCGAAGCTGGCCTTCACCAGCTACGTCGCGGGCAACCCCGACCTGTTCATCGCCGATCTGTCGCGGGGGAAGATCGAGCGGAAGTCGTCGCGATCGGGCATCAACACCGGCGCGAGCTGGAGCCCCGACGGCGGTCGGCTCGCGCTGACGCTCTCACCGAGCGGTGATCCCGAGATCTACGTGATCGACGCCGCCACGGGCAAGCAGAGCCAGCGGCTCACCAACCAGTCGGGCATCGAGGTGGCCCCCGCGTGGTCGCCAGACGGTCGGCAGATCGCCTTCGCCTCCGAGCGCTCCGGCGGCGCGCAGATCTACGTGATGGGCGCCGACGGCTCCGGGGCGCGGCGCGTCACCTACGCCGGCGATCACAACACCGATCCCGCGTGGTCGCCCGACGGAAGGTCCCTGGCGTATGTCTCGCGCTCCGACAACTTCGACATCCTCGTGATCCGCGCCGACGGCAGCGGACGACCGCAGCGCATCACCCAGGACTCCGGCAACAACGAGGACCCCACCTGGAGTCCCGACGGCCGGTACATCGCGTTCACCTCCAACCGCAGCGGCGGCACGCACATCTGGATGAGCACGCTGGACGGCGCGCATCAGGTCCAGCTCACCACCGGCCGCGGCGGTTACAGCAACCCCACCTGGTCGCCTGTCCTGTCCTGGTGAGCCCTACCTCCGTGGGTGAGCCCTCCTTACCTGGGTGAGTCCGTGCCCCGCGCCGCGATCGACATCGGAAGTTCAGCGATTCGCCTGCTCGTGATCGACGCGGGTGGGCGTGTCATCATCGACTCTGCCCGCTCGCTGGCTCTGAGCAATCAGGGCGGGCTGGGAGAGCACGGCCTGATGCGGCCGGATCGCGTCGACGCTGCGCTGGAGGTGCTCGAGGACTTCGCGCGCCGCGCCGGTGACGCAGGGGTCCCCGCGGACGAGGTCTGCGCGGTCGCCAGCCGCTCGGTGCGGCAGGCGCTCAACGTCCACACGTTCCTCGACCGGGTGGTGGCCCTCACCGGGCTGCACGTGCGCGTGCTGTCCGACGCCGACGAGGCGGGCCTGGTGTGGATGGGCGCGCTGGGCGGGCTGGGAGGCCTGCCGAGCGGGCCGTGCCTGGTGGCCGCGCCGGGCGAGCGGGCGCTCCAGCTCGCGCTGGGGGAGCACGATCAGGTGCTGCGCGCCGATCACCTCGATCTGGGCGCGACGCGGCTCACCGAGCGGTACCTCGGTCAGCGCTACAAGCCGGCAGAGCTCGCGCGGCTGCGGGAGACCGTCGAGGCCGCGCTGGCGCGGGTGGTCTTTCCGACCAGCCCCCGTTCGCTGGTCGGGTGTGGCACGTTCGTCACCATGCTCGCCAGTCTGGAGATGGGCGCGTCGGATCCACGACGTACCCATGGGTATCGGCTGACGCGATCGGCGCTCCAGCGTTGGATCGATCGGCTGCTGTTCTCCTCGCCGCAGGAGCGCTCGACGTGGGCCGATCCCTCGACGGTTCGGGTCCTGTTGGCCTCGGTCTGTGTGTTGGAGGCCGTGTCCAGGCATGCGCGAAAGGCGACGGTGGTGGTCAGCACTGGCGGGCTGCGTCACGGGGCGCTCTCTGCTCGTTGGATTTGATTCCAGCTCGACGCTCACTCCGGCGTCACACCCAACGCAAGATGTTCTCCCGGCCCGAGCCGCACCGCCTCCGTAACGATGACGCCGTCCACCTCGACCGACAGCTCCCCGAGCACCGTCGTGGCTGCGTAGTCGGTGTTGGCGACCACCACCATCCAGTCCCGATCGGCGGTCGCCTCCACCAGTACTCCCTCCTCGCTCCCGGCGAAGTCCGGCCGCGCGCCGATCGCTGAGACATCACCGCCGGCCTCCAGCAGCGCATGGTTGTCCACATCGACCACGAACAGATCGAGGTGGACGTCCTCGGTCGCCATGCGCGCCACCCCGGCGTAGGCGCCGTCTACCGCGACCCGCCCCCCGGAGAGCGTGAGCGTGGCGGTGATCTGCAGCGGCTCGCCTTCGGGCGGCGCGACCTCGGTGATCGAGGGCTGGGGCGTCATGGCTCCGTCTACCTGGGAGACGATCTCGTAGGTGACGTACGCCTCGGAGTCCGTGACGATGTCTCCGTAGTAGTAGCCCTGCTCCGGATCGTATCCGGCGGGTGAAGACACGAGGAAGCCGTAGGGGTTGCCCTCGCCGACGGTGATCGTCACCTGTCCGTTGCTGTCCGTCGCGCCCTCGGAGGCCCAGTTGGGCTTGTCGGGGTAGCCGTACACCGACCAGTTGCCGATGACCGTGACCACCGCGCCGTCGACCGGGCGCTCGTTCTGATCGATGACCGTGAATTGCAGATACGACGGGTTGGCGTAGTCCGGGGTGCGGCTCGTGCCGATGAGCGTGTCGGGTCGGCTGTCGGTGATGCCGAAGCAGATGTTGCTCGAACGTTGGGGATCGTCCGCGCCGGGGTGGACGCTGGCGTCGGCGTCGTTGCAGTCGCCGTCGGACATCGTGTAGCCGTCGCCGTCGCTGTCGGAGATGCCGAATCCGGAGTCGGCCGTGCCGTCGCAGTCGTCGTCGATCTTGTTGCCGTCCTCCTCCTCTGCCGCCGGAGAGATGTCGGCCGATGTGTCATCGCAGTCGCCCTCGGCGACCGACCAGCCGTCTCCGTCGCTGTCAGATGTGTCCGTTCCGTCGTCGGCGATGCCGTCACAGTCGTTGTCGCGCAGATCGTTGGTGCGGTAGTAGTCGCCGTTCTCGTCGGCGTAGTATGTCCAATGCAGGACGTAGGTGTTGACCGGCTCCCACTGCTGCCAGCCGTCGTCCCAGAACTCGTTCCAGGTGTGATCGTTCGCGCGGGCTCCGACATTGTGGCCCGGGATCAGCGCGGTGCGGGCCGCAGCGGTCGCCATGTCCGCCCACTCTCCGCAGTTCCCGCACCCCACCGCGTAGATGCGGTTGGGTTGGACCGGACGCTCGTCGCCGGCCCCGAACGAGATCGACGCCTTCTCCCACTGGATGATGGCGCCGATGGCGCCGTTGTCGCTGTCGTCGTAGGCTCGCTGCTTCCACAGCACCTCGACGTCCGAGGTGAGGTAGTCGGCCAGCACCGGGCACTCGCGATCGTCTGGGCACTCGTCGAGCGCGCCCTCCCACAGGAACTCGCGCCAGGTGGAGCCGTCCTCTGGCGTGCTCGGACACTGCGACGAGTCGCAGCTCTCCCAGCCGTCGATGTAGTACGGTGACTCGTCCTCCATCCTCGGGTGGACCAGGTACCAATAGTAGATCTCCGGATCGATGGTGCGCTCGGTCCGGTTGCCCTCGGTGTCTTCGATCTGGTACCGGGTGGTGGTCGTCCAGTCGTCATCGACCCCCGCCTCGCCCGACTCGACGAGCTCGACGTAGGCCAGATCGGCGTCGCGTTCGTAGATGAGTTGGGCGTTCTCGATCAGGATCTCGGGGTAGAAAGAGCCGTCCTCGAGCACCGTCGGATCCATGTGGGCGATCGGGAAGGCCACCTCGTCGATCAACCAGGGCTCGTCCAGATCGAGGATGAGGCTCGCCAGGTCGTCCTGGGTGACCGTCTGCAGCTCTGCCAGCGAGACCGCCAGATCGTCGCGCAGCCAGGCAGGCGCCGCCGCGACGGCCTCCTCCGCCAGCTCCGTGAGCGCAGATGCAGACACGCGCGCGATCTGCGTCCCGGCGGGGGTGGTCGCGCTCGTGCCGGTCGAGCTGGTGCCGGTCGAGCTGGTCGTCCCAGATGGGCTCGTGGTGGCCGACGGGGTCGTCCCGGTCGCCGACGTGGCCGCGCTGGTGTCTTCGGGATCTTCTGCCTGGCAGGCGATGAGGAGGAGCGGAAGGATGCGGCGCATGACGACTCTCGCTGACTTCTGGTGACGCTGGCTTCAGGTGACGCGGACTTCTGGTGACGCTGTCAGCATAGCCCAGCGCCTCAGCGCAGGCGCTTCCAGTCGCCCGCCGGCATCTGCGCGGAGCGCGGCGGAGGCTGTGCGGACACCACGTAGGCCGCCCGCCGATTGTGCGGCTCGGCGACCTCGTCCGCTGTCGCGATCAGGTTGCCCGTCTCGCCGAATCCCTGGTACCAGACCTCCCCGCCGAAGCCCGCCTGCACGAACCAGTCTGCGATCGCCTCCGCGCGGCGCCGGGACAGCATCATGTTGCTCTCTGCGGAGCCGACGCGATCGGTGTACCCGGCGACGTACAGCTTCATCACGACGTCGCTCTGGCTGTACTTGACCAGGACGGCGTCGATCTCGCTCTTCGCAGACACCAGCTTTGGCGTCTCGATGTGCTGCACCGCCCACTTTCCGGTGTCGAACGCGACGTCCTCGTGGGGGATCTCGTAGTACCAGGGGCAGACCTCCTGCGCGGACCAGAAGCCGCTCGAGTCGGTGGCCGTGATGGTCAATCGCAGCACCTCGCTGGCGGTCGGCGACCACGAGGCGCCCACGAGCTGACCCGCGGCGCCGCCGGGACCCTCGCCGCTGCCGATCCGGCCGCCGTCCAGCCCGAACGCCTCGACCTTGATCGCCGTGGTGTCGCGATCGGCGCGGACCTGGAGCCGACCCGCCGCGAGATCTACCCGGTCGTGCGGCACCTCCAGCGTCATCGGGGGGAGCACCTGCACCTGGAACGACAGCGGCATCTCGCCGCTGCCCCCGTCGGCGAAGGTCGCGCTGAGAGAGCCGGTGCAGTTGGTGATCCCCGGCAGGGGGCTGAGATCCATCCGCAGCCGCGCCCCGGGATCGGCCCCGCCGCCGAGCGTCGCGCTGGCGCCGCCGCAGTCCACCTTCACGTCCAGTCGATCCACCGCCACGTTGGCGACGACGATGAGCGCTGGCAGGCTCTGCCCCTCCTGTCCCTTCGAGATGACCTCCAATTCGATGGCGTCCGCGGCGAGCGCTGTGGTCACGAGGGTGAGAAGGGCGAGCATGGGGCCTCCTGGTCGCTACCGCTGGCTTGTCGAGGAGGTTAGCTGGCGCACTTTGGGAGCGCACACATGCACGCCGTACTCGAACGCCTGGGCCTGACCTCTGAAAACTCCGGCGCGTGGGCGGGCGGCCCGCTCGAGACGTCCGGCGCGCTCGTCCAGTCCGAGAATCCCACCACCGGCGAGTCGCTGGCTGGGGTGCGTCTTGCCGGCCGGGCCGAGTACGAGGCGGTGGTCGCGAAGGCCCAGGATTCCTTCCGCGCCTGGCGCATGCTGCCGGCCCCGAAGCGGGGCGAGCTGGTCCGCCAGATGGGCGAGGCCATGCGCGCCCACAAGGACGATCTCGGCGCTCTCATCGCCCTCGAGGTGGGCAAGGTCCTCAGCGAGGGTCTGGGAGAGGTTCAGGAGAGCATCGACATGGCGGATCTCGCCGTGGGCATGTCGCGCCAGCTCTACGGGCTCACCATGCACTCCGAGCGCAACCGGCATCGCATGTACGAGCAGTGGCATCCGCTGGGGCCCATCGGCGTGATCACCGCCTTCAACTTCCCCAACGCCGTCTGGGCCTGGAACGCCCTGGTCGCGTTGGCCTGCGGCGACACCGTCATCTGGAAGCCCTCGCTCAAGGCGCCGCTCACCGCCATCGCCACCCATCGCATCTGCAACCAGGTGCTGGTGGATGCCGGCTTCGACGGGGTGATGGGCCTGGTCATCGGCGCCGACGCTGACGTCGGCGAGGCGATGATCGCCGACCGTCGCCTGCCGCTGATCAGCGCTACGGGCTCCACCCGCATGGGGCGCCACGTCGGTCAGGTCGTCGCCGGACGTCTCGGTCGCTGCCTGCTGGAGCTGGGCGGAAACAACGCGATCATCGTCGAGCCCGACGCCGATCCGGAGCTGGCCCTGGCCGGGATCCTCTTCGGCGCGGTGGGCACCGCGGGGCAGCGCTGCACCACCACCCGTCGGCTGTTCCTGCATCGCAGCATCCACGACGCGTTCAGCGAGAAGCTCGCCAACGCCTACGGGCAGATCCGCATCGGCGACCCCATGGACGACAATACGCTGATGGGTCCGCTGATCGACGCCGACGCGGTGCGCCAGTACGAGGACGCCATCGCGCAGATCACCGAGCAGGGCGGGCGCATCCTCGCCGGCGGCGCGGTGCTGGACGGGCCGGGGCACTTCGTGGCGCCCACCGTGGTGGCGGCGCGGCCGGACATGCCCATCTGTCAGCACGAGACCTTCGCGCCGATCCTATATGTCTTCGCCTACGACGACGTCGAGCAGGCCATCGCCTGGAACAACGAGGTCCCGCAGGGGCTGTCGTCGGCGCTGTTCACCGACAGCTTCCGCAAGGTCGAGCGCTTCCTGTCGCATGCGGGCTCGGACTGCGGCATCGCCAACATCAATATCGGCACCTCCGGCGCGGAGATCGGCGGGGCCTTCGGCGGCGAGAAGGACACCGGCGGCGGCCGCGAGGCCGGCTCCGATAGCTGGAAGGCCTACATGCGGCGGCAGACCTGCACCCTCAACTGGAGCCCGGATCTGCCGCTGGCCCAGGGCGTGCGGTTCGACCTTTGACGTCCCCCAGGAGGAAGAAGGGGAAGGCGCGCGGCGGGGCGGTCGATGGCCTGCTGACGGTCACGTTCGTCGCGCTGGCCCTGGTCATCGCCGCCTACCTGACCATGCCCGACTTCGCGCGGGGCGCTCGCACGGTGGTGGCGCAGGTCGCGAAGCTGGTGGGCTTCGACGGCGAGCCGCCGGGATAGAGTGGACGAACGGAGGCTGCTGATGGTTAGATCGATCGGCTTGATGTGCGCTGGGCTCGGTGTGCTCCCTGGCTGCTACGAACACGACGGCACCGACACCGGCGGCACCGTCACCGGCACCACGCCCTACACCTCGTACGAGGGCTGGCACGCCATCGACTACTCCGAAGACCTCGCCGCGGGAGAGGCCGCGGCCGGCGGCTACGACTGCTCGCTGCTGTGGTGGGTGGCCGGCACGCCCGTCAACCCCACCATCTGTGACGGCTGCGAGTTCTCGTTCAACCTGCGGCTCGAATTCGACGACTGGAAGTACAGCGGCGACAACGGAGACGTGCTCTGGTGCGCTGAGTACGGCATCGACTTCGGCTTCACGATGGCGTACTTCACCAACTACTACGACTACGGCCCCTACGTCACCTACTACTACTACGGCGACTACATCGGCTTCGCCGGGGCGGAGTTCAGCGCCGACAAGGGCGCGCTGACGTTCACCTACGGGTTCAACGACTACTACTACGGCGGCTACTACCTGACGTACGCGCTGAATGGCGGGGGGACGTTGTTCTGAGAACGCTCTCATCGTTCGGGAGGGTGCTCTTGTCCGCTGTCGGCGCAGACGCTCCCCGTGTCTCATTCAGGGAGAAGATCCCTTGCTACCCGGTCTCTGCGTAGCGTATCTGCTTGGTCCCTCGGGAGCCGCTGAAGCCAGGGCCCGCCCGCGATTGGTCGTGGTCGTGGTCGTCGATCAGCTGAGGCCTGATCGGATCACCCGGGAGCTGCCCGGCGGCCTCGGTCGGTTGATGCGCGAGGGCTACATCTACAGCTCCGCGAGGCTGGATTACGCAGCATCCAGGACGTGCCCCGGCCACGCCACGATGGCCACCGGCGTAAACCCGAACAGGACCGGGATCCCCAGTAACAACTACGTCGTCCGCCAGACGTTCGAGTCTACGTATTGCGTCTCGGACGATGATTCGGCCAATGCGGTCATCGGAGGAAAAAACAACCGTTCCCCGAACAGCATCCACGTCTCCGGTCTCGGCGACTGGTTGAAGGCCGCGTCACCGGAGTCGAGGGCCTTCGCGGTGGCGGGTAAAGACCGGGCGGCGATTCCTCTCGCGGGGAAGACCGCGGATGGCGCCTTCTGGTATATGGTCGACACGGTGGGTTTCACCAGCTCCCGCTACTACATGTCAGAGCTGCCGGACTATGTGAGAGAATTCAACGGCAGAGAGTTCTTCGTCGACGGCTTCGGTGGCGGCACTCCGGAGTCGTGGGATCATCCGCGGAATGATGTCTGGATGGAGGACTTCCCCAGCGAGTCAGAGCTCAAGAACAACAGCGGGACTCACGCGATCACCGCCGAAGAAGGGGGGAACAGCCGAGCGAGGAACTTCCACGCGACACCCTATCTGGACAGCGCGACGGCGGCGCTCGCGAAGCGGGTATTGACGGAGGAGGAGCTCGGAAAGCGCGGAGTGACGGACTACCTCGCTGTCGGCTTCTCTGCCTCCGATGTCGTCGGCCATCTCTATGGTCCGTATAGCGCAGAGTCAGCCGACACCCTCATCCGACTCGACCTCGAGGTCGGGGCGCTGATGACCATGCTCGATGAAGAGCTCGGTGGCGACTATGTGCTGGCCCTCACATCGGATCATGGCGTGATGCCGATGCCGGAGTATCTGAAGGAGAGAGACCAATTCAACTGCCCTGAGGAGTCGGGGCGCGTAGACTTGACCGGGATTGGGTTCTGGTCGTTCTGGAATCTACACTGGCAGCTCAGCGCTCCACTCAGCAACCCCCGGAATCTGGTGAAGTTCTCCAACGCGGGGGCGATGGTCAATGAGCGGTACGCGGTGGAGCTGGGTGTTGGTGTTGACGAGGTGGTTGATGTGTTGGAGCAGTACTTTGAAAAACAGCCGGCGGTCGTTGAGGCATGGACGGTCGAGGAGACGATGAGCGGTGAAGGCGCCATGGCCCGGCTGTATCGGAACTCCTATGTCGATGGGCGGACGGGGCACGTCGTCCTGCAGCTGGCTCAGAGCTGCGTCGGAACGACGGGGAGCGGCACCTCTCATGGCTCACCCTATCTGTACGATCGGCGCGTTCCGCTTGTCTTCTTCGGCAAGGGGATCGCGCCGGGGCAGAGCGTCGAAGAGGTCCACAGCGTCGATATGGCTCCGACCCTGGGAAACCTCCTCGAACTGAAGATGCCGGACGACCTCGACGGGCGGGTGCTCGGGCTGCCACTGGTCACCGAGAGCCGGTGACCAGTGGGCGCGATCCCGTCTGTCAGCGAGAGCTTGGATCGGACAGAAAAATCAGCGAAAAGAAAAATCAGCGCACCGAGAACGACACCACGTCGATCGCCACACCAGTGGCGCCGGTGGTCTCTACACGCGCGCTGATCGTGCCGCCCGAGGCGGTCGCGGTGAGCGTGCCGTCGTGGTGGGCAGTGGCCATGAGCTCCCAGTCGGTCTCGCCCCAGGTCATCTGCGCCTCGGTGAGCGTGGCCTCGGCGATCACCACGCCGTCTTCGAGCACGGAGATCGTCGCGGCGTCCTGCAGTGGGGAGGCGCCGGCCTCCGCGACGAAGAACATGAACGCGACCTTCACCTCCTGACCAGAGGCGACAGACAGCGGGCTGTCGGCCTCGAACAGCTTGCCGGCGTCGCCCGCCGCGGTGGCCTGCCAGGAGTCACCGCTGGCGCCGCGGGTGTCGCGGCTCTGGCTGACCGTGCTGCCGACGTCGGCCCCGGCTGCCTCGCCCTCGACCCGCGCCACCGACCAGCCGGCGATGTAGTCCAGGACCATCCGCGACAGGTACGGGGTCGCGCCGACGACCTGCGTGTGGTCAGGATCGCGGTGGGCGAGATCGTACTCGACGAAGTCCACCCCCGCCTGGCCGAGCTGCTTGGCGGCGAGCGCCTCGATGTCGACGTGCTGGATCTCGGGGCTGGACGGATCTCCGCCGCTGTTCCAGGGGTGGAACAGGCGATCGGTGAACCAGCCGTCCTCCAGACCCTGGACCAGACCGGCCGCGACGTACTTGTCGTAGAACTCCGAGGGGGTCTTGCTGGTCTTGTCGTCGTAGGGCGCGCCGCCGAAGATGTGGTCGTCGCGGTCCTTTCGGACCTCCAGCTCGTAGGGGCTGTAGTCCTTCTCGTAGTAGAAGCGGATCTGGTCGTTGGGCCCGCTGTCGGCGACGACCGCGGCGAGATCGGTGTGGGTGTGGGCGGCGTACCAGATCGCCCCGGGGCTGCCCAGGCTGGTGCCGAGCACCGCGATGCGGCTCTCGTCGATGGCGTAGTCGGTCTGACCCCAGCGGAGCCAGCCGAGCGCTACCTCTGCCAGCGCGTACCCGCCGTGCATCTGGTCGATGGGATCGTCGGGGCCGAGGCCGAACCATCCGTCGCAGAAGACGTTCTCGGGCGTGATCACGATCCATCCCTCGGAGGCCGCCATGTGCGGCAGCACCGAGGCGACGTGGCGCGAGCGTGAATTCGAGGAGGCGTGGTCGCGGGTGCAGCGATCGTCCTCGCCGTCGGGATCCTTCTTGGAGTCGGTGTCGGCAGAGCCGCCGTGGAGATCGAGGATGACCCCATAGGAGATGGTTGGATCGGGCTTGTCAGCCAGGAGGACCTGGAACCGCGGGAGCGTGCCGTCGGGCGTGATGAACGGGACCTCGAAGGCGCTGTCCACCTCGTAGGCGTGGAGCTGGTGCCCCAGCCACTCGTAGTTGTAGGCGATGCTCTCGGTGCGGGTGATGCCCGCGGTGTAGTCGAGCAGCGACCAGGGATTGACCTCGGTGGTTCCGCCGGTGGTCGTTCCGCCGGTGGTGGTGCTCCCGCTGCTGCCCCCGGTCGTGGTGCCTGAGGTGCCGCCGGTGGTGGTGCCGCCAGTGGTGGTGGCGCCAGTGGTGGTGCCGCCGGTGGTGCTGCCGCTGGTGCTCGTTCCGCTGTCGTCGTTCTTGTCCGTGCAGCCAATTGCAATGATCAGAATCAGGTATCGCATGGTTTTCCTCCAGATGCTCCAGGAGTATCCTCTTCCACCGGCGAGATCGAAGGGCCGGGTGCGTCTCTGATCTCGCGGGAGTCGATATAGGGGAGGCACCGGGGACTTCTCCGGAGACGTGCGGAGCACGAATGCGGCCCTACTTCCATCTACTCGCGGCGCTGCTGATGGCGGGCTGCTCGGGCGAGACCGCCGACACTGGCGCCGCGACCACGCTGCCCACCGACACCACGACCACCACCGAGCCGACGCTGTCCACCAACCCCTACGCGTCGTGGTCGGGCTGGCACGGAATGGACTTCGCTGAGAACGAGGTCGCGGGCGAGGCGGGATCAGGCGTCTGGGACTGCTCGCTGCGGTGGGCGACCGCAGGCGCGCCGATCGATCCCCTGCGGTGTGAGGGCTGCGTCTTCTCGTTCGAGGTGGCGTTCACCTTCGACGACTGGGCGGCCAGCGTCGACAACGGAGAGCTGGACTGGTGCGCAGGGCTGGGCGTGGATCGCGCGCCGCTGAGTCTGGCCTTCTACAGCGACCTCCGCGGCTACGGACCGTACCTGGCCTACGCCTACAACGACGCCTACTACGGGCTCGCCGCGGCGTCCTTCTCGGGAGGAGAGCTCCAGTACAGCGCCGGCTGGATCGACGACTACTACCGCGGAGTCTACAGCTCGTATCTGCTCAGCGGCGGCGCCACGATCGAGTAGGGTGGCCTTGGAGAGCGGGCTCAGTCGAGCCCCGGGAGCGTGAGGTCTTCCAGGCTGGGATCGACCAGCACCGGCACTCCGCGCTCCTTCTCGATCGACCTCCGCAGGGCCTCGTGGAGCACCTGCGCCTCCTTGAAGACCTTGTCGCCCTCCTCGATCTGCCCTATCGCCCCGAGGATGTTGGCGTGCAGCAGCAGCACCCACGGGTCGTCCGGGAACTCTGTCAGCGTGGGCGCGAGGGTCTTCGCCGCCGCCTCGGGATCTCCAGAATTGAACAGGGCCTGCGCCCACAGCCGGCGCGACGCGGGTCGCTTGGGCACCATCGCGTGGAGGATCTCGAACTCCGCGGCGGCGTCGTCCCAGCGCTCGAGCTTCATGTAGGTGTTGCCCAGCTCCAGCCGCAGCTCAGGCTTGTGGGGGAACCACTCCACCTCCGCCTCGAGGTGGGGCACCGCCGCCGGGATGTTCTTGCGCGAGAATTCCAGGATGGCGAGCGTGCGGTGGACGTTCTGGCGCGGCACGTCGTCGGTGAGCGACGCCAGCAACATCTTCTCGCCCTGAGCGCGATCGGCGAAGCGGGTCTCGAGGATGCCGACGATCGCCAGCAGGCCTTTGTTGTCCGGCTCGACCTCCAGCCAGTCGTGGCCCACCTGGAGCGCCTCCTCGACCCGCCCGAGCGCCTCCATGAAGTTGAGCATGGCGAAGCGCGAGAGATCGTCTCCGGGGACCTGCTCGTAGACGATCTGGACCAGCTCCAGCGCGTCCTCGAAGCGGTTCTGCTGGGCCATCACCGACGCGAGCGCGGACTTGAGGAGGGTGCTCTGGGGCTGGTGGTCGATCCCCTCCAGCAGCAGATCGTGTGCCTCCTGCAGGCGCCCTGTCCGGCTCAGCAGCCGGGACAGCGACAGCCGCATCTCCCCCATCGTGGGGTGCTCGGCCAGGATGGCCTTCATCTCCGCTTCGGCCTTCTTGCGGGTCTTCGGGCGCTGGCTCTGCCGCTGCGCCTTCTCGATGCGTCCGACGAGCGTGGCCTGGTCCTTGGCGTCGAGGGCGCCCTCCAGATCCATCGGACCGCCCGCCTCGCTGGCGATGTAGCCGAGGGCCGCGAGCTGATCGATGACCTCTGCGCTGGCGGAGAAGTCGTCGTTCTCGACCCGCGCGGCCTGGATCTCGGCGACGAACGCGCGCAGCGCCTCGCCGACGGCGGCCTGCTCCGGCAGGCGATCGACGTTCTCCATCGGATCTTCGACGACGTTGTACATGCGCGGTGACGGCGTGCTGAACAGCTTCCTGGGGGTCTCGACGGCGACCCACTCGGGGTGGAAACCGAAGCGGTTGTAAGGGGTCTCCGCCTCCAGGAAGACCGGCCCGCGGCCGGGCGCCTCTCCCTTGATGTGGACGGACAGGTCGACGCCGTCGATGTCTTTGAGGGGATCGAGCCCGAGCAGCCCCAGGGCCGTCGGGGCGACGTCGACGTTGCTCACCGCTGCGGTGACCACGCGCCCCTCCGGCAGCGGCTTCGGCGGCCGCACGATGAACGGGATCCGCATCGTCGACTGGTAGGCGTACATGCCGTGGGTGTGCTCGTCTTTCTCGCCGAAGGACTCTCCGTGATCGGCCACCAGGATCACCGCGACGCCCTCCGGCCCCGCGCGCGCCTCGGACAGGGCCACGAGCCGCGCGATCTGCGCGTCCATGTAGGCGATCTCCCCGTCGTAGGGACGCTCCTTGAAGCGCTCGTCGAACGGCGCCGGGGGGGTGTAGGGCGCGTGGGGATCGTAGAAGTGCGCCCAGGCGAAGAAGGGCTCGCCCTCGGGCGTGGTGGACAGCCAGCCCTCCAGATCGTCCACCACCGTCTCGGCGCGGCGCTCGCGGCTCCAGCGCTGATCCCGCGCGTCCGCGCCAGCGGCGACCTTGTCGAAGTAGGCGTCGAAGCCCTGGTCGAGGTTCCAGATGCGGGTGGTCACGAAGGCGGAGACCGCACCCGCCGTGTGGTACCCCTTCTCCGCGAGCTGCTCTGCGAGGGTGATCGTCTCTTCCCGCAGCGTCGCGTCGCCGTTGGAGTGGATGCCGTGCCGGGTCGGGTACAGCCCGCTGAACATCGAGGCATGCGCGGGCGTCGTGAGCGGCACCACCGCGTAGGCCTGATCGAAGCGAACCCCCTCGGCGGCGATCCGGTCGATCGTGGGGGTCTCGGCTGCCGCGTAGCCGTACGCGCCGATGCGATCGACGCGCGTGGTGTCCATCGTGACCAGCAGCAGCGAGGGCCCGCGGGCCGCGGGCGCAGCGGGCACGGTGGGGGTCGCCGGTTTCGGATCGGTGCTGCAGGCCAGCAGGGTGAGCAGCGAGGCGATGGAGGTTGCCATCAGGGGCTCCCGGCGGTGAGCTCATCGGCGACCGCGTTGAGGAGTGGGTTGCTCGGGGCTTCAGCCAGCGCCGCTTCGATCGCGGAGAGCGCCCCGGGGAGATCGCCCTGGTCTCTCAGCAGCCGCGCCTGGAGGGCCTGCTGCGTGGGAGAGTCCAGTCGTTCAAAGCGCTTGAGGGCCAGTATCTTGGCGGTGCGATCGATGGCCCCTTCCTGCCGGCAGGCTTCGCCCAACAGCAGCCAGAAGTCCCGGTCGCGCCGGTTGCGTTGGATGCGGCCGTCGAGCAGCTCCACCGCCTCTGTGGGGTTTCCGAGCAGCATCAGCAGGCGGGCCTCGGCCTGAATCACTCCGCGGGCGCGACCGAGCCGCTGGGCCAGCCACAGGCTCTCGCTCGCCGCGTCGAGCTCTCCGAGGTCCATCCAGACCTCTGCCTCGGCGGCGTAGTAGGCCGGCCGGATCCCCAGCGCCATCGCCTGCTCGATCACCGCCATCGCCGGGCGAATCATCGCTGCAGGCTGCGGTTACCAGCGCAAG
>CAYXGP010000181.1:0-17816 GCA_964464515.1 uncultured Enterobacterales bacterium
GTTCTCTCTCAGTGTTCTCGCTACAGTGTTCTCTCTCAGTGGTTTATTTCTGTCGGAACCTCTGTCGGCGGGTGACGCAAGAGCGCGTCGCCCGACCTCGGCCGGGCGAAACCAGACAGACCCTGACTCAAAGATAGAGCCGGACTTAAAGAGAGATCAGGGGATCTGATTCGTCACGTCGATCACCTGGAGCTGCCGCCACGTCGCGTCGTCGGCCGGCAGCGCGGTGAACGCCAGGAAGATGCGGCCGTCCGCCGACACCAGCGCAGGCTCTCCGGCGGCGACCATGCCCGTCGTGATGTCCACCGCGCTCCCGCTGCCCAGGTTGACCAGCGTGATGTTGCCCGCCTTCTCGGGATCGTTGTGGCCGTGCGCCACCCAATTGCCGTCGGGGGACAGCGCGGGCGTGGCCCGCAGCGGCAGCCGCACGTCCTTCGCCAGCGTGGACTTGTCTCCGGGCGCCCGCGACAGCCCGATGTCCCAGTGGTCTTCGCCGCGCTCGTTTGAGAAGAACACCACCGCGTCGGCGTGCCAGGCAGGCCGCGTCTGATCGCCGTTGCCGCCGATCCGCGGGGTGTTCCCGCCGTCCTTCCACACGAACAGATCTTCGCCGCCGCTGTTCTTGCGCGAGTAGGCCATGGAGGCGCCGTCTACCGAGAACCGCGGGGCCATGATCGAGAACGGCGACTCGATGATCGCAGCGACCTTGTTGGTCGAGCGGTCCCAGGAGTACAGATCGCCGTTGCCCGTCTGGTCGCTCACGAACGCGATGGACTTTCCGTCAGGGGAGATGGCCGGCCACGACAGATCGCCGGAGACCTGCCCGACGTCCAGCAGCTCACTGGCCTTCTGCCCGCCGGGCATCCAGTAGTACAGCCGGTTGGTGCCGCCCGCGTTGCTGCCCTCGAAGATCATCATCCCCTGTGGGTGCCACGTGGGGGCCGCCGCCATGGAGCTGCCCGTGGAGAACGACGACGTGGAGCCGGGGACCTCGACCTTCTGCGGCGTGCCCGAGGCCGCGCCGCCGCGCACCCGGACCACGTACAGGCTGACCGCGCCCTCGTATTTATTGACCTCGAACGCCAGCCATTGGCCGTCTGGCGACCAGCTCGGGTTGAAGGCGTGGCCGGCTTCGGCCACGCTGACGCTGGCGGCTTGGACCGGCCCGAGCCCGAGCGAGATGATGAGCGAGTGGATCACGCGTCCTCTCCAGAAAACGATGAAGGGTCAGACAGTGAGTCGGACAGAGGGTTCAAACCGAGGCTCGAACAGGGAGGGGAAAACAGGGGTCAAACGGAAGGGATCAGGGTGAACGCGAGCTGACCCCAGGGATACAGGCGAGCGAGGTCGCTGTATGCGCCGCCGCTGAGGCTCAGCCCGCCTCGGACGGAGCGCATTCCCGGCAGCTCGGCGATGGCATAGCCGACCGAGAGCGCTCCGCCTCCCGCGAGGATCGTTCCGCGCACAGCCACCTCGTCGGTGCCGGCCGTGCCCCAGGAGGCGCCGGACTGATCGCAGGTGGTCCTGGAGCCGGAGACGCAGTCGGAGGTGACCCCCAGCGTCGCCGCTCGTCCGCCCGCCCACGACGGGCCGACGCTGATCGACAGGGCGTCGCTGGGCCAGTAGCTCAGGCCTCCCCACACGAAGAACAGCGACATCGCGTCCCGCTGGGCGTCGGAGACCGGCTGCGCGGACAGATCGCGCGCGGCGTCGATCGCGGAGGTCTTTCCCGAAGAGCCCAGCAGCAGCCCGTGGTAGCCGCCCTGCAGAACCCCGCCGAGCGCGCCGGTGAGCTGCATCTCCCAGCCCACCGCTGCCCGCACGCCGAACCCGCCGAAGGACGTCGCCTGCACACCCTCCGCCGTCGAGCTGCCGACCGACGTGTACAGCGGCCCGAGGTCCACGCGGAGCCCCGAGCGCTCCTCGGTGGCCGCCCGGCCGCCCCGCTTGCCCGCGAGTCGCTGCGGGATGAGGTGCACGCGCACCAGCTCCTGCGTCTCCGCGGTGAGCGTGAACGTCTGATCGCCGAAGGAGTAGTCGCCGAACGGCAGCAGCCCCTCGAAGTTGCGACCGCCCGTGATCTCGTGCGCCGCTGCGCCGATGGCCGCGCGCTGCCCAGGGTCGAACGGCACCATCGAGGGCTTGAGCGCCACCTCCGCCTCGAAGCGGGGATCGGCGGAGAGCTTCACCCGCCGGTAGCTGGCGTCGATGTCGGCGATCCACTGCTCGGTCTGCGGGGTGGGCTTGACGGCGTGGGCGCGCGTGAGCCGCTCGTGGACCTGCGTGACCCGACCGAATTCCCGAGCCGCCTCCACCCCCAACATGTGGTCGTCGTACTTGAGCGTCGCTCCCTCCTTCTGGAGCGCCAGCATCTTGTTGTACGACGCCTCCACTCCCCGCCAGGCGTTGCGGCTTGCGAACTTGCGCATCTCCTCGGCGAGCCGCTGGTGCTCCGCCTCCGCCTTGGCGATCTTCGCGGCGCTGGGAGCGGCGCGGGCCTCGCCGACGAAGACGGACGCGGCGCACACCAGCGCCAGGGGCAGCGTGGCGAGGGGCAGCAGTCGGGTGATCGCAGACATGACGGCTCCGGTCGGGAGGGACGGTCTAGCTGGAAGCGCGGACGGGTTCCATCGTAGCCAGCGCATGGCACGCCACGCGATGGTCGTCGTTGATGGAGTCGTCGCCGATTGGCGTGAGGGGAGGCGCGTCGACGCTGCAGCGCGGGTTGCTGCTGGCGTCGGGCAGGGGGCAGTCGGGGGGGACGGGGCAGCCCACCTCCGCGAGCGGCCCGCGCGGGACCGGCGCCGACCAGGGATCGAACAGCACCCGCGCGTAGGGGTGCCGGGGGGTGTCGTTGCGCAGGTCGATTTCCTCGATGACCCGGCCCGCGAGCATCGCCAGCACGCGATGGCACCACTGGCGCGCCTCTGACATGTCGTGCGTCACGAGGATGCAGGCGGCGCCCGGCGGCAGGTTGCCCACCAGCGCCTCCAGCACGGACTCGCGCCGATCGGGATCGAGGCCGCTCGTGGGCTCGTCAGCGACCACCAGACGGGGCTCCAGCGCCAGCACCCGCGCCAGCGTCACCCGCCGCTGCTCGCCGCCCGACATCTCTCGCGGCAACGCGCCGAGCCGATGACCCAGCCCCAGTCGCTCCAGTGCTGCCGCCGCCCGCTCGCGCGCCTCTGAGCGGCCGCAGCCGCCCAGCACCCGCATGGTCTCGGCGATGTGCTCCAGGGCCGTCTGTTGGGGGTCGAGCGCGCCCATGGCGTCCTGCGGAACGTACTGGAACTGCGCCCGGTGACCGCGGCGCTGGCGCTCGCTCAGGGTGTCCCACCGCAGCCCGTCCAGGAAGATACGCCCCCGCGTGGGCTCCTCCAGTCCCAGGATGAGCCGCGAGACGGTGGTCTTGCCCGAGCCGGACTGACCGACGAGCGCGATGACCTCGCCCTCGGCCACGGTAAAGTCGACCCCGCGCACGGCCGCCACGCCGCGGGTGGGGCTCCACGGCCACGGGCCGGACTGCTCGAACCGCTTGTAGAGGTCCTCGACGCGGACGACGGGCTGGCTCATGCCCCGCCCCCCGGATCCGCTGTCTCCAGATCCGCTGTCTCCAGATCCGCTGTCTCCAGATCCGCTGTTTCCCGGTTGGGGGTCTCCGGAGCCGATGCCTCTGTGTCGGCTGTCTGTGGTCCCGGCAGCCGCACCACGCCGTCGGCGATGCGCCGCACCGTCTCCGCGTGGTGGGAGATCAGCAGCAGGCCCGCGCCGTTCTCCTTGCAGACGCTCACCAGCAGCTCAACCACCGCTCGCCGCAGCACCGGATCGAGGCCCGTCTCGGGCTCATCGGCGATCACCAGGCGGGGCCTGGGGGCGATGGCGACGGCCAGGGCTGCCCGCTGGCACATCCCGCCGGAGAGCTCGCCAGGCAGCGCGGAGGCGGACTCCGGACCCAGACCCACTCGCGCCAGGATGTCGCGGATCTCGGGGCCCGGATGGGTCGGCGGGGCGAAGCGCCGGGCGATGGCCAGCTCGAGCTGTCGGCCGATGGTGCGCCCGGGGTTGAGCGCCGAGCTGGCGGCCTGCGGGGAGTAGGTGAAGTAGGCGCCGCGCAGGTGCCGCGAGCGCTCCAGCAGCCGCTGCTGCGCCGCCGCGCCGCCGCCACGCACGCCCTCGAACCAGTCGCGATCGGGGTCGAGCGCCGGGTAGCGCAGCGTGCCCGCCGTGAGGCCCGGGGCGACGTCGAGCACGCACATGCACGCGCGCGCCGTCAGCGACTTGCCCGCGCCCGAGGGGCCTACCAGCGCGGTGACCTTGCCGGGCTCGACCGTCAGCGCCACGTCGCTCACCAGCGCGCGGCCCGGCGCGCGGATCTCCATCCCCTCCAAGGCGATGAGCGTCGTCATCGGGCCCGCGCCGCACGCTCGAGGGCATGCGACATCAGCGCGACCATGGCGACCAGGCCCAGGCCCAGCGCCAACGCATGCATCGTGGGGACGCCGTCGAGCACCAGGGCGGGGTAACCCTGGCTGAGCAGGTCGGCCCAGCTGTGTTGGTTGTCGAGGTGGGTCAGCGAGGGCTCCGACTCCGCCAGCGCCAGGTAGGACAGGGCGATCTCCAGGAAGACCACCTGCATCATCACCTCCGCGGCCTGGCGGACCACCACCGGCCGCAGGTTCAGCATCACCACGTGCACCAGGTAGATGCGCGCGGAGGAGAAGCCGTGGGCGCGCAGGGCCTCCACGAAGCGCGCGCCGCCCAGCCGGTGGGCCAGCGCCGCCGCCTCGTCCATCGCCCCGGGGGCCGCAAGCACCGCCCAGACCACCGCCAGCGGCAGCAGCCCCCGCAGATCCCGCGGGACGATCAGCGCCACCACCAGGATGACCACCATGCGCGGCAGCGCGCTCACCACCTCGGAGAAGCCGGCGATCACCGCGTCGGTGCGCGACCAGCCGGCCGCGCGCAGGAGCCCGCCGAGGATGGCGAACACCGCCACCACCACCCCCGAGACCACCGCGGGGAGCGCGACGACCCGCGCTCCCTGTGTGGCGTAGGCCAGCAGCGGTCGGCCGCGGCTGTCGGCGCCGAACGGCCACAGCTCCAGCGGACCCGCGTGGGACTGGTCGAGGATGGGCACCGGCAGGTGCTCGGGCGCCGCCAACGACCAGTTGATGAAGAGGGCCAGGCAGCTCGCGGCCAGGAGCAGCCAGAGGGCGCGTCCGCGGAGCTCGCCGCTGCGAAGGTCGCCCCTGCGGAGGGCACCACCGCTGGGCGCGCCACCGCGGGACGCGCCGCTGTCGGACGCGTCGCTGCTGGACACACCGCTGGACACGCCACCGCTGGACACACCACCGCTGGACGCACCACCGCTGGACGCACTGCGGAGCCGCGCGCTCACGCCGCCTCCACCTGTCCGGGGACCTCAGGGCACCGGCGGACCCACACCGCCACGGCGATCTCCGCGACGGCCTGTAGCAGCAGCAGCGCCGCCGACAGCGCCGCGAACATGGTCGCCGCGGCCAGCACCACCCCGAAGTCCTGCAGCAGCGTGCCGCCCCACAGGAGGTCACCCAGGCCGTTGATGCGCAGGACCACCTCCACCACGACGGTGCCGCTGAGCAGGTGCATCGTGCGGGCGCGGAGCTGGCCCGCCAACGCGGGAGTGAGGTTGGGAAGCGTGTTGGAGAGCGTGCGCTCGCCGCGAAGGACCGCCACCCCCACGTACCGCTGCTGGCGCTCGCGCGTGAACAGCCCCCGGGTGCCCGTGACCGCCCCGGAGAACGCCCCGTCGGCGATGCCCAGCACCACCGCGCCCGCCGCGAGACGGACCAACGTGCCGGTGGTGGAGAAGGAGTGTGCGCCCCAGGTCAGCTCCACCATGGCCGCGCCCACCAGCGCCAGCACGATGGCGGGGATCGTGCCGAGGGCCTGCAGGAGTGGATCGAGCCGCGCGGGCAGCTTTCTGGTGGCCGCCCCGCCCGCCCCCACCGCCAGCGGAACGAGCGCCAGCCCGATCAGGACCATGGTGCTGGGGATGGCCTCCGCCAGCAGCTCCGCGACAGGGACGCCTTGCTGGAGCCGCCACGAGTTGCCGAAGTCGCCCATCATCGCCGAGGAGAACCAGCCGGTGAAGAACACCCACGGGCCGCTGTGGAGGTTCCAGCGCTTCGCCAGCGCCGCGCCACCACCGCAAGACTCCGGCGGGCAGATGATGCTGGCGGGATCGCCGGGTAGCGCCCAGATCAGCCAGGTGATGATCGCCGGCACCAGCAACGGAAGGGCCAGCGCCGCCATGGCGCGGACTGCGGGGCGAAGCCACCAGCGGTTCATGGGAGACTCCCCACAGTCAGGGCTCGTACCGTCAGGGCTCGTAGCGCCAGGAGTCGATCTCCGTGAAGTAGTGGTACGGCGCGATGATGTTGCCGCGCACCTCGGTCCGCCACGCGCTCTTGGTGTCGAGCTTCCACAGGAACAGGTACGGCAGCTCGGAGGCCAGCTGCTCGTGCAGCTTGTGGTAGGCGTCCTGCGCTGCGGTGTCCGTCCGCGCGCTCTCGAACTCGTCGAGCATCGCGTCGACCGAGCTGTTGCTGTAGCCGAAGATGTTCTTCTTGCCTTCCTGGCCCTTGCGGGTGTGGAACAGATCGTTGACGTCTTCGACGAGGCCGAACGACCACTTGCCCACCAGCAGGTCGAATTCGCCGGAGGCCTGCCCCGTGACCACCTTGCGGTTCCACTCATCGACCGACAGCCGGCTCTCCTGGCGACCGAAGCCGCCCGCGCCGAGCTGGTTTCCGATCTGGGACAGCAGGTCGGGCGCCTCGTTGTTCAGCGGCGCGAGCATGCCGATGCGCAGATCGACCGAGGCGCCGTCGTGGTTCCACCGGCCCCCGACCTTCTCCAGGCCCGCCTCGCTGAGCAGCGCCTCGGCGGTGGCGCGGTCGGAGCGCTCCTGCACGGGGATGGCGCGGTTGTAGTAGGGGCTGGACTGCACGAACGGCCCGGAGATGAACTCGCAGGGGCTGTTCTGCTGGTCGGGCTTCACGCCGATGGCCAGCTCGCGCAGTGCGGTGCGGTCGATCAACAGATTGAGCGCCTGTCGCACCCGCTTGTCGGCGAACACGCCGCTGCTGGTGTTGACCGCGATGTACCACCACGAGCGCAGGTCGTAGGACTTCAGCGCCACCTCGTCGGATGAGCTGAGATCGGGCCGCATCGGCGGAGGCACCGCGATGATGCCCTGCACGCCGTTGTTTATCAGCGTCTTCACCTGCACCAGCGGATCGCCGCCCTCGCGGAGCTGCAGCTGTGAGATGGTGGGGGCGTGGTGGGCGTTGGCGAAGGCATCGAACTTCACCTCGCGGCGACCTCTGGAGCCCTTGAAGGGGCCGGTGCCCACCGGCCGCGCAGAGAATTCGAGGTCGGGGGTGATGGCCGTGCCGTCGAACTCGCTCTGCGGGAGGATGGCGAAACCCAGTCGATCGCGGGGGTTGTGGAAGACCCGGGTGAACGTGATCACCGCGGTGCTGCCGCCCTGGGTGTCGCAGTCGGCGAGCACCTCGCGGTAGCCGGAGGCGATCGCGCTGGGCGTCTTCGGGTCGAGCATCGCCCTGACGGTGAAGCACACATCCTTCGATGACAGTGACTTTCCGTTGTGCCACTTCACGCCGCTCTTGATCGTCAGCTTGACACCGCGGCCCGCGTCGACCAGCTCCCACTTGTCCACGATGCGTGAGCGGAGCTCGTTGGTGATGGCGTCGTGGTACCAGAGCCGATCGAACACCAGCTCCTGCGAGCGATAATCGACCATCGAGAAGGCGAACAGCGGGTTGAGCGAGGTGGGCAGGCTCTCTTCATTGTAGGCCAGCGTCGCGGCCATCCCCAGCGCCGCGAGGGCGGTGAGCCCGGCCGCCTTCAAGGCGTGTTTCAGGGCCATCGTTCACCCTCGGGGGCGTGGGTGTTGCGGGGGGTCTTCAGCATGTGCCTTTGACTTCAGTGGAGGGGCAGCGTCAGTGAACGGGGGGGCGGTCGACTGAATTCCGGCTCAGGCGGATGTGCATGGCATCGAGCGGATAACGCGCTGCTTCCAGCGCGGGGAACCGGGGGAGAAGCTGATGCACCAGCTCCTGCCCCCGCAGCGGGTTGCGGTTGCCAGCGTCCCACGCCGCCACGGAGATCGCAAAGACAGGGTCCGCCAGGGGCCCGGTCGCACGCTCCAGCGTGTTGAGCCGCAAGATGCCAGCGTCGCGATACTGGTCGGCGGCGTCGGCCACCATCATCCCTGCGCGCAGGGTCGCCAGGCCAGCGATGTCGGCGAAGGGACGATGGAAACCCGCCTCGCCCCCCGACACGCGCTCCATCTCCGCGGTGATCTGCCGGCGGACTGCTGCGGCGTTGTCGAGCACGCGATCGACATCGACCTTGCCGTCGGACAGCGCGGGCGCCACCGCCGCGGCGAGCGGGCTGCGCTCGCTCCAAGCGGACACCGCGGCGGTGCCAGCGTCCGGCCCCTCGGCGCGTCGGACGTCGCTGAGGAACGCCGCGTCGGACGGCGCGAGCAGAAAACCGGCGAACAGCCAGTCGTCGGACATCTGCTGCGTCTGCGCGGGGGCGCTCGGCGGGGTGATGCGCCAGGGCGCCAGGAGCTGGTCGATGACCGGTCCGGCGTCCGGCGCGAGATCTCGGGCG
The DNA here is from genome assembly GCA_964464515.1 of uncultured Enterobacterales bacterium. GTDB lineage: Bacteria > Myxococcota_A > UBA796 > UBA796 > UBA2385 > CAYXGP01. The sequence continues at coordinate 8,686 of CAYXGP010000181.1, forward strand.
GCCTTCTCGTGCCAGCGCGCCAGCAGCAGCAGGCTGGTGGGGTCGGCCGCGGCCACCTCGCGTCCGTCTTCGGTCTGCTCGGTGAAGCGGTAGTGCGGCAGCGCGCCGACCGTCGGCGCCGCGCCGGCGGCGCGCTCGGCGTCATCACTCGGGAACGGCTCGGGATCGATCTCGACGCCGGGGCAGCTCGCCGCCTTCCAGGCCGCCGCCTGCGCGGCGACGGCGGCCGGCGCCTCCACCGCGAGCGCCTCCTTCAGCGCATCGCAGTCGCCCCGTAGGCCCGCGGCAGCCGCCACCAGCACGGTGACCTCCGCGGGGTCGGCCGCCTGGTGATCGTGGCTGTAGACCCCCCAGGTGGAGTTGGCCGCCAGCAGGGCGGCCTGCTGGTAGAACGCCGCGTAGGTGGTGTGGACCCGCGCCAGCGCTGCGGGATCTTCGCCGCCGGAGAAGGCACCCAGCGCGGCGTCTGTCCGGCGCGTGAACAGCGCGGTCCAGCCGGCGTGACCCTCGTACGGCGCGCGCGTGGCGTCGTCGGCCATGCGCGTCGGCCAGGTGCTGCCGATCAGCTCGGCGGGGATCGGCCCTGCCGTGGCCACGGCGGCCGCCGGAGCGGGGGACTCCGCGCCGCTCGGGGTGCCGTCCTCGGCTCCGCAGGCCAGCAGCAGCGCGAGCGTGATCGCCGCCTCAGCCCTCACAGAACTCCCGGTTGCCGGAGGCGGAGACACAGAGCGCCAACGGCGCCTTGGTGTCCTGCGAGGAGGCCTTGGCGTAGTCGAGCCACTCTCGCGAGTAGTTCTTGGTCATGTCGCGGTAGCGCTCTGCCTTGCCCTTGTTCACGTCGCTGCGATCGGCCACGAACTTCTTCTCGGCGGACTGCCACAGGCGGTTCGCGGCCTGCCCCCGCAGCTTGTAGAGGCCGTAGACGTTGCGGGTGTAGCTGGCGCCCTTCCAGGAGGACTTGTTCTCCAGCGCGTAGTCGGCCCAGCGGATGACGCCGTGCGCCCGCGCGGCGCCGCCGCGCGACAGGTGGATGGAGTACTTGAAGCAGAGGTTCGGATCCGAGCGGTCGATGTCTTCGAGGTGGCGCTTCATCAGACGCTCCCAGTCGGCCTGATCGCGCCTGCCCTCCGCGTCTGCGATGAGCACGCGGCTGATCTTGTTCTTCTGCGTCTGCGCGGCGCCGCCGGCGAGCCGGCCCTCCAGGCACTTGCGCTGACCCACCGACAGCTCACCGAGCATCGCGGGACCCTCAAGAGAGATGAGATCGTCGCAGGTGTCGGAGGCCGCCGCGGGCATGGGGGCCACCGGAGCGGGCGCGATCGAGGCGACCGGCTCGCTGGCGGGCTCTGTCGCGGCGGTCGGGGGCGGGGTGGAGCGGGTGGCGAGCCCCGCTGGCTCCGGCGCGCTGGTGGTCGCTGCAGGCTCAGTGGAAGCACGGGGAGGGCTGCCGGCCGGGACGAGACCGAGCGGCGGCATCGAGGACGTCCCGGAGCTGGGATCATCCCGCGGCGGATTGGTCGGCTGGGTCGAGGGCATGCCGATGGTGCGGCTGGAGCCAGCGCCGCGGGACGAGCGATCGGTCGGCTCGCGGGAGGCGCGGCTGGCGGTGCCCACCGGGGGGCTGCTCGAGGTGCTGCTGGGGGTGCTCCTGGCGGTGCGGGTGGTCGCCCGCGCGCTGGCGCCCGTGGGGCGGCTCTTCGCGCGCACCTTCGTGGCCGCCGGTCGCGAGCTGGCGCGGGGCTGGGCGCGGGGGGCGGGCTCTGCGGCGGCGACGTCGTTCTGCTCGTAGGCAGACAGATCGCCGAAGGGGGACAACCCCGGGAGCGGATCGAGATCGAAGAAGCCCAGCCGCATGTGGGCAGGGTGGGGGCGCGAGCCCTGGTCGAGCACCATTCCCGGGCTCACCACGACGTCATCGACGACACACGCCGCCCAGCCGTCCTTGCAGGGGAGGCCCGGGAACGCGGCGTCGAACGACGACCAGCTCTCCTCGGCGAGCGCCGCGCCGGCGGTGAGTCCGACGACGCAGACAAAGGGGATGATCAAGCGTTTCTTCACGATTGGACTCCTCGGGTCCTGAATCCGGAGCGCCCCGATTCCAGAGCGCCCCTGTCTCCAGGGAGCTAGTTCGCAGGGCCGGCGCCGCCGGCGTCGCGCGGCTTGTCCCGCCCGAAGGTGATGATCGGCTCCTCGATGCCCGCCTCGTCCATGACCAGGGTGGGCAGCGAGACCTCGATGTTGTTCTTGCGCTTGCGGATGTCGTACTGGACGATCCGCGTCATGTAGCCCGGGGCGGAGATCTCGAACTCGATGTTCATCCCCGGGGTGAAGATCATCTCGCTGCCGTCCGGAAGGTAGAGCACGCTCCCCTCCCAGGCGCCTGTCAGGGAGTTGACGCGGTGGCGATCCGCCTCTTGCGGATGGCGGATGACGGCGGTGGGGATGGGGGCGCCGACGTCGTCGAGCACCGTGACCTTGACGTTGACCCCTTCGCCGTCCTTCTTCTTGGCGAGCGCCGGCCCCGAAGCGAGCAGCGCGCCGGACAACAGGGTGGAGAGCAGAAGACGCGTGTTCATTGTCAACCTCCCGAGCCCAGGTAGCGGGCGTAGACGCCGGCAGGAGCCGACTCGCGGGCGGCCTCCAGATCGCCGGCCTCGACCAGCGCGCGTGCGGACGCCGCCGACACGTACGGACCCGCCAGCGCTCGCGCGACTTCCGCGTCCTGGCGGGCGATGAGATAGGCGGCGGTGGCGCGCGCGTCGGCCAGTCCTGTCTCGGGCGCCTTGCCCTCGAGGGTCTGGAAGAGGGCCAGGCAGCGCTTGCCGTCGCCCTCTGCGCACGCGATGATCGCCTGGGTGGCGACCTTGCGCCAGGTCTGCCCCTCCGGGGCGAAGATGAGGGTGTCGAGGATGCTGGTGGCGATCTCGGTCTCGCCGACCGAGGCCGCGCGGCCGGCCCACAGGAGCTGCTGGCTCTCGCGGTCCTGCTGGCTCTCCGGGAGGTTCTTGACCAGCTCTTCGACGCTGCGCACGGCGACCTTCTGCTCGCCGAGGGCCCAAAGCGCCTGGGCCTCGCTCAGCCCCGAGACGAGCGGCTCGTCGTCTTCGATCAGCGCCAGGTAGGCGTCGGCGGTCTCGCCGATGATGCCGCCCGCCCTCTGCGCCTGCGCCAGCAGCTCGGCGGCGTCTTCGCGCTCGCCGTCGGCCAGGGCGACCTCGGCCGCGAGCAGGTAGCCGGCCGGCAGACCGCTGGCCCGCGCGTGCTCGCCCACCGCGTCGACGTCTCCAGCCTCCAGCGCCACCAGGGCCCGCCGCAGCTTCACCTCGCCGAGCGCCTCGCCGGCCTCTCCCTCCACCGCCTCCAGGAACTGATCGGCGCGGTCGGTGTCGCCCATCATCAGCGCGCTGAGCGCGGCGCCCGTGGCGGCTTCGACGGAGTCAGGGTGCTCCTCGGCGGCGGCGATGTAGCCGTCTGCAGCCCCCGGGAGGTCACCGGAGCGCAGCGCGCCGTCCGCGACCTCGATCGCGGGGCCTGGACCGCCGCCTATCAGGGCCTCGATCTGCTCACAGCCGACGAGCGCGGACGCCGCGAGCAGCGCCGCGAGGGCGCGGGGGAGGATGCTGGATCGCGTCGGGTTCACGGCGGTCTCAGGGCAGACGGGGAGTTGGGATCGGTGGCGCCAAGATAATAGTCACACCAGCGACCGTCGGTCTAACCGGCGGCGCGAACCCGCGCGCGGCTCCGGCATGGTTGGGCCCTGGCACGGACAGCCCCGGCGGAGCGGCCATGGTGGTGGTCCTGCGTGCTACACTTCCGCCCGTGCGGTTCCCGCGGTGGGGCCCGCTGGGCTGATTCTCTGCCCCGTCAACGCCACTCCCAGCCCGTCATCATCTTGCGTCCTGTCACCGCCGAGCCCGCCAGTCATCCCTACGAGCTGACCCTCCTGCAGGAGCGCAGCTCCGGCACATTCGCCCGCGTCTACCTGGCCGAGACCATCGGGGTGGACGGGCTCGCGCGGATCGTCGCCGTGAAGGTCCTCAAGGAGGAGTGGTCGGGCTCCGAGGAGCTCCTGGCCCGCACCCGCGACGAGGCGCAGCTCCTGGCGCGCCTGCACCATCGCAACATCCTGCGCGTGGAGGCCCTGGTGGAATTCCAGGGCAGGCCCACCATCGTCATGGAGTTTGTCGACGGCGTCGATCTCAAGCAGCTCATCGAGATGCTCGGAAAGCAGGGGCGCCGCATCCCCTCGCGGTCCGTGTTCAAGATCGCGCAGGACACCGCGAGCGCGCTGGAGGCGGCCTGGGAGCGCGTGCCCTACGGCCGCAACGAGCCCCTGGCTGTGGTCCATCGCGATCTCAAGCCCAGCAACATCATGCTGAGCATCGAGGGCGAGGTGAAGGTGCTGGACTTCGGCACCGCTCGCTTCCAGCACGAGGCGCGGCTGGCGAAAACGGGGGTGCTGCGCTTCGGCAGCATGAAGTACATGTCGCCGGAGCGGCGCCTCGGAGAGCGCGGCGATCACGTCTCCGACATCTACTCCCTGGGCGTGCTGGTGGTGGAGATGCTGGCCGGGCGCCTGCTCCCGCTGCTGCCGCTCGACCAGGCCGAGCACGACGCCTACATCGGCGAGCTGATCGCCTCGCTGGGTCACCTGGAGCTGCCCAACGAGCAGTGGGACGCCTCCTTCCGCCAGACCCTCGGTCGCATGATGGCGTTCGAGCCCGAGATGCGGCTGACGGCCGGGCAGCTCGTCAAGCTGCTGCGGGCCTTCTCGGAGCAGGCGGGGGGCTCATCGCTCGACAGCTTCGCGGCAGAGACGGTCGGTCGGCTGGCGCGCGAGACGTACGGAGGGCTCGACAAGGGCGACCTCAGCGGCTCGCAGATCTTCGTCAGCGGCGAGCCCGAGGCCACCGAGACCCTCGGCGCCGACGGTAGCCTCGGGGGCTTGAGCAGCCACGGGTCTCAAGGGTCACACGGGTCGAATGGATCACCGGGCGGCGGGCTGGTCGCCGAGCGCTCCTCGCGAAGCCCCGCCCCTGCGCATTCTTCAGGACCATCGGCGAGACCGGCGGCGGTGAACAGCGCGCTGGTCTCCGATCCCTCCGATCCCCTGTTCTCCGACGGGCTGGTCGACATGGGCGATGGCTTCGGCAGCGGCCCCGCGAGCGAGCCCATGGGCGAAGAGCCCTCGTTCATGGAGCCCACCGAGTGGGTGCACTCGCCGCAGGAGGCCCACCAGGGTGAGGCGTTCATGGAGCCCACCGAGTGGGTGCAGCCCACCGTGCGGCAGGCCAATCCCGGCCACGGAGAGTTCTCCGGCGGCCTCGATGTCCAGCCCACCCAGCGGCTCGACGAGGCCACCCAGCGGCTCGACGACAGCATGCTCACAGAGAGCATCGCCGAGCCGATGCCGCCGATCGCGCGCGTTGGGGGCGGGCAGAGCACCACGCGGAACCTCGCGCCGGTCGAAGAGGAAGACGACCCCCGTGAGAAGCAGCGCATGATGCTGGTGGTCGTGGGCACGCTGGCGGGCTTCCTGATGTTGATCCTGATCGTCGTGGCGGCGGCCGCGGGGTGGTGGTTCCTGAAGGGACGCCACGCGGCGACGACGACCGCGGTCGCCGCTGCAGAGGCCCCCGCCGCTTCGGGTGGACACACGATCGAGGTCTCTGCCTCCGATGACCAGATCCAGTGGATCAAGCTCAAGGACGCCGCGGGCGACAAGGTGCTCAAGGGGACGCCCAGCGGCGAGACCAACGTGGCGTCGGGGGAGTACGAGCTCTCGGTCAAGGTGATCGGGCGGTCTGCGGTGAAGACCATGCTCGACATCTCCGGGCCGCTGAGCCTGGAGTGCGCGCCGGAAGAGAGTCAGCAGGTCCTGTGCGCGATGGGCGAGGAGGAGATCCTGCTGGAGCCCTAGGCGGCTCGCTGCGGTTCTCCGAGAACCCCCGGGGATCCTGGAGCGCGAGGTGGGCGTGACACGGGGCAACCTTTTCGGCGTCGTCTTCATCGCCGTCGCTCTCACCGCGGTGGTGCTCCACCGGCAGGTCGTCCCTCACCTGGACGCGGTCGGCACGAGCTTCCCCGGGTACTGGGTGGTGGCGCGGGAGATCCGGGCGGGAACGCCCGCGGTGAAGCTGTACGACGACGCGTGGCTCGCGGAGCGGATGGCGGCGGAGGGATTTCCGTCCGACCGCATGCTGGGCCCCCCCACCCTGTCGCTCACGGCGCTCCCGGTGAGCGGCTGGGAGTATCCGCTGGCGCGGAAGATCTGGCTGCTCGGCGTGCTCACCCCGGCGCTGCTGGGATCGGTGGCGTGGCTGGCGGCGCCCCTCGGGCTGCGGGCCGGGGCGGTGTTCGCGGCGGCGGTCGCGCTGTCGCAGCCGGTGGCGGCGGGGATGGCGGTGGGGCAGGTGTACCCGCTGATGCTGGCGCTGCACTGCGTGGGGCTTTGGGGGTGGCGGCGCGATCGGCCGCTGATCGGCGGCCTGGGGCTGGCGCCGATGGTGCTGGCGCGGGGCTGGTACGGGCTGCCGCAGACCGCCGGCTGGCTGGTGGCGGGCAGGCTCCGCGGGGCGCTCGCCACCCCGCTGTGGGCGACGGCGGGTGGGCTGATCACGCTGCCGCTCGTCGGCGCGGCGGCGTGGCGGTTCTTCCTGCTGGAGCAGGTGCCGCAGAGCACGAACGCCGACACCACGATGGCGCTGGCCTACCAGACCTGGCGAAGCCTGGCCCTGCACCTGACGACGTTCCACCCGGCGCTCGGTCCTGATCCGCCGCTGCCTGGGCTGGGGAGCGGGCCATACCTGATCGGGGCGGGGGTCATCGCGGCGGCGACCCTGCTGGCCGGGCGGCACCTGCGGCCGGGCGCGAGCGGCGTGGGCTTCGCGCTGTGGACCTGCGCGGCGCTGCTGGGGGCGCCGTTCGCCGAAGATCACCACATGCTGCTGGCGGCCCTCCCGGCGGCGGTGCTGTGGGCGGAGGCTCCGAAGCAGCGGGGCTGGGTGCTGGCGGCGGCGGTCTTGTTGGTGCCGGACTGGGGGTTCGATCGACCGGAGCTGCTGGGTGGATGGCGCTCGCTGGCGGGGTATCCGCGGGTCTTTGGCGTGGGGATGCTGTGGATGGGCTGCCTCGGAGCGGCGAGAGCCGATATGATCCAGCGCAGGAAGGAGGCCCCATGATTCGCTTGTCCTTGACACACCGGTCGATGTTCTGCCTGACCGCGCTCACTTCGCTGACGCTGCTGCTGGCCTGCGGCGAGGAGGAGCCCGACGCGACCTCCGCCGCAGACGGGCAGACGACCGCTTCGGCGACGGGCTCTTCAGGAGGAACGAGCGGCGGAGCCACAGGAGGAACCACAGGCGGCGCGACGGGAGGAACCACCGGCGGCGGGACCACGACGGGGGGGACCACGAGCGGAGCCACCTCAGGCGGGAGCTCCACGAGCGGTGGGAGCACGGGCGGCACCCCCGCGGGCTGCGACGGCGCGGTCGAGGGCGTGGAGGTCGGCGACTGCGCGCTGGACTTCGCGCTGCTGGACGCGGCTGGCAGAGAGCATCGGCTGAGCGAGTACGAGGGCGACATCGTGCTGATCGATCTGTCCGGCTTCTCGTGAGGGACGTGCAGATCCCTGGCTCCAGGGATCGAGCGATTCGCCGAGAAGAACGCCGCTCAGGGCGTGGCGGTGCTGACCATCCTGTCCGACACCACGACGTTTGACGACATCGCGCTGTGGCACGTCCTCACCAAGACCGACGGCACGGTGCTGTGGGACGAGGGCAACGTGGTCTCCGACGCCTACCAGCTCATCAACGACAACCCCGAGTTCGCGGTCATCGATCGCGAGCGGGTGATCCGCTACCGCGGCTACAACCCGGACGGCTATGGCGCGGCGGTGGAGACCATCGAGGGGATGCTCGCCGCGGAGGGCAGGTGAACCACGCACCCGCCCCCGGAAGACGGCCGCGTAACGACACCGAGGCGCGCCCGTCTTCACGGGCACGGAGGCTCTGATGAATCCTGTGCTCCTTCCCATGATGCTGGCCTGCGGGCAGTACGTCCCCGCTGGCACCGTGCTCGGCGGATCGACCGTCGAGGTCTCGCTCACCACGCTCGAGGAGCTGGCCGACGCCTCGACGCTCCGCCTGTATGCGTTCGACTCGCTGATGCGTCAGCACACCGACCCGATGGACATCACCGGCGGGCAGATGCGCGGGGTCGATTACACCACGATGCTGGAAAGCGCCGAGGCTCGGATGGCGGTCTCCGACACGTTGGCCCAGCTCGGCACGGTCGATCCCAGCGGGCTCTCCGACGCCGACGAGCGGCTGGCCTATTGGCTCAACCTGTACAACGCGTGGACGATTCAGGCCGTGCTCGATGAGCTGGAGGCCGATCCCGATTGGGGCGGGGTCTCCGAGCCCAAGAATACGTTCGATCTGTTCTCGCGCGAGATGGTGCAGGTCGGTGGGCTGTCGCTCTCTCTCAACATGCTGGAGCACGGCGTCATCCGGGGCCATGCAGAGTCGGTGGAGAGCTACACCGACTCTGACGAGGTGCAGTCGCAGGTGTGGACGTGGCATGCCGAGACGTGGCCCGACGGGCAGATCGACGCGCGCATCCACATGGGACTGAACTGTGCCAGCCAGGGGTGTCCGGACATCCTGGACGGGGCGTTCCAGGGGGACATGGTGTGGGATCAGCTCGACGAGGCCGCGGTCGGGTATGTCTCCCACCCGGGGAAGGGCGCTGGGCCGAATGGGATCAGTCAGTTGTTCAATTGGTTCAGTGGGGACTTCGATGGGAGCCACGGCGGGGCGCAGGGGTTTGTGTCTGCGTATCGGGAGGGCGGTGACTCGGATGTCGATTATTCGACGAGTCTCGATTATTCGTGGGAGCTGAATCGGGCGAATTGACTGCGGGCCTCTCGGGCTTGTCGTGATGCCCCTCGGTTGTTGAGTCGCAGATCGTTGCGCTGCGCTTCCGTGGCGCGTTCCACCAGGTCGAGACAGAGGCGACTGCTCGTGGTCTCGCGGAACCGTGCAACCGTGCAACCGTGCAACCGCGCAACCGTGCTTCCGTGGGTCCGCGAAACCGCGCTTCCGTGGGTCCGTATGAACGAGGAACCGCGA